>CAZCJG010000053.1:0-17484 GCA_964498575.1 uncultured Anaerolineales bacterium | reverse complement strand
CGCTACATCACCGACCGCTTCCTGCCCGACAAGGCGATCGACCTGGTCGACGAGGCGGCCAGCCGGGTGCGCATGTACAAGATCCCCGACACGCCCGGCCTGCGCGAGGCCTTCCTGGACCTGCACGCGGTGCAGAGCGAGAAGGAACAGGCCTTCGCCGCCGAGCAGTACGAGGAGGCGGTGCGCCTACGCGAGCGCGAGCGCGAGCTGTGGGACCAGGTGGAGCAGCTCCGCAGCGGCGCGGGCGCCGGCCTGCAGGTCGACGACGAGGACATCGCCGAAGTGGTGGCGATGTGGACCGGCGTACCGGTGGTGCGCATCGCGGGCGAGGAGAGCGAGCGGCTGCTGCAGATGGAGCAGACGCTGCACGCGCGCATCGTCGGCCAGAACGAGGCGATCGAGACGATCTCCAAGGCGGTGCGCCGCTCGCGCGCCGGCCTCAAGGACCCGCGCCGGCCGATCGGCGTGTACATCTTCCTCGGCCCGACCGGCGTCGGCAAGACCGAGCTGGCCAAGGCCTTGGCCGAGTTCATGTTCGGCAGCGAGGACGCGCTGTTGCAGATCGACATGAGCGAGTTCATGGAGCGCCACGCCGCCAGCCGCCTGGTCGGCGCCCCGCCCGGCTACGTCGGCTACTACGAGGGCGGCCAGCTCACCGAGGCGGTCCGCCGCCGGCCCTACCAGGTGATCCTGCTCGACGAGATCGAGAAGGCGCATCCCGAAGTGTTCAACATGCTCCTCCAGATCATGGAGGACGGCAACCTGTCGGACGCCAAGGGTCGCAAGGTGGACTTCCGCAACACCGTGATCCTGATGACCAGCAACGTCGGCGCGGCCCAGCTCACCCGCCAACAGGCGCTGGGCTTCGATCTGGGCAAGGACGAGCAGGCCAAGTTCCAGCACGCCTACGACGAGATGCGCGACAAGGTGCTGGGCGAGCTCAAGCGGCTGTTCAAGCCCGAGTTCCTCAACCGCATCGACAAGACGATCGTCTTCCACCCGCTCACCCGCGCCGACCTGCGCCAGATCGTCGACATCCAGATCCGCCGCCTCGAGCCGCGCCTGGAGGAGCACAGCCTGGCGCTCGACATCACCGACGCCGCGCGCGAGGTGATCGTTGACGAGGGCTACGACCCCGAGTTCGGCGCGCGCCCCTTGCGCCGGGCGATCATGAGCCTGATCGAGGACCCCCTGTCCGAAAAGCTGCTCTCCGGCGAGGTCCGCGACGGCGACAACGTGGTCGTGGACGTCGAGGACGGCAAGGTGGTGATGCGCGCGCTGGCGCTGGAGGGTCCGGCGCCGGCGTGACCCCCTCCCGACTCAGCGCGCGCCAAGGCTGATCAGAGTCCGCATAGCTGATCCCGCGCGCGCTGAGTCTGCCCTCCCCCGCTGCGCAGGAGAGGGCATTCACTTGGGTTGGATGGTCGATCCTGACGCAGGGTGGTGGCAGCGGGATTCCGACGGATCAGTTGGGCCGTTCCAACACCGGCAAGTACAGTCGCCCCCCCACTTCCTCCGCGCCCGTGCAGGCGTTCGCCGCCCGGGGCGAGGCGCGCCCGCACAGGTCCCAGTCCGCCAGCCCGTCTCCGCGCCGGCCGTAGCTCTGGTCGGTCGCCAGCGCGGGCGAGGTCACCTGGTCGACGATCGCGTCGCGGGTGGAGAGCAGGAGCGTCTCGCCGCCCTTGCTCAGGCGGAAGTCGGCGTGGCCGGCGCCCAGGAACAGGTCCTCGTCGCACCAGACCAGGAGGTAGCCGCCCGGCGGCAGCGCCATGTCCGGAAGGCGGTAGGCCCAGGGACGGTCGGGATTGGTGCTGAGGTAGTAGTCGCCCAGCGCGATGGGGCTCCCGCCGCGGTTGTAGATCTCGACCCAGTCGTCGTGCTCGCCGGCCTCGTCCGCGACGGTGCGGGCGTTGTCGGCCATCAGCTCGTTGATCACCAGGTCGCCGCCCGGGATCACCGGCAGGTCGGGCGCCTGGACGCGGTAGGACCAGGGATCCAGCAGGTTGCCCGCCGGGTGGAAGGCCGCGCGGCCGTCGGCGAAGGCGGCGCGGGCGTAGTAGGTCACCTTGGCGCTGGCCGGTTGAAACGGGATCGTGCCGGTCCAGGTCTGTCCGTCGCGCGCGAGTGGCAGGCGGACGGGCAGGCCGGCGTCGACCCGGTAGACCAGCTCGACCGCGGCCGGCTCGTCCGCACCGGCGAACTCGAGCGTGACCGCGACCGCGTCGGCGCTCGCCGGCTGCGGCGGGTCCTGGGTCTGTGCGACCAGGCGGTGGTCCGGCGCGGCGAGCAGCGCCGCCGTGCCGAGCCAATCGCTGCGCGCACGGGCCAGGCTCAGCACGCCGGGGATGGCGCGGGCCTGGCCGCGGCCGCCGGGCTGGGTGATGTCGGCGCCGAGGTTCTGGAGGAAGGCGTCGAAGCTGTAGAGCTTGTTGGGATCGGCCTCGACGGCATCCCGGGCGGTGTTGTGATACGCGGTGCCCGCCGCGGACAAAGCCTCGATCTCGAAGGCCGCGTCGCGCAGGTCCCGGAAATGCGCCAGGTAGTCCGCCCGGTAGCGCGGCACCGCCAGCAAGCGGCGGAGCAGCGGGCGGGTGGCGTCGGTGCTCATGTGCAAGGGATCGGCCGCCGCCATGCCGGCCGTCCCGCCGCCGGGCGAGGCGCCGGGCAGGTTGAAGGCGCCGAAGCTCATGTTGGTGTCCCAGAGCAACACCTGGAAGCGCCCATCGGTCGGCGACTGGTACAGGAAGTAGTTGTGGCCGAAGTAATAGCTGTCGAAGTTGAGGAACAGGTTGTTGGCCGCGAAGTACCACAGCGCGGCGTCGACGTCCAGCACCCGCTCGATCGCCGCCGGGAAGTCGGCATCTGAAACGCCGCCGCTGGCCACCGGCGCGTCGAGCACGCGGATCAGCTCGCGCAGCGCCGTGTAGCCCTTGTCGCCGGCGGCGCTGGTCTTGAGCTCGTAGTTCTGGCGATAGCTCGCCAGGTTTTCGCCCAGCCAGCTCAGGTTGGAGCGCAAGCCGAAGCCGCCTTGCTGCGGCGCGTCCGGCGCCGGCGCGTCCTGCGTGCGCACGATTCGCGCACCCGGAGCGCTGGCCGCCTGCGAGTCGTCCTGTGCGCCCGCCGCCTGCTCGCGCGCGTCCGGAGCGCTGGTCGCGAGACCGTCGCCGATCGGGATCCCGGCCTGGACGAGGGCCGGTCCCGGGCCGAACCCGCCCGGCGCATCGGCCTTGATCAGGAGGCCGCCGACGCTGGGGAACCATTCGCGCACGTAGGTGCGCTCGATCTGCTGCACCAGGAGGTACTGCCCGAAGTAGGCACCGTTGATGTGCACGCGGGCGAAGGCGGCCTTGGGTGTCGGCAGGTGATCGCGCAGGGCGTCGTAGGTCAGGATCTCGCGGATGCCGGAGGGATCGGCGAAGCCGTTGTTGAAGTTCAGGTTGTCGTAGCCCTGGAGCCGCTGGCCCGGCACGAAGGCGTCCATCGTCAAGTTGAGCGGCTTCTTGCGACCCTGCACCCGCGCCGACGACAGGCCCTTGATGCGCAGGCCGATGTCCTCGTAGGTTTCGCCGGCGTAGCTCAGGTCGGCGTGGACGTTGTTCGGCTCCGCGGTCCGGCCGAGCTCGGCCTCCCAGTCGGCATTGTCGAAGTGGAAGTAGAAGTCGTGGACGCACGCGGCGTCGAACAGCTCGGCGTCAGGCGGGCAGGCGTCGGCCGCCGGCGCTTGCGCGGGTTGCGCGACGGCTGCGGCGCCGCTCGCCAGCAGCACCGCCGGGGCGACCAGCCAGGCCAGCAGCGCGGCGGCGGCGCGGGCGAAACGCGAGATCGGGTGATGCCTCATGGGTTGTGCTCCAGGGTCGCCGCGCGATTCGGCGGGCTAGGATGATGGTCGAATCAACACCGCTCGGCCCGTCGATGATAGCCACCGCGGTCGAGGGTCCGCCCCGAGGCGGGAGGCCGCCCGCCTCAAGCGCCGGGTGCCGCGAAGTAGCGCTCGACGCGGCCGCCGCTTCCGCTATCCAGCAGCTCGAGCTTGCGCTCGGTGGTGGCCCAGGTGATCGGCGACAGGCCGAGCTGCGCGCGCAGCAGCTCGGGATCGACCCCGGCGCGCCAGGTGCGCAAGGCGCTGGTCCAGCGCAGGGTCTCGAAGCCGATATGCGCCGGCAGGCCCGCCGCGCGCACCAGGTCGGCCAGGATGTATTCGAGGTTGCGGTCGGTGCAACCGAACAAGCGATCGCCACACTGATACCGCGCCAGGTAGGCGCCGAGGAGCGGTCGAACCTGCGGACTGAAGGCCACCCGCCGCTCCTTGTCCTGCCAGCGCGGGTCGTCGTAGCGCACCAGGAGCGTCGGCGGGTCGGCTTCGGGCGCGAGGTCGGCGGCGCGCAGGCGGGTGAGCTCGCCCTTCTTCAGCCCGGTGTCCAGCAACAGGCGCAGCAGCAGCACCGGGCGCGGGTCCGGCGGGCTGGCCGACAGGCGCGCCTGGGCCTCCGCCAAGAGTCGGGCGACCTCGCCGTCCGACAGCACCTGCGGCAGCGGCGGCTCGGCGCGGCGATGGACGATCCCGCGGGCCGGGTCGGCGGGGATCGCGCCGGACTCGGCCAGCCAGGCGAAGAAGACCTTGATCGTCGTCACCCGCCGCGCGTAGCTCTTGGGGCTGCACGCCGGGCCCCTGTACTTCAGCAACCACACCAGGAAGGCATCGAGATCCGGGGCGCCGATCGTGCCGATCGCCCGGTCCGCGCCGAGGTACTGCGCCACGAGCCGGAGGTCGCTGGCGAAGCCGCGCCGCGTGTTGGCGGTCTTGCCCAGGCGCGCCAGATGGTCGTCGAACCCGGCGGCGGCGACAGCCAGGGCGGTCCCCGGCCCCGGCGCGGGAACGGGCGCGCCGCCCGGTGTGGAGGCGGGCACTACTCCCGGCGCGGGCACGGACGCAGGCGCCCCCCCGGGCGCGGGCATGGTTGCGGTTGATTCCGCCTGCTCGGCCGCGATGGCCGGCAGCGCAATGGGGATGTCGAACAGCGCTGGCTGGAGCACCTCGTCTGGCAGGTTGATCTCAGGCCCGGCTTTCAGCTCGACGGCACCGCCGTCCAGACGCGGGTTCTCGGACATGTGTTCAGCATAGCTTGGAACGATCGAAAGTCAAGGTCACCGAGCTGGCGGCCGGTCCGCTTGCGGTTATGGTTGCATTTAGCAGGCAAGCGTGGTAAACTAGTTGTTAAGTTAAGGACCCCCTTTTAGATGCGCCCTGCGCGGGCACAGGCGATCGAGATTCCTGAGGAGGCATTTCCCATGCGTCAGTCACTCTTGCTCACAGCCACGCTATTTGGCTTGCTCTTCGGCCTTGCGGCCACGGTCGCGCATGCCCAAGACATCATCGGATTGAGCCTGCGCCCGACGGAAGCGATGCCGGGCGAGAAGGCGCGCGGCACGGTGGATATCGTCCGCTCGCAAGGTGAAGGCAACTACATGATCACGGTCGACCTCTCGCCGGCGGCCGAGGCGATGGACCTGTCCAAGTTCCCCAACGCAACGGCTTGGGTCACCTGGGCGGTCGACATGGACGGTGTCCGCCACAACATCGGTGCGTTGAACAGCGATCTCAAGCTGCCCGGCGCGGCCGTCGACTACTTGGTGGCCAAGCTCTATATCACGGCCGAGCAGGATCCCGCCGTCGACAACCCGACCGGCGAGCCGCTGTTCAACGTGGCGCTGCGCAGTGTCGAAGAGGTGGCCGCGCCAGCCGGCTCCGGCGCCACGGCCAAGCAAGCCGCCCAGGCCAGCCCGGACGCGACGAAGGCGACGGGCGCCGCGACCGCGGCGCCCGGGGCAAGCGCCATGCCGACCGGCACGGCGGCGTCGGGCGCCCCGGCCGGCACCAAGCCGGACGCCAAGGCCGGCGAGAAGCCCGACAAGCTGCCGACCACCGGTGATCCGGTACAGGACGTGCTGGCGGTGATCCTCGTCGCGGCGGCCCTGCTGTTGGGCGGCTGGCGGCTGCGCACGGTGCGGGTATAGGCACCCCCGTCTGCGGATTCACAACCACCGATGGTCTGATGTAAGGGCAGCCACAGGCTGCCCTTACCCGTGGGACTCGCCCTCCACCCCCAGCATCCGTTCCATCTCGACATCGCCGACCCGCCGTGCCGCTTGAATTCGCCGCCGCGCGCCGAGCATCCGCGGCCAGGTGAGCAGTCCGACGAGTTGCCCGCGCAGGGTAGCGCGGGCGGCCGCGCCGCGCCAGGCGGCCAGGGCGTCGCGCGCGAAGGCCGCTTGGCGCCGCGCCACGCGGCCGAGATGCCTGGCCAGGAGGCGCGCCGGATAGTTGCGGGCGATCAGCCAGACGCGATTGCGCGCGACCAGGTAGCTCGCCAGCGCGCCGCCGCCGGTGGCGCTGAGGTGGTGGTAGACCAGCGCTTCGGGAACGTAAACGCAGCTCCAACCCGCCAGGCGCGCGCGCCAGGCCAGGTCGACATCCTCGACATAGCTCCCGAACACCTCGTCGAATAGCCCGACGTCGTCGAAGAGCGCCATGCGGTAGGCCGCGGCGGCGGCATTGGCGCCGAACACGTTCCGCGCCGCGTCCCACTGCCCTCGGTCGATCTCCCAGACCCCGCGGTTGGACGGACAGCCGGCCAGGTCCACCCGGTCGCCCGTGGTGTGCAGCACGTCGCGCCGGTCGAAGAGGCGGACCTTCGACGTGGCCATGCCGGCTTCGGGATGGGCCTCCAGCGCGGCGAGCAGGGCCGCCAGCCAACCGGGATCGACCTCGGTGTCGTTATTGAGCAGGACGATGACCGGCGCGCGCGCCGCGCGGATGCCGGCGTTGACCGCCGCCGCGAAGCCGCGGTTGACCCGGAAGCGCAGCACACGGACAGTCGGCCAGCGCATCAGGACCGCGGCCGTGTCGTCGGTCGAGCCGTTGTCGACCACTACGATCTCGAAGGCGCCGGAGCTCAGGCCGCCGATGGTCTGCGCGTCGAGCGCCGCCAGGCACGGATCGAGGAAGTGCGCGCCGTTCCAGCTTGGGATCACAACGGTCGCAACGGGCGTCGCGAGGCTAGCAGCAGGAGTCACGGCTCGTCGCAATCGTCACGAGGCTTGTCGCGGGAGTCGCGAGGTTTATCGCGAGAGTCACGCGGCTGGCGGTGGTGGTGGCCACGTGGCCTCCGGCGTATCCCAGGTCAGCCAGCACAGGTCGGCCTCGCCGCCGAGGAAGCCGGTGAGCAGGCGGACCAGGGCTTCGGCGAGCGCGGCGGCCTGGGCGGCCAGCGGGGGCAGGAGGTCGACGTGGACGAGAACCTCGTCGCTGGTCGGCGTCACGACCGCCGGCCGTCCCTGCCGGCCATGCCAGGCGCGGGCGAAGACCTCCTCGCCGCTGTCGACCAGGATGATCTCGCCGAGCGGCGGGGAGATCGGCTGGTCGGACCCGATCGCCAGATAGTGTTCGCAGCCGCGGCTCGGGCGCAGCCAGAGGTCGCCCTGGATTCGGCGGATATCGTAGGCGGCAATCGGCACGCGGCGCTGGAGGCTGAAGGCGTGGACCAAGTCCGCCAGCGCGCCCTGGGATGGGATGCCGCCCGGCAGGGTGGCCCAGGCGGCGAGCACCGCCGGCGGCGGCTCGACATCCTCCGGCAGGCCGACCTGCCGGTAGGCCGCCCGCCACGCCGCCAGGTGGGGATCGTGCGCCACCCGGCTCGCGGGCGTGTCGGTACGCGCGAGCAGCGCCGCGGCCGCCCGCGCCCCCCGCGCCGGGTCGAACCCGCCCAGCCGGATGCTGGCCCGCACGAAGTCCGGCACCAGCCCGAAGATCGCCATGTCGATCTTCTCGCGGAACGCTGATCGAGCCATCAGCCGGGCCGACTCCAGGCGACCGAGCGGTGTGCCCGTGATGCCGGCATTCGCGCGCGCCTCAGCCGGCGGCGACCGCTTGGCGCTCGAAGAAGCGCGCCAGCCCATCGCGCCAGGGGGGCAGCCGGATACCGAGCTCGGCCGCGGCGAAGTTGCGCAGGGCGGCGTTGGCCGGGCGCCGGGCGGGCCGTGAAAAGTGATCGACCGCGTGGATCGGATAGTCCGGCCGGCCGGCGAGCGCCAGGATGGCGCGGGCGAAGGCGTGGCGCGTGCAGGCGCCCTCGTTGACCAGGTGGTAGACGCCGAACGCGCCGGTCGTGACCAGGGCAAGGATGGCATCCGCCAGGTCGTCGCAAAAGGTCGGGTTGCCGATCTCGGTATCGACCACCTCCAGCTTCGGCCGTGTGGTGGCGAGCTCGAGGATCCGGGTGACGAAGCTCCGCCCGCCGACACCGTAGAGCCAGGCGGTGCGCGCGATGTAGACCCGGTCGTGCACCGTGCGCACCAGCTCCTCGCCGGCCAGCTTCGAGGCGCCGTAGACGCTGATGGGGTCGGTGCGGTCGAACTCCCAGTAAGGCTCGCCCTTCGCGCCGTCGAAGACGAAGTCGGTGCTGATCTGCACCAGGTCGGCGCCGGCGCGCGCGGCGCCGAGCGCGACGTTGCGCGCGCCGAGCGCGTTGACGCGATAAGCCGCCTCCGGGTTGCTCTCGCAGCCGTCGACATCGGTCGCCGCCGCGGCGTTGATCACGACGTCGGGCTCAGTCGCGGCGATGACCTCGCGCGCGCGGAGGTCCGAGATGTCCAGGCTGTCGCGGCCGTGCAGGATCAGCGTATGACCGACGGCCCGTCGTTGCAGCGCGCGCCCGAGCTGGCCGCCCGCGCCGATGATCATGATGCGCATGGATGGTTCGGATGATAGCCCCCGCGCCGCACGCGGTCAACTGCGCCGGCCCGCGACGGCCGGTCGCGTAGCCTGGCGAATGGAATTCGCTGCTACCATTACGAAGCCCGCCTGTGCGGGCTGGGCGCCGAACGTTCACGTGAATAGCCGGCGAAGTCCGGCTTTGTGATGGTAGGCGCGAATCCTAATCGCTGGCCCATGCTGGGGCACAGATGAGCGGTTACCCTCGACCGGAGATCACCATGCCTACGCCTGATGCGACCCCCACCCCGCTCGACCCCAACGCCATCCTCAGCGCCGAGTTCAACTATGTCGCCCAGGCGGCCTTCCAGGCCAACGAGGATCGGGCGCGGGTGTCGAGCTACTTCCTGGTGTCGGTCGGGGCGGTGATCGGGGCGGTGTTCGGCGCCAAGCTTGATGGTGCGTCGGCGGTGTCGGTCAATCTGGTGTTCGCGGCGCTCTTCGGTGTCCTCGGCTTCGTCGGGTTGACCACCCTGCTCCAGCTCGCCCGGCTGCGGGCGGCGTGGGAGGATGCCGCCGTGGCGATGAACATGATCAAGCGCTTTTATGCCACCAGCGGGGCAGATGCGGGGCTCGACGCGGCGTTCTTCTGGAAGTCCGCCTCCTTGCCGACCGGACGCAACCGCCACACCGTGTCCTTCCTGCTGGCCGTGTCGGTCATGGTGATCAGCAGCGTGATGGCTGTGGTCGCGCTCGGCTTCTGGTTGATCGCGCTGCAAGACGGGTGGTTGGCGATCGAGGCGGCGACCATTGGGCGGGCCGGGATCACGCCCCTGTCGAGCGCGGCCGGCGATCCGACCTCGACCGAGCTTGTCGTCTTTGTTTCGCTGGCGGCGGCAGGCATGGCGGCGATCATCGGTCGCTGGGAATATCGGCTGTACTGGTCATGGATCGAAGCGGCGCGCGAGCGGCGGGAGCAGTCCGTCGACGATCACTTCGCGGCAGTGGGCCGGGCCACGCCCGGGCTGGCGGATCGTCTGCAGCGCATGCGATCGGGCTCCGCCGGCCCTGCGCCCGGCCGGCGGTAGCGCCGGATCGCCGTTCCGCGGCAGGTCCACCCCGACGATTGGCGAAGGGCATGGCACCCCCCACCGCGGCGCTGTCGCCGGAAGACGAGCGGCTCGATGCAGCGGGGTATACTTGCCCGAGGGCAGCCCGCACGACGGACCGCTCATCGTCGCCCCCGCTTCGCCCCCTCGGTGAGCACCGCCCATCCACCATCAGCTCGAACACCGCGACGTACTTGGCGGTCGTCTTGCCGTCCAAACCGGCCTTGCCGCGCCGGCCACCTGAAGCGGTAGTGCTCGCCCCCCTGCTTGGCGTAGCCGGCGTGCACGAGCCGGTCCAGCTCCGCCTCGTCGAGGGAGCGCTGCGCATCTCCGCGCAACAGCGTCGTCTCGCCCGCCGCCCAGCGCGGTACGATCACCGCCTGGACGAGCTCGTACAACATGACGTCCTGGCGTGCGATGTGCACGAGGAGCGCCGATTCCAGGCCGGCGGCGACTTCGCTTGCCGCGAAGGCGATCAGGTCGACCAGCAGAATCAGACCGTATGCTTCATGGATCCTCGGTAGGGCGCCGCAGAGCACGGCCCCGGCAGTGCTAAAGCATGGTATCAGGATTGACCCAGCTCGGCAACGGCGAAGGAACGGACGATTGCCACTCCGCGTCACGCCGGGCTGAAGTCCATCGCCACACCGTTGATGCAGTAGCGCAGATAGGTCGGGGGTGGACCATCGTCGAAGACGTGGCCGAGATGGCTGC
This sequence comes from uncultured Anaerolineales bacterium, assembly GCA_964498575.1. Taxonomy (GTDB): domain Bacteria; phylum Chloroflexota; class Anaerolineae; order Epilineales; family Epilineaceae; genus CAZCJG01. Next base: position 6,951 of record CAZCJG010000053.1, on the reverse strand, counting down.
CGCAGGTCGCGCAATGGACCTCGGTCCTGACCATGCCGAAGCCGCGGTCGGCCGAGGTTTCCACCGCGCCCGGGAGCGGCTCGTTAAAGCTCGGCCAGCCGGTGCCGCTCTCGAACTTCACCTTGCCCTCGAAGAGCGGGCTGCCGCAGCCGGCGCAGGTGAAGGTGCCAGGTCGCTTCTCGTGCAGCAGGGCACAGCTCCCGGGTGTCTCGGTCCCGTGCCCGCGCAGCACCGCGTACTGCTCCGGGCTGAGGAGGGCGCGCCACTCGGCGTCGGTGTGGGTGACAGGGTAGGACTTCTGGGTGTCGTTCATCGGTGGTCATCTCCTTACACGGTTTCGAGGTACTGGTGGACGAGGCTGACGGCCATCGCGCCCTGGCCGACGGCTGATGCGACGCGCCGCAGCACGCCGTGCCGCACGTCGCCGGCGGCGAAGATGCCGGGCACGCTGGTCTCCAGCAGGAAGGGATCGCGCTTGGGCTTCCAGCCCTTGGGTCGGCGGCCGTTCCGGGCGAGAGCGGGACCGGTGCAAATGTAGCCTTCGGCGTCGCGCTCGACGACGCCCGCGACGAAGTCGGAGGCCGGAACCGCGCCGACGAAGACGAACACCGCATCCGCCGGTTGCGTTTCGGTCACCCCCGTGTTCCGGTGGCCGAAGGTGATGGTTTCGAGATGGTCGGTGCCGGCCATGGCGATCACTTCGGTGTTGACCACCACCGAGATGTTCTCGGTCCGGCCGATCTGGTCGATCAAGTAGCTCGACATGCCACGCTGCAACGACTCGCCGCGGACCAGCATCGACACCTCGCTGGCAAAGCGGGAGAGGTACACGGCCGCCTGGCCGGCCGAGTTGGCTCCGCCGATGACGAAGACCTTCTTGCCCCTGTAATTGGCGGCCTCCGAGACGGCGGTGCCGTAGTAGACCGAGGCGCCCACGAAGGCGTCGATGCCCGGCACCCGCAGCGTGCGGACCTTGACGCCGGTGGCGATGATCAAGGCCCGGCAGCTCAGCTCGCTGCCGTCGCCGAGGGTCACGATGCGGTAGGGGTCCTCGACCCGCACCCCGGTGACCTCTTCGGCGGTCAGGATCTCGGCGCCCAGGCTCAGTGCCTGGTCCTTCGCCTTCCGGGCCAGCTCGGCGCCGCTTACGCCTTTCGGGAACCCAAGGTAGTTCACGATCCGCGCGCTGGTGCCGGCCTGCCCACCGGCGACCTCCTTCTCGATCACGACCGGGTTCAGACCTTCGGATGCGCCGTAAACCGCCGCGGCCAGCCCCGCCGGGCCGGCGCCGACGATGATCAAGTCGTAGAAGGGCCGCGCGGCGGGGCGTCTCAAGCCCACTTTTTCCGCGAGGGCGCGCAGGTCCGGATCGGCCAGCACGCTGCCGTCCGGGAAGTACACCATCGGCAGCCGCGGCCCGTCCTCGGCGGTCGCTTCGACCAGCGCTCTTGCCTCCGGGTCGCGCTCGACGTCCAGCCACTGATAACGGATCTGGCCGCGGGCGAGGAAGTCCTTGACGGCGTGGGCGCCGGCGGACCACTGCGTGCCGGCGACCCGGATGCCGTCGAAGGGGATCGGCACGGTGGCCAGCCAATCCTCGAGCAGCTCGTCCAGCACCGGATACAGCAGCTCCTCGGGCGGATCCCAGGGCTTCATCAAGTAATAGTCCAGCCCGATGGCGTTGATGCTGGCGATCGCCGCGTCCGTGTCGGCGTAGGCGGTGAGGAGTACGCGCTTAGCTTCCGGATAGAGCTTGATCGCTTCCGCCAGGAGCTCGATGCCGCTCATCGACGGCATGCGCTGGTCGGCCAGGAGGAGGGCGACCGGCTCGTTCCGCCGCTTGAACTCCCGCACCGCCTCCAGCGCCTCGTCGCCCGACCGCGCCTTGACGATCCGGTAGTCCGCCTGATAACGCGCCTGGAGGTCCCGCGCGATCGCGTTGAGCACGTGCACCTCGTCGTCGATCGTGAGGATGATCGGCTTAGCCACGGGCCTCGGCTCCTCTCTGGTGTGGCCCGCCCCGCCTACCGTCCGTGGGGTCATCCGTGGGGTGGGCATCCATCGGGAGCCGGACCGTGAAGCAGGTGCCGCCCGGCCCGGATCTCACGCCGAGCTGGCCCGCGTGGTTTTGCACGATCAGGTTGCGGCTGATGTTCAGCCCCAGGCCGGTGCCTTGCCCGGGCGGCTTGGTCGTGAAGAAGGGATCGAAGATCTTCGACAGATCCGCCTCGGGGATGCCGGGGCCGCTGTCCTCGATCTCGACCACCACCCAGCGATCCTCCGGGTAGGCCCGCACGATCAGCGTGCCCTTGCCTTCCATCGCGTCGATGGCGTTGTCGATGAGGTTCGTCCACACCTGGTTGAGCTCGCCGGCGTAGGCTTCGATGACGGGCAGGTGGTCGGCGTACTCCCGGATGACGGTGACGCCTTGCTTCAGCTTGTTGTGCAGGATGATCAAGGTGCTGTCCAGGCCCTCGCGCACATCGACCGATTGGACCGGCGCCCGGTCCATGTAGGTATAGGTCTTGAGCGCCTTGACCAGCTCGACGATGCGACCGGCGCCGTGGCCGATCTCGGAGACCAGGCTGTAGATCACGAACTTGAGGTTCAGCCAATCGAGCACGACCGCGAGCTGCTGCGCCGTGAAGTCCTGCGCCAAGGCCTCCAGGTCCGCCCCGTCGTAGCTCAGGCTGACCAGCGACTGCACCAGCTCGCCGGTGGTATTGATGTCGCGCGCATGCAGCCAGCCTTCCAGCGCCGCTTCCCGATCGCTGCGCGCCAGGGCGCTGAGCGAGGTCGGCTTGGCGACGCGCGCCTTGGCACGCTCGTCGAGCGCCAGCAGCGTGCCCACCTGAGGCGGGTCGAAGTGGAGCAAGTCCATCCGAAGCTGGACGCGGTGCAAGCCGGACAAGGTCGACTGCAGTTGCGCGGCGCCGCGCTGGGCGGCGGAAGCGGGATTGTTCAGCTCATGCGCCATCCCGGCGCTGAGCCGCCCGAGCGAGGCCAGCTTCTCCTGGATGAGCAACTGGTTCTGCATCTCGCCCAGCCGCCTGAGCGTCTCCTCCAGCTCCGCGTTCTTGCGCTCCAGCTCCTCCTTCTTCTCGCGCAGGGCCCCTTCGCTCTGGCGCAGGGCTTCCTCGGCGCGCTTCCGCTCGCTGATGTCGCGGATGATCCCGGCGTAATAGCGCTCCTCGCGTTCCGTCCAGGTCGAGAGGGAGAGCTCGATCGGCAGCTCGTGCCCGGCCTTGGTCCGTGCCGCCAGCTCGACGGTGGTGCCGATCATGTGGGCTTCCCCGGTTTGGGTGAAGCGCGCCATGCCCTGGTGATGCGCTGCGTGGAAGCGTTCGGGGATGATCAGCTCGAGGTCCTGGCCCATCACCTCGTCTTCCGTGTAGCCCAGGATCCGGCTGGCGGCGCGGTTCCAGCTCACGACCCTACCCATGTGGTCGGCGGAGATGATGGCGTCGATGGCCGACTCGGTGACCGAGCGGAACTTCTGCTCGGCTTGCTTGCGGAGGATCTGTTGGGGAACGTCACCGCTCCTCGCGTCGTCGTCCACGACGAAGACGTGCCCTCGATCGGACAATGTCTCTCACCTCACTCTGGTTGGATGGGAAGCGTGGCTTTCAGGTCGTCACTCTACCACTGCGCTGCAGCCCCGTCAAGCGACCCGCCGGCGGCGGACACCCGGGTTCACCTGTCACGGCAGCCCAGGGAACAGGAGGGGTTGACTCGCGGGCGGGTCATTGGCTACACTCTCGCCTGGGCCCCGCTCCGGGCCCGGATCCGGGCGGCTCGCCGTCAACAGCCGGCCCTGAACCATGATCATGACTCCGAGAGGACCTCCCCGATGACCCTGCCGACACCGGACGACGACGCACGACGAGGCTTGCGGGGCTGGGCGGCCCGGCACCCGGTGGCGGCCTTCCTGCTCTTGTTGTTCGGCATCGGCTACCCGCTGATGGCGCTGCCCATCCTGGCCGATCGCGGCGCCATCCCCGGCGGTGCGCTGGCCGGCATGATCGGCCTGGACGCGGAGCGCCTCGCCGCGCTGCTGATGGTGATGGGGGTGATGCTGCCGGCGACGCTCTGGGTGACCTGGGCGGCGGATGGGCGCGCGGGGGTCCGCACCCTGCTTCGCCGCGCCTTGCGCTGGCGCTTCGGCCTGGGGTGGTGGCTGCTCGTGCTCTTCGGCCTGCCGGTCCTGACCATCGCGTTCGCGCTGCTCCTGGGCGACACGCTGAGGCCCATCGACCCCGCATCGCTCTTCATTGGGGAGCTCGGCGGCCTGCTCATCGGCTTCCTGCTGATCAACCTCTGGGAGGAGACCGCCTGGGCGGGCTTCGTACAGACGCGCCTGGAGCGACGCCACAACTTCTTCGCCGCCGCGGTGCTGAGCGCGATCCCGTTCGCCTTTATCCACATGCCGCTCCAGTTCATCGGCGAGTTCACGGCCGCATCCGTCGTCGTCGGCATGCTCGGCTTGCTCGTGTTCGCCTCGGTGGTGCGGGTGATGCTCGGCGAGTTCTTGCGCGGGACCCAGGACAGCGTGTTCGCGGTGGGGCTCCTGCACACGATCTTCAACCGGAGCAACAACACCGACGGCATCGTCGCGAGCCTCGTGGAGGGCGAATCCCGCGTCCTCGCGGCCCTGATCGCGACGATCGTGCTCACCCTGGTCGTCGGTGTCGTCTTCCGGCGGCGCCTGAGCCGCGCCTACCGTCTCGACCTGGATGCGCGCGCCGCGGCGGAACCGCGGGGCGCCGCGCGGGATCTCGGCGACGCGGGCACGGCCGCGCCGTGAGCGGATGGTCCTTATGCGTCAACGGTCCGGCCGCGATCGATCCGGGCCCCGCTAAGCTCGCGGATCGTACCGCTAGCGCCGCGTGAAACGCAGGTGCGTCACGTCGGGTGCGGCGACCGTGCGGTCGAATGCGAGCCCGTGCAGGTCATCACCGAGGCCCTCGAAGAGCCGCACGCCGCCACCGAGGAGGGCGGGAACGAGGTGCAGCTCCATCTCGTCCAGCAGGCCGGCGGCAAGATATTGCCGGGCCACGCCGGCCCCACCGCCAAGGGCAACGTCCTGACCCTCGGCCGCCCGCCGCGCCTGAGCCAGGGCCGACTCGATGCCGTCGGTGACGAAGTAAAAGGTGGTGCCCTTCAGCGCAAGCGGCGGGCGCGGGTGATGCGTGAGGACAAAGACCGGGCTGTGGAAGGGGGGTTCGTCGCCCCACCAGCCGTTCCAGGGGTTCGCCGGGTCCCAGGGGCCCGGCGAGCCGCCGAACATGTTCCGTCCCATGATCACGGCGCCGATGCCGGCCGTCTTCTCACTGACAACGGCCGAGCTCGCGTTGACTTCGCCGCCCTCCAGACCATGAGGCTCACGCCAGGCAGCCAGCGGAATCACCCATTCGTGCAGGCGCTCGCCGCCGGTGCCGAGCGGGTTCTCCTCGCTTGGATCGGGGCCGGCGATGTAGCCGTCGAGCGACATTGAGATGTTGAAGCGCAACCGGGACATGATCATCCTCCGTCGGCCAGGGATAGGGCAGACCGCTCCAGCCCAACACACTCAGGTCTACCGGGTTCCAAGGCCGGGAGCTGCCCGGATGGTAGCGAGAAGCCCCACCCGAAGACGGTGCGAAGGGCAAGAGGATCAGGAACATGATAGCACCCTCACGCCCGCCGTTCCACAGTAGCCGGCCAGCGAAACCCTAGCGGGACTGTGGTGTGAATATCGATCCGCTCGAAGGACCCGTCGCCGTGGACCGGGATCACGATATCGCGGCCGCACGAAGCCAAGCGGGGACTGGCAACATGGTGCACCATTCAGGAGCTAGGCGTGCCGCGTAGGGCGCGAGGTCCGGGTCAGCGGGCAGCCGGTCGGTCGCCGCGGAGGTCACTACGCGGACGGTGTCCAGGTATCGCGAACGGGCGGAGAAGGCGGGGCTGATTGCGCGGGGGAGGAGCCGAGGTGACATCGACCGGGCGACCGACGCGACGGCGCAGTGCGCCGGTGGTTCCTTGAGGCAGGAAATTCCTTGACGCATCGGCCGCCTTGAATTATACTGGGATCATGATCACGACCATCACAGGCAAGAACCAAGTCACGCTTCCGGCGGAAATCGTCAAGGCGCTGGAATTGGCGCCGGGGACTCAGTTGGAGTGGGTCATCGGGCCAGATCGCACCTTGATAGCCACCCCCCTGCCGACCAGGGCACGGCTGGCCGCGGACTTGATGGGCGCCGGGCGGAAGTACCTGCGATCCGGCTCCGATCCAGTCCGCGACCTGATCGCAGAGCGGGTGGAAGAAGCGGAGGAGGCGGAAGACGCGGGCAGTCCAGGAACGTGAAGCACCTCCTGGACTCCTCCGCGGTGCTGGCGTTTTACTTCGGCGAACCGGGCGCCGAGCGCGTCCGCGACATCTTGTCCGAAGAGCGAACGCCGGTGGTCCTGAGTGTCCTGACAGCGGCCGAGCTCTGGAGCCGGCTGCGCGCCGAGGGGGCGGAACCCGCCTTCGAGGAAATATGGCACCGCCTGTCCGAGATGGCGTCGGCGCTGGCGCCGGTCTCGTTGCCGGTGGTGCTCAGGGCGATTGAGCTGCGGCGTTCGGCCGCGGCGCGCTTGCCCCTCATCGATGCCCTGATCGCCGCCACCGCGGCTGAGCAGGGCGCGGTGCTGGTCCATCGCGATCCGCACTTCGCATCCATCCCCGCCGATCTGCTGCGGCAGGAATGGCTGCCCGAGAAGTAGCACGGACCGGCCGACCGGATTTGTCCTTGGTAGAGTGACAATTGCATAGCAAATGGTCCCGGATGCAGTGACAATCCCGGTCGAGTCTTCGAGTAGTTAGGCCATGACTTCGGTGATCGGCGCGAGGTGCCCGCGGCCCACGGGTTGTTGGGGTGTTTAGCCTCAGCTGAACTTGGAGTTTTCCAGGGCCGGAGATGTATA
>CAZCJG010000052.1:9127-17753 GCA_964498575.1 uncultured Anaerolineales bacterium | reverse complement strand
TTGCATGACCTGCCCGATTGTGCGCGATCCGGCGTAGGCGCGGTGCAGGTGGCAGCGAAGGCGCCAAGGGCGCGAAGGGGTCGAAGAAGTCGGCGAGCTAGGGGGAGGGTTCGACATGGACAAGGCGGGAAAGCCTGTTCGTGAGATCAAGCCGCCGTCGTATCTCGACGCGGCCGCGCCGATCCTGCTGCTGATCCTGCTCGTCGTCCTGGCGCAGGTGCTGTACGATGGGGACGCGACCGCGGGGCCGTTCCAGGTCGCGCTGATTTTCTGTGCCTTTTTCGCGGGGATGATCGCCCGCAAGAACGGGCACACGCTGCCGGAGGTGGGCAGGCACGCGGTCGAGGGCATCTCCTCGGCGATGGGGGCGATCTTCATCCTGCTGGCGGTGGGGGCGCTGATCGGGACGTGGAGCATGGCGGGGACGACGGCGACCCTGACCTACTACGGCGTCAAGCTGCTGAATCCGGAGTGGTTCTACCTCGCCTGCGTCTTCATCTGCGGCCTGATCTCGATCAGCATCGGCAGCTCGTGGACCACGGCGGGGACGATCGGCGTCGCGCTGATCGCCATCGCCGAAGTGCTGGGCCTGTCGACGGCGGCGACCGCGGGGGCGATCATCTCCGGCGCTTATTTCGGGGACAAGATGTCGCCGCTGTCGGACACGACCAACCTCTCGCCGACGGTCGCCGGCACCGACCTCTACACCCACATCCGCGCGATGCTGGTGACGACCGTGCCGTCGATCCTGATCGCCATCGGGATCTTCGCCTGGATGGGTTACCGCGCCGAGGTCGACGCCGGCGCCTTCGACCCGACCCCCGCTCTGGCGGCGCTGGAGTCGGCCTACAATATCTCTCTGTGGACCCTGCTCCCGCTGCTCCTGGTCCTCGTCCTCGCCCTGCGCCGCGTGCCGGCCTTCGTCGCGATCTTCTCGGGCGCGCTGTTCGGCGGGGTGATGGCGGTGATCCTCCAGCCGGACCTGGTCATCGCCTTCGCGGGTGATCCGGCGCTGTCTACGCCCTTGGCGATGCTCAAGGGCGTGTGGTCCGCCCTGGCGACGGGCTTCGCGGCCGTGACCGGCTACCCCAAGATCGACGACCTGGTCTCGCGCGGCGGGATGGCGAGCATGTTGTCGACGGTCTGGCTGATCCTGGCCGCGATGGGCTTCGGGGCGATCATGGACTACACCGGCTCGCTGCGCAAGCTCCTGGAGCCGCTGGTGCGCTTCGCGACGACCGCCGGGCGGCTGATGGTGTCGGCGGGGCTGACCGCGATCTTCCTCAACGTCTTCGCGGGCGACCAGTACATGGCGATCGTCCTGCCGGGCACGCTCTTCCGCGAGGAGTTCGAGAAGCGCCGGATCGCCCCGCAAATGCTGTCGCGCCAGATCGAGGACACCGCGACGATCACCTCGCCCTTGGTCCCCTGGAACACCTGCGGCGCCTACATGGCGGCGACGCTGGGCGTGGCGACCGCCGCCTACCTGCCGTACTGCTTCTTCAACCTGGTCAACCCGGTGCTGTCGTTCATCTTCGACGCGATGGGCTTCCGGATCGTGCGGCTGGACGAGGGGGAGGCCGAGGGGGCATATGCGGCGGAGCCGGGGGAGGTGGAGCATTATGGAGTGGGCGGATACAGCGGCGCGCCCCCAGGCGCTCCGCCGCGGTAACCTTGCGGCGGGCTGGGTCGTCGCTGGTGATTGCTGGCCGCGTGCACGGCCTGCCAGGGCGCGGCAGAGAGTGCCGTCGCCCTCGAAGCGATTCCGCACGGACCCTATGCTCGATGAAAGGAACGTTGACCGCATGGAACTGTCGAACTTGACGGACCTGTTGAAGCACGAGCTCGACGACCTCTACAGCGCCGAGAAGCAGATCACCAAGGCGCTGCCGAACATGTCGAAGGCGGCCACCTCCCCGGCCTTGCAAGCGGCCTTCAACTACCACCTGGACCAGACCGGCCAGCACATCACGCGCCTGGATCAGGCGTACCAGCAGCTCGGCCTGCGGCCGGGTCGCCACAAGTGCGCGGCGATGGAAGGCCTGCTCAAGGAAGGGGCCGATCTCATCGCCACCGAGTCGGATCCCGAGGTGCTGGACGCGGCGCTGATCGGCGCGGCGCAACGGGTCGAGCACTACGAGATGGCCGCCTATGGCTGCGCCCGGACCTATGCGCGGCTGCTCGGCGCCCCGGACGTCGTCAAGCTCCTGCAGACCACCCTCGACGAAGAGGGCCAGACCGACAAGAAGCTGACGTCCCTGGCCGAGAGCGGCATCAACGTCGCGGCCAAGGCCACCGACAAGCGCAGCACGGACGGACAGGCGCGGACGACCAAGGCGGGCAACGGCCAGGCCGCTCGGACCAGGTCGGCCGTTCCCACCACCTCCGGCCAGCGATCCTAGCTCGCCGCTCCCGACTCTGGTCCGGCCTCGCCCCCATGCTCGCTCGTCGGTGAGGCCGGGCCGCGGTGCGGCGCCATCCTTGGCCGAGGTGCCAAGGTCGCAAGGTCGAACCGCCGGGCCCGCGCGATTGCTGACGAGCATGGAGCCGGGCTGTCTCTAGCCCGGGGACATCGCCGTCGCCTGCTGCCCGCGCTGGTAGATGCGCACCGTCGTCGTCGTCGCCGTCCAGATCTCAGCCGGCGCGGCAGCCGGGCGGGGTCTGACATCTCGGGTGAACTCGCGGTTGACGACGCGGTCGACCACGTCTTGCACGTTGTCCGCCACCCCCATGGTCGACAGGTCGACGTCGCGGCGGCTCGTTCCGACCGCGATCAGGCGGTCGGCCGCGTGCAGGCGGCCCATGCTGGGCCAGGCCTCGAAGGCCTCGCCGATCTCGCCGGCCAGCCAGAACCAGTCCGTGCTCAATTCGCGCACGGGCTTCGCATCGAGGTATTCCACCTTGCCGCCGGCGGTGCAGTTGAGGATCGTGACGTTGAGGGTCTCGGGCTGGTGGTTGGTCACTTCGATGCAGAAGGGGAAGCCGTCGGGCAGGTTGTAGTCCCCGCCGCTCCCCTTCGGTGCCTCCTCCTGAGCCGCCATCGCCGCGGCATCCATGCGCTTGTCGCGCACCACCGGGCTGCTAGGATCGACCTGAAGCAGCCGCATCGACAGTCTCGCCGCCCCATCCGGCTCGCGCAACTCGCGCGCTAGGCGCAGCGCCTGATTGTAGGCGGCGTAGCTCTCCAGCCCGGCCCGCAGGGCGTCGATCTGGCCCGCCGGCACCCCCGCGACGAAGGGCTCGAACTCGCTCTTGATCGCCCAGCCCTGGGCTGCCGAGCCGGCGATGGTCACCTCGGCATCCAACCCCCCCTGACCACCGGCGTCCCCGCCCGCCGCGGCATCCGCCAGCGTCTCGATCACCCCGGACTCGTCCAGCTCCGCGGCGACCTCCGCATCGAAGGGCTCCAGCCGCACCCGAAGGCCACCCGCCGCGCCGGCCTTGGCCAGTCGCGCCCGCGCGCCTTCCGGCATCACGGCCGACATCTCGATGGCTTCGGCCACCGCCGAGGCCCGCGCCGCCTCGACCACCCGCAGCCGGCCGATGCGCTTGGCCAGGTCCGCCTCGCTGCCCAGCACCGAGAAGCGCGGCGGCTCGTCGGGGCCGTAGACCGCCAGCTCGGCGCCGACGGTCACGCCGAGCAGCGAGCCGGCGCGGACGCGGTAGCGGCCGCCGTCGCCGAGGGTGACCGCGTAGCCGAGGTCGCGGGGCTCCCAGGCGCCGCCGAACAGGCGTCGCTCCGGCCGCCCGATGATCCATGGGTTCTGCGGCGGCGTGACCGGCGCCGTCGCGCCGAGCGTGCGCAGCTCGTCCAGCAGGTCCGGCCAGATCTCGCCCCAGCGCAGCGCGGCACGCCGTTCGGCGCTGCTGCCGGCCAGGCGCTGCGCCAGCACCCGCGTCAGGTTGCCATGCCGCCCCCCGCCCAAGTCCTTCTCACCCGCCACTTCGTCGGCCTGGCAGGCGGCGACCACCAGGTAGGGTGGGTCGATCGGCCGCAGGCGCGGCGCGCTCGGGTCGCGTGGCGTGTAGCGCGGGATCTGCGACAGGTCCGGAGGCGCCACCAGCGTGGACTCGGTCGGCATCGATCGTGTGGCCATCCGGGCGTCGTCCTGGACCCCCGCGAACGCCTCGCGCGTCGCGCCCGAGGAGTGACAGCAGTCCAGCACCACGGTCAGGTCCACCATCCGGTCACCTTCAGTCTTAGCGATGGCGTTGAGCCAGCCGTTCAGCTCGTCGTCGAAGATGTGCTTCTCGTCGACGGGGACGATCGACTCGTGCCAGTCGCGCGTCGCCCAGCGCTGCTGCCCGCCGTGGCCCGAGTAGTAGATCAGCACGCGGTCGTCCAGGGCGACCGCGTCGCCGCTCAGGCTCTTGAAAGCGGCCAGGATGTTCTCCCGCGTCGGCGCCAACGTCTTGTCGGCAAAGCGGCTGGTGTCGGTCAAGCCCGAGCGCCGAGCGGCGAGCCGCGTCACCTTCATGCGCTCCGCCGGCACGCCGATGCCCGGCGGGTCCAGGAGCAGCTTCTCGATCAAGTCGATGTCGTTGACGCAGCCGGCGAGCGGCGCGCTGCGATAGCCATCGATGCCGATGAGCACGATGTGGTAGGTGCCGTTGAAGTCGTCCATCGGTGTCATTGCCTCTCTGGGTCATTGTCTCTGAGTCTTCGTGTGGCCAATCGGTTTCATCATTGGGCGGACCGGACCGCGATCGCGCGACCCGCGGGCGCCCGGCTAGGCCTTGTCGAGCCACTTGAGCAACTGCGCCTGGGCTTCCGGCGTCTTGAAGTAGCCGAAGTGGTTGCAGGGCACTTCGAAGATATCCAGCCGCTCGGGATCGGTGGCGGGTGGGGGTAGCGTTTCCAGCGCCCGCGCGCTGGATACCGATATCGCCAGGTCGTTGTCGTCCGCGTGGATGAGGTCGAGCACGGTGTCGGTGCCGTCGTCGAGGCGCCGCGCGGCGCGCTCCCACGCGGTGCGCTCGTCGTCACGCATGGTGTTGCGGCCGATCAGCACGCGGTAAGCCACGTCGTGCTGCCGCCCGGAGTGGTTGAGCGCCTTGTAGAAGTCGGACGTCGGGCGCAGGTCCTGCATCCCGACGAGGCTGTCGGCGAACTTCTTGAGCGCCCAGCTTGCCACCATCGTCGGCGGCGTCGGGCCCGCCTGGTTGAGCATCAGGGTCATCAGCCACACCACCGGGTCCTTCAGGCTGGCCAGGTTGGTGCCCGCGTTCGGCGGTCCGGCCAGGAAGGCGCGGTCGACGAAGGCGTGCCCGCCATGCTGCTCGATCATGCTGCGCGTGACCTGGGTGCCCATGCTGTGCGCGAAGACATCCAGCTTCACGCCGTCGTCCGGCCCGAAGCCCGCCGCACGCAGCTTCTCGGCCAGCGTCGCGCCGTTCTCGGCGATGCCGGTGCCCATCGTCTCGTAGTCGAAGGTCAGAACGTGATCGTAGCGCGCGCCATGGGACGCCAGCCAGTCGACCACGTCCTTGGCCATCCAGCTCGTATCGGAGATGAAGCCGTGGACGAAGAGCGCCACCGTCTGATCCGCCTTCAGGTCCCCCGGCCGCACCGGGCCGTAGCGCAGCTTGCCGCCCGGCACATCCATCTCCTGCTCGCCCGGCCCCAGCGCTTGTGCCTGGGCCTCGCCCGCCGGGACGAAGCGACTGCGCCGCAGGCCGAGTTGCGGCGTGGACCAGCCGAGCGTCGTGTAGAGGTGGAGCCACAGCGACTTGCCCAGGCTTCGCCGGGCGTGCAGGGGCTCCTCGTCGGCCGGGGCGGGCTCCGGCAACCAGCCGACCTCGACGGTCCGGCGATCCGCCCCCAACCGGCCGACCGGGTAGTACAGGCTGCCATCGTAGCCCAGCGCGAGCACCCCCGCGCCGGCCGCGACCGCGTCCGGCAGCTCGACCGACATCGGCGTCTCGGGTGTCACCGTGCCCCACACCGGCTGCTCGCTGCCGATCTCGATCACCGCCCCCGGCGCGCCCAGCGCGCCGATGTCGGTGCCGCGCGACTCGGCCGTGCCGAGAGCCAGCGGCTGGAACCAGTCCCCGAAGCCGGCCAGGCCGGGCGGCGGCTGCAGCGCTTTGGCATCGCCGTCCATGGCGCGCGTGCTCTGGGCGGCGGTGAGGAGCCGCACGGTGCCGCTGAAGCCGGCCGGGGCGGTGACCTTGACGCCGTAGTTCAGCGCGGTCGTCGCGCCCGGCATCAGATCGCGGCTGCCCTCCTCGGGCGCGAGCACGGTGAGGGCCTGCAGCTCGACGGTGGTCCAGTCGTCCTTGGACGTGATGGGTCGGAGGGGGCTGCCCCTGGTTCCGCCGACGGCCGCCTGGTCGAACAGGTCTTGCAGCGGAGATCTCGGCCCATCCTTGGTTCCGATGCTTTTAGTGTCGAACGCACCTTTGAGCGGTGGCTGCTCGATGACCGAAAAGTCCGTTCGCGGAGCGTCGGGGTCGGGCATGGCGATGGCGATCAGCTTGTAGACCTCCTGGCCTTCGAGCATGCCCTTGCCGAGGGTGGCCGGGGCCACCAAGTCCTTGCTCCGGCCGATATAGATCGCGCGCCCCGCCTGCAGGATCTCCTCGCTGCCCTTCTGGTAAGGGTGGAGGAGGTAGGTGGCCCAGGACGGGGCATAGTTGAGCAGCGCGACCTGAACTGCAGTGGTGTGGTTGTTGGTGATCTTGAAGACCAGGCAGTCGCACTTGGAATAGTCCAGGGGCTCAGGTGGGGGGCGATCGATGACGGCCGTGAGCTGCAAGATGCCGTTTTCCTCCAGAACCGGCTCGATCGCGAGCTGACCATCCGCGTCGGACACGAAGGCGCCGTCGGCATCGACCTTGAGCCGGAAGACCTCCAGCGTGATCTTGCCGCCGAGGCGGCTGTGCGGATCGGGGTTGCGCACGGCCACGCCATTGCGGAACCGGGCGATATGCCGCAGGTCGCTGGCCAGGTCGTCGAGCTGCGTCTTGCCGAAGGGGGCGACGCGGGTCTTGCCGGCCGGGTCCTGGATCACGAGCTTGTCGGTGGCGACGGCGATGCGCAGGTCCGCCGCCTGGTTCGCTTCGACCAGCTCGATCAGCCCGGTGACGTCAGGGTCGCCCTGCGTGTCCAGCAACCGCGCCCGCACGCGCTCGGCCAGCTCGCCGTCGTCGATGGCAAGCGCTACGCGTGTGCGCAGCTTGCCGTAATTGAGCTGCGTGATCGCCGCCTTCGCGCCTTCCGGGACCGCGCCGGCCGGCTCCACCGTGCAAGTGGAACGCGTTGCGCTCGTGCTTTCAACGGTCAGCGTGGCCAGCGGCGCCCCGGCATCCGCCACCTTGCGCGTACCGGCCGGGTAGGCCGCCAGCGTGGTCCCGACCGTCAGCCCGTGCGCCACGCCGCCGCCGATCTCGACCCGGCCATCGTCCAACAGCTTTTCGACCTTGAGGAGCACATCCCGCGCCGGCCGGGCGCCGCCGAAGACCTCGCGGCCGCGATCGCCCTCGCATTGCGGCGTCTGGTTGGCGTAGCGCTGCGTGACGCGCGGGCGGACGATGTCCATCAGCTCGCCGTAGGTCAGGGTCCGGTCCGGCGACATCTGGGCGAGCGCCTCGATGAGGTGATAGGTCAGCGCACCTTGCTTGCGCACCGACTCGGCCGGGCTGGCGGCGGCAATCCCCCCGCCGCGCGCGCCGCCGTCCGCCACGCTCGCCGGGTCACCCTTGGCCCCAATCGCCGCGTCAGCTTGTGCGCCGCTCGGCGGATCAGCTTGTGCACCATTTCCCGAGTCGTCGTTGGGGCCGCTCTTTGCCCCGGCACCCGCCTCGGCCGTCCCTTCCGGCACGAGCATCTCATGTGACTTCTCGAGATCGCGGCAGCCAGCGATCAGCACGTGCTTTCCGGTGGCGATCCAACCGCTGGCGCCGGTGGCGTCACGCGTGCCGCTGGCCTTGGGGCGGCGCGGTTGGTCCGGCCGGTCGTCGGGCGGGCATTCGCGGACCGCGTCGAGTGTGTCATCGATGGCCCTGGTGCCCGAGCCGGAGTGGCAAGAGTCCAGAACGACCGTGACGTTGTCGGAGATCGCGCTGAGCTGCGCCACCAGCGCACCAAGCTCCCAGTCCTTGATGTCGTAGACGTCCCCCTGGCGGCTGTCATGCGGCACGATCGTCTCGTCCTTGCCGTCCGGCTCGGTGCCGGTGGAGTCCGTCGCCTGGGAGCCGTGGCCGCTGTAGTGAAAGAGGAAGGCCGGTGCAGGCTCCTTCCGCCCGTCGGCGTCCCAGGCGCGGGCGGCGCCGATCAGATGTTCCTCGAAAGCCGCCTTGATCGCCGTGTGCGTGGCCTCGGTGTTGATCAGGCGGTGGATCCGGCCCGGAGGGACGCCGTAGCGATCCGTCAAGAGTTGCTCCATCGCCTCGATGTCGTTGACGCAGCCATGAAGGTCCGGCACGGTATCGCTCTTGTACGCGTTGATGCCGACGAGCAGGGCATGGATGGTGGGGTTAGGGCTGGTGGTATGGGACATGTCGATACTCCCTGTATTCTGGAGATCAGCCGTGGTGCGGGCCTTCCAGCCACACCATCCACTTCAGGTTGATCTCACCCCAATCATAGACCACGTTGGCGCCGTCGAAGGACCGGTCGGTTCGG
>CAZCJG010000052.1:0-9027 GCA_964498575.1 uncultured Anaerolineales bacterium | reverse complement strand
GGTTCGGGATCGGCTCCGGCAGGCTCCGCGGCGCTTCCACGATCGCGCGCAGCTCCTCCTCCGTGATCTCGGGCGCGTAGTCGGCGCCCGCCGCCACGTCCGGTGGGGCGAGGTCGGGATCGGTCGTCAAAGTTGTGTCACGTTCGGTCGTCATTCGAGTCTCCTTGTGGTGTCGTCGATCAAGATCAGGGTAGACGCGGTCACACCGGCCACTTGTGGGCCGCGATCGCCTCCCAGCGCCCCGCGTCGAGCGCCGAGTTCCACTGGAAGAGGTTGGCGCCGCCTAGCCCGAAGGTCTCGCGGGCGGTGGTGAGGAAGGCGTGGATGGCCTCGGGGGTCGCGGAGATGCCGCCTTCCATGGTGTAGGCGGCGCCGGTGGGGAACACGGGCCGGGCGTGGGGCAGCGCGGCGTGCTCGGTGAGGGTTCGCCGCAGGCTGTCCGGCGGCGGCGTGTTGAACCAGTATACCTGGGGCATGTCCAGGTCCGCGTGGGCGAGGAACTCCGCCCAGGGGAAGGAGCGGTGCAGGCTGGGGAAGCGGTAGCTGGAGAGGCCGATCGGCAGCTCCGCCAGGTCGGCGCGCAGGCGCTGCATGTAGCGGGCGGCGCGGCCGGGCTGGCCCTTGAAGCTACCCTCGGCGTTGACGACGAAGCCGTCCAGCCCGAACTGCTCGATGCGCCGGATAGCGACCTCGGCCTGCAGCTCCGGCGGGATGTCCACCACCTTGGCCGGGTCGGCGTGCGGTACGAAGCCGTAGACGAACTGCCAGCCCCAGACGCCGACGCCGGCCCGGCGCAGCGCGTCGACCAGCGGCCGCAAGCGGTCGGTACCGCCGGGGCCGAGGTTGTAGGGCATGGCGCCGTCGGCGATCTTCACCAGCACATGGGTCAAGCCGCCGCCGGCCGCCATCTCGGCCAGGCGCTGGTTGGGGTCCGCCGGACCCGGGAAGGCGGCGATGTTCTTCAGGAGCTGGTCGATCCGCACGATCCACATGCCCTTGCCGCGCAGCCGCGCGGCCGCCTCGGCGCTGGCGGATCGGCTGGCGATCTCGGCCACCTCGGCGCCTTCCCCGCGCGCGGCGGTCGCGATCGCCGGCGCAGCTTCGCCACGCCCGGCCGCTCCTTCGGTGGGCGCGAGATCACGCGCGCCGGGTTCGATACCACGCACCACGATCGCGGGCGGGGCGGGTGGGATCTCGCGGGTCGCCGGGCTGAGGCCGGGGAGGCGCTGGTGGAGTAGGGCGCGCTCCTGGGGCGTCAGGTTCGGCAGGGTGTCGATGGCCGGGCCGGTGTAGGGGGCCTGGCGCGCCTTGACCAGGTCGGTCAGCCCGGCCGCGACGACGAGATCCCAGCCCGCCCGGCCGACCTGCGCCGCCACGAAGAAGAGGGCGTTGATCACCTGCTGGTTGGTGTAGACCACCACGCCGGGCTCGGCCGGGAATAGCCGGGCGACGGTGTCGCGGTAGGCGGCGAAGGCGGGCTTGCGGCCGGCGGGCGTGACCTTGCCGTGGCGGTGCAGCCCGTAGAACTGGCGCTGGCCGCCGCCGATCTCGAAGTCCTCGGTCGAAAACCAGATCGCCAGCGCGACGTCGTTGTCCGCGGCGACCGTTTCGATTGCGAGCCGGACGTTATCCGCCTGGAAGCGCAGGTCGGCGTCGTTGTCGTCGTTGCTCTCCCAGCCGATCTCGGAGATGTAGAGCGGCTTGGGTGAGGTCGTGCCTTCGGCGCTCTGGATCGCCTGGAGCATCTCGCCGACATAGCGGCTGTAAACGGCTTTGACCGCGCCGCGGTGGGCGGCGAAGTCCGGGTTGAACTCCGGGACGATGTACAGGTGGTAACCGACGCCGTCGAAGGGGAAGCCGCGCCCACCCTGGCCCCAGCCGAGCTTGCGCCGGCCCTCGGCGTAGGTGCGGGCGAGGTAGCCCGCCGCCCCGTTGCCGAACACCAGCCCTTGCAGCGGTCCGCTGACCAGCTTCACCCCGCCGATCCCCAGCTCGCCGCGCACCTTATCGTGGATCGCCTGAATCATCCGGGCGAACCACTGCGGGTGGATCCAATTCGGGCTGGGCAGCGCGTCCGATGGCTGCATCCCGTGCCAATCGTCGGGCTCGTTGAACGACTCAAGCACGGCGACGCGGCCCGCGAAGTGCTGCGCGATGCGCCCAAAGGCCGCGGCGTACTGGGCGACCCAGGCCTGTGCGGCGTCGCGGTCGGCGGGCGACATCTTCTCCTCCGGAAAGCGGAAGAGCGTGTCCAGCCGCCCGTCGAGGTCCGTCTTGACGCTCTCGCGCCCGACGAGCCCGTAGACCTGCAGGCCGCGGGCGCGGAAGCCGTCGACCAGGCTGTCGAAGGTCTCCAGCCAGGTCCGCCCATTGGGCCGCGCCCCGTCGTCCACCGACGACCACGGCCCCAGCATGAAGTTCAACCGCACCCAGGCGGCGCCGACCTCGGCGAAGATCGCCGGGTTGACGGTGGGGGTGGGGGCGCCCTTCTGCGGGCCCTCGGGGTGAACCGGGCGGTTGGCGTCGAGGCCGAGCTTGTGGGGGGTGGTGGGCATGGGTGGTCTCCTGTTCAGTGGGTTTCGATGTCGAACACGGTTTGTTGGTGAATTCGGGGCGTGGCACGGGCGTCATCCGAGCCTGATACAGTTGCCAACCCCCTCAGACCTGGCGTACAATTAGCACTCCGCGCTAGGTCACTGTTAGAAAGGAGCGAATCATGCAACCACTCCCGACAATTGCCCCGATCAGCGACATGCGGATCCGGCAGGCCGAGATCATCGCCAAGGCGGCACATGGCCCGGTCGTGTTGATCGAGCGCGGCAGCACACCCGCGCTGGTCGTGATCTCTCCCGACCAGTGGAACGCCATCGCCGCGCGCATCGAGTACCTTGAAGATGTCGCCGCGGTCTACCGGGCGAAGTGGCAACTCGCCACCGGTCAAGACGAGATGATCGAGCTGTCGCCTGAGACGATCGCGGAATGGTCGGGCGATGTGGTACCGCCTAAACGGTGACTCTCGCGCGTTTGTGGGGCGACAAGCGAATGAATTCGCCGCTGGATGGCCTTCGGCCAGGTGCCCGCCTGTGCGGGCACGAAAGTGAAGGCTCTCGATGAGGATCGGACTCGCAAGGCTGTGTCGGCGTAGGCCGACACCTGGCCGAAGGCCATCCAGCGGCGAATTCATTCGCTTGTCGCCGTCCCGGCCCGTCGCATCCTGGAGCTTGATCACTTCATCGCCATGTCGCAGCTCAAGCAGGCTGGCCAGCGCCTCGGCGTCATGAACCGCCGTGCTCAAGCAGGGAATGCCGCCGCCATACGCGTTGATGCCGACGACGACCGCCACGCTGTGCCGGAAGCGTTGAGGCGGGATTCCGTCCGCGCCTGTCTCACCCTGCTGCGGAATCAGATCACGCGCAGTTAGTGACTCGGCACCCTCGATCACCACTTGATGCTCCCGATTCACACCATTGCTTCGCAAGCGATCTTCGCCCAATGCCCCCACCGCAAGAACGGGTCACCCCTCATCCCCCCGCGGCCGCTTGCGCCGCCGCGCCGGCCCCATCGCCCGCGCCACGCCCTCCGCGCCGAGATCGCGCGCGCCGTCGTCGACCGCCAGGAAGACCTGGTTGCCCGTTTGCAGCGCCGTCCACTGGCCGGGGCCCCAGCGCACCCAGCAGTCGCTCCCGCCGAGGCCGAGCACGTCGGCCACGTCGTCGCGCTTGAGGTCGCCCACGTCGTCGAAGTCCGGGCCCGGGCCGCGGCGGACGTTCAGGCCGCGGGCCAGCACGCGGGCCTGGACCCGGCCGTCGGCCTGCACCTGAATGCGACACAGCGGTCCGCTGGGCACCGCGCAGCCGATCCAGCGGTCGGCGCCGATGCTGACCCAGGCATCCTGCCCGTCCACGTCGAAGACCGGCAGGCTGCGCCCGACGTCCGCGTCGGTGAACATGCCGGCCTTGTCGTGCTTGATGCTCGGGCCGGAGCGGATGTTGACCGGCGCCGCCACGCGCACCGCCAGCCGCGGCGTGGCCGCGGCGATAGGGGCAGCCCCCCCGCCGCCCCCCAGGGAGCTCATCAAGTCAGCCTCGCCGCCCAGGAAACGGTTCACATCCACATTGCCGTCGATGCCTGGAACCGTCCCCTTGCTCGTGAACTGCCAGAGACCCCAGGCGGGCCAGTCCCGCGGCAGGATCGGCCGGGCTGCCTCGGTGTAGTGCGCCACCCAGAGCGGGTGCTGCCCCCAGCGATCCGAGCGCTCGACGTTGTTGTTCCAGAACGAGCCCGCGGTGTAGATGACCGGCCGCGCGTGCCCGGCCGCGGCCAGCCGGTCCAGGCAGCCCAGCGTCCACTCGGTCCACGCCGCCCGCGACATCGGGGCGTCGTCGCCCGGCGTCGGGTCGTTTTCGACATCCAGCGCCAGCGGCAAGTCCAGCTTCCGATCGCCCAGCACGTCGAGCCACATGTCGATCTGCCGGTCCACCGGGTCCGTCGTACGCATGAAGTGATAGGACGACATCAACAGCCCCGCCGCTTGCGCGCCGGCCCAGTGCTCCTCGAACCGTCGGTCCTTGCGGTGCGCCCCGTACGTCGCCCGGACGAACACATAACGGTAGCCCGCCGCCGCCACCTTTTGCCAGTCGATCGGCTTTTGGTGGTGGGCGACATCCAGCCCCATCGTGAAGTCTGCCATGGTCGATTTCAGCTCCTTTTGGTAACTGCTCAGCCGATTGCCTCGCGAATAAATTCGCCAGGCAATCTCCTTTGAGATCAAATGGAATCCAACGAGAGGCACCGGAGACCGGGCACCATGACTTACACCCGCGTCAGGTACGAATCGCCCTCCGGTCCCGCCACGGCCGCCCAGCCCTCCACCGCGGCGTCGCCCGCGCGCAAGCGCAGCCAGTCCAGGCCGTCCGCCGGGGTGACTTGACCGTCGATCACCGTCGCCTCGCCGCCCGGCGCCAGGCGCTCGGTGACATCGTCGGCTGGCTTGTTGACGAAGCCGGGGCTGCGCCGGATGCGCAGGTTGACGGTCAGGGCATTGCGCACGCGGTCGCCCGCGGCCAGGGGGCGGTTGGGGTCTACCGGCTGCGGCTGCCCACCCCCGCCAGGGGCCGGCTGGCCCCCGCCGGGCGCCGGTTGCCCCAGCGGCACGTAGACGTCGGTGTCCGGCTTGCCCGTCCGGGGCAGCGAGAGCTGGCCTTCGATCAAGCGCTCGCGCAGCGCGGCGAGCTCGGCGTTGCCAGGGTCGTTGCGATGGGAAAGGTCGAAGGCATGCCAGGCCATCTCCTCGCCGGCGCCGGGTGCCCAGCCGAAGTCCACCACCCCGATGACCTCGGGATCGTGGCTCAGGTGCCAGCAGTACCAGCGCATCTGGTCGGCGAAGTCGCCCAGCAGCAGCTCCGGGTTCACCAGCCGCCAGTCGCGCCAGCCCTTGCCCTGGCCGCCGGGGCGGAGCTGGATGTCGTCGTTGCCCGACTCGCCGACGAACAGGCGCGCCGAGACACCCCAGCTCCGGACGAGCCGCATGAACTTGCGGTGGCGCAGGGTGTGCAGCCCCTCGACATCCGGCGTGGCGCAAGGATCGTCCAGGCGCGGATGGCCGTCGTTCCACTGGTTCTGTCCGGCCATGTAGCGCATGTCGGGCGCCGAGTACTGGTGGACGCAGATGGCATGCCCGTTGTGCCAGGCGTGTTCGACCGCCTTCCGGAAGCGCGGCCAGTCCTTCTCGTCCGGCGTGCCGGTGGAGAAGGAGCCGACGGCGGCCCGGCGGCCGATGTCGCTCATCTTCTTCATGAATTCGATGCAGCGTTCGGCGTAGCGGCCGAAGTCCTCGTCCGACTCGCCCGCCCCCCCGTTATACGATTCGTTGTAGAACTCCCACCATCCGATCTGGGGATGCTGCTCGGCCCGCTTGACGACCGCCTTGATCTTGTCCTTGGCCTTGGCGCCCGAGAGGGGCTGATCTCCGGAGCCGAACACCACCCGCCCGATGATCTCGCAGCCCTGATCGCGGCAGAAGTTGAGAAAGTCCGGCTTCATGGCATTGCCCAGCACCTTGACGAAGGGCGGCTGGACGCGGCGGATGTAGTCCCTGGCCAGCGCATCCTCGCGCGTGCCGGGCTCGGCGGTGTGGACGTGGAGTCCTAATCGCATGGTGTTGCCCTTTCTTCAGGTCTGTCAAGACCGAGTCGTTCGCGCGGCCGTCGCACGACCGGGTGGTGTCGCGAGCGTTCGATCGACTCGCGCGCTCATCGGATCTCGTTCAGCCGCACCTCCGACTTAACCACGCGCCTCCGCCTCGGCCGGCAGGAAGGCGACATCGGCCAGGAAGGGGATGCCGCCCGCGCCATCCGCCACCCAGCCGGCGTGGGACTCGATCGCCGAGCGGTTGAAGCGCACCTGCCACCAAGTCAGGTCGTCCTTCGCCTCGGGGCCGCCGACCACGGCGAGCTGGCTGCCTCCCGGCACGGTCGCCACCACGTCCTCCGCCGCGACCTTGCCCTTGAAGCCGGGCGTCCGGCGCAGGTTCAGGCTGCCGTCGAGGATGACGAGCACGCGCGACTCCGGCATGAAGGGCGGCGCCGGCGCCGTGCGCGCCAGCAGGACCGTCCCGCTGCGGTTGACTTCGGCGATGTAGCCTTCGAGCGGCACGCCGTCGTCGCGGCGGAAGCGGACGGGCCACCACGACAAGCCGTTGGCCTCGCGCGCGCCGCCGATGAGCACGGAGAGCTTGGCGCCGGGCGCAACGACCACCAGCTCGTCGCCCTCGGGCTTGTTGAGGAAGCCGGGACTGCGGCGCAGCTTGGCGTTGACCTGCGCCGTCACCGTATCCCCCGGCCGCCAGGCCGATGCGGGCGGCGGAGGCGGTGGGATGACCTCCGGGCCACCCCGCGGCAGCGTGGCCTGGCGTTCCTGGACCGCCTTGAGCATCGCCTCGTCGCGGGTCAGGTCGAAGGGCTCCCACTCCTTGCGGTTGGCCGAGAAGCCGAAGTCGACCACGCCGATGACCTCGGGATCCTGGCTGAGCTGCCAGCAATACCAGTGGAGCTGGTCGGCGAAGTCCCCGAGCTTGTGCCCGAAGTCCTTCCACTGCCGGAACCCGCGCTTCTTGTTGGAATTCTGGCCGAAGAAGCTCTTCATCTGCTTGTCTTGGAAGATGTCGTCGTTGCCCGACTCGGTGATCACGATGCGGGCCGAGACACCCCAGCTCCGGATGATCGGCAGGAACTTGCGGTGGCGCAGGGTGTGCCAGCCCTCGACGCGCGGGTCGGTGCAGGGATCGTCGAAGGTCGGGTTGCCGCCATTCCACTGGTTTCGCCCGCACATGAAGCGCATGTCCGGCGCCGCGTACTGGTGGACGCCGATCGCATGCCCGTTGTGCCAGGCATGCTCGACGGCCGGCCGGAAGCGCTCCCACTGGTCCTCGTTCGGCGTGCCGGTCGAGAACGAGCCGACCACCGCCTTGCGCCCGATGGCCTCCATCTCTTTCATGAACGCGATGCAGCACTGCGCATAGCGCGCCATGTCGTCGCCCTTCTCGTGGCACTCGTTGAGGAACTCCCAGTAGCTCACTTCCGGGAACTCCAACGCCTTGGCACGGATGCGGTCCATGCAGCCGCGCCAGGGCCCGTTGTCCTCGACGCCTTGCTGGCCGAGGTCGAAGACGATGCGGCCCAGCACCTCGCAGCCCTGATCGCGGCAAAACCGGAGGAAATCGCGGTTGAGCGGCTCGTCCAGGGCCTTGACGAACGGCGGTTGGACCGCGGCGATGTAGGCTCGAGCGAGCTTGTCCTCCTTGGAGCCGGTGTCGAGCTTGTTGACGTGCAATCCCAGTCGCATGTTGCTCTCCCTGCAGTGGGCGTGAGGCGGGTGTTCGATCCGGGCAACCCCGGTCCGTCCCGATCGGTGTCTGCTTCCCGTTCCCACGGGCGGACCAAAGCCTTCCGGTTATTTTACGGTTGACCGTCTGTGCCGCCGTCTCCACGGCGTCTCCGCGAGCGTCTTCACGCGGGCCACCACCGCTCCCCCATGCGGCTTGGTCCGCTCGATCCGCTCAACCGGCGGCTTCAGCCCGCGGGCCGCGGGGTAAGCCAGCGTGGGTCGAAGAAGCGGAAGTACGGGTTGCCGTAGTGCTGGTAGGCGCCCCAGGTGGATCGACCACCCGAAAGGCCGGGGGCCAAGAGCGCGCGCCGCGCATTGCGTACGGCCTCGAACATGTAGAGCGGGGACGCGCTGACACAGCCCTCGGCGATTGCGTCCCAGCGCGAACCCCCCGACGCCGCGCCCGGGACGGGCTCCAGGCCCAAGAGACCTTGATACAAGCTCACGGCGAAGACCTGAGCCGCCTTGTCGGCGACCGGCCAAGCCGTGCACAGGAAGTTGGACACGCCGCGGGCGAAGAATACCTCGGCGAAGCTCGGCGCCATGCCGTTCCAGTCCTTGCCGGTCCGCTCGGGCGTGACGCCCGACTCGCAGGCATTGGAGAAGACGAAGCCCGCCATGTGATCCACCCGCGACAGCTCGCGCGCTGACAGGATCTCGTTGTTCGAGAAGATCCAACCGCAGGCGCCCGGGTCCTGCGCGTCGAAGAAACAATGCCCGGCGAAGTGCACGATGTCGTAGGAGCGGTTGACCATCTCGGCCAGCACCCGCACGCGGCTCGCGTCCAACGGGCCGAACAGGCGTCGCACTTCGATGCGCTGATCGGTATCCGCGTAGACGATGTTGAAGGACTCCAGCAAGTTGGCCACCAGCAGCCCTTCCTCCATCGCCCCCGGCAGACGGTTTTCCTGGGAAGTGTCGGCGATGACCAGGGCGCGCAGCTTGCGCCGCGGGCTGGCCGGCGCCTCGGGCAGCGGCGCGAAGCCGGTCTGCAACTGGCGGGTCAAACCCCGCGCCAGGCCGAGGAAGCGGGTCTCCGCCTCGTCGCGCTCCTCGTCGTCCGCGACATCGCTCTGGCGCTCCCCGTCGTCCGCGACACCGCTCTCGCGCTCGCCGGGGTCCGCCGCCGCACCGGCCAGCCGC
>CAZCJG010000051.1:0-17765 GCA_964498575.1 uncultured Anaerolineales bacterium | reverse complement strand
CGGGGTGTGGCGCACCAGCATGGTGCTGCACCTGCCGGCCGGGGCCAAGGCTTGCGGCTGGTTGCATCCATGCTAGAGGGAAGGCTCAGGCTGATGGTTCGCTCGCGCGGGAACGGCGCGTTAAGGTGCGAACCAGCGATCGCCGCGGTAGATGATGGCTCGCTCGCTTGGCGCCGTCCTGGCGCGCGCGAGCCTGAACCCCAGGCCTGAACCCCGGGCACAGCGGGACGGCAATCGATTGCGAAGCCGTTCCCGCGCGAGCGAACCTGAACACACTTCAGCACCCTTATTCAGCAATGAAAAGGTCAGTTAGCCAGATAGCGCGCGGCCAGCGGCGGATCGCCCATCGACTGCTGTTGCTCATCGTGTCAGTCCTGGCAGTGAGTGCGGCAGGTGCGGGGTCGCGAGCTCCCGGGTCGCCCTTCATGGATGGACCTCGGTCCCATGCCGCACCCGCCCAGGAACCGATCAGCCTGGAGATCGTCCGGCAGATCGGAGGGGCGACCTTGGGTCTCGATGTCGCGCTACCGCATGCCTATTTCGGCGTCGGGCCGCGCCTGGTCGTCGCCGACGTGTCCGATCCACAACAGCCGGTGTTGATCGGGCGAAGCGCTGTGCTGCCGGATGTCGTCATCGACGTCGACGTGACGGACGGGTACGCCTTCGTCGCGGCGCGCACGGCCGGCCTGCGGGTGATCGACGTCCACGACCACAGCCGCCCGATCGAGGTCGGCGCGCTTGACACGCCCGGCCAGGCGCAGGCAGTGGTGATCGCGCGCGGGCTGGCCTTCCTGGCCGATCTTGAGGGCGGCCTGCGCGTGATCGACGTATCCCAGCCGTCCGAACCGCGCGCGATTTCGTCGATCGACACCCCGACCGGTGCACTCGGCGTCGAGCTGGTGGCCGACCACCTCTACCTCGCGGCGGGAGGCGCCGGCTTGCACGTGATCGACGTGGCCAACCCGGCCAAGCCACGGATTGTCGGCACGGCGCCGACTCGGGATTCGGCGTTGGGCGTGGCGTTGGCGGATGGGTATGCGTACGTCGCGGCGGCCGGCCTCGGCCTGATCGTGATCGACGTGGCCGACCCGACGAACCCGCATGCGATTGCGGATGTCGCCGCCCCGGGGTCCCATTGGAACGTCACGATCGCCGGTGGTCGGGCGTATCTGGCCGGGATGGACGCCGGCGTGATGGTGTTCGATGTCGCCGATCCGACCAGCCCACGACCGATCGAGCGCATTGAAACCCGCGGCAACGCGGTGCGCGTGGCAGTCGCCGCGGGGCAGGTTTACGTCGCCGACGATTGGGCGGGACTGTGGGTGGCCGGCGCGACGATCGGTACTCCGGGTTACGCGGCAGACGTCGAGGTCGCGGGTTCCAATGCCTATGTCGCCGGCTGGCGCAACGGCCTGTGGATCGTGGACACGGCGCCGCCCGGCGAGCCGCGCGCGATCGGCGCGCTGGACACGCCGGGCGGCGCCTGGGGCATCGCCGTCGCCAATGATCACGCCTTCCTGGCGGACGGCGAGGATCGCGGCCTGCGCGTGATCGATGTCGCGGACCCCGCCGGCCCACGTGAACGCGGGGCGGTGGGCACGCGGGATGATGCCTTCGCGGTCGAGATCGAAGGCAGCTACGCCTATGTGGCGGAGCGGTCGTCGGGCCTGTCGGTGGTCAGTGTGGCGGACCCGTTTGCTCCCCGCGTCGTCGGCTCCATCGATACCAAGGGCGACACGCGGCATGTGGCGGTCGTCGGCGAGCGGGCCTACGTGGCGGGTGGGGAAGGGGGCGGCCTGAGCGTGATCGACGTGGCCGACCCGGCCAACCCCCGCGCGGTCGGCGCTGTGGACGGACCCAGCTACGCCGAGGCCGTGGCCGTCGCCGGCGAATACGCCGTCGTGGCGGGCGGGCAGGACGGGCTGCGGGTGTTCGACGTGATGGATCCTACAAGCCCGCGCGAGATCGGCGCGCTCGACACGGCGGGTTGGGCGACCGACGTGGTGGTCGCGCACGGAAGGGCGTTCGTGGCGGACGGGGACAGCGGCCTCGTGGTGATCGACGTCGGCGATCCAAGCAGGCCGCGCGCGCTCGCGACGATCGACACGCCGGGTTGGGCGGGAAGCGTGGCGGTTGCGGGATCGGAGGCCTTCGTCGCCACGCTCCACGGCGGCCTGGTGACAATCAGCATTGACGCCGGCCCGCGTGAGCTGGGGACGGCGTCGCCCGCGCCCACAGCATCGCCGGTGCCCACGGCGGCCGCAACGGCCACTCCGACGCAAGGCGCCAGGCCAGCACCGAGCGCGACACGGAAGTCCCCCGTGCCGCCGCCCGGCACCCGGCCTCACGCGATCTTTCTTCCGCGGTTGTTCCGCAAGTGAGGCGCCCGGCGGGAACGCGCTGCTCGTAATCCGCGATCCGTGATCCGCCTGGGATGCCGATGGCAACCCGGCGCGGGCACGACGATCTCGTTCATCGCGGCGCACCGGCAATCCATGCCTCCCCCGCGATCCCGATTGCCCCTCGCGGCTGGCGGTGCTATGCTTGCGCCGACCACGACATCGGTGGGCCGCGCGTCGCGGCCAAGTGGCGCCCCCCCTGCCGACGCGACTCCCTCCACGACATGCCGGGCGCCTGTGCGCCCATTTCGCGATCATCCGGCGGGAACCACAGCCGTTGTCCGCATCCCGAAAGGGGTCAAAGACGATGCATGGAGTGTTGTACCCTGTCGATGAAGGATGGAAGGATGGGATGATTGGCGGGCCCGCGACGGCCCTGGGCAGGTCCGGCATCATTCGGGTCCTGGTCGCCGATGATTTCGTCATCGTGCGCGAGGGCGTGAAGCACATTCTGGCCAACCAGCCCGATATCGAGCTGTGCGCCGAGGCCGGCCAGAGCGGCGAGGCGTTGCGCGTCGTTCGGTCCGGCGCCTGCGACCTCGTGCTACTGGACATCTCGTCGCCGGCGATGAGCGGCCTGGACCTGCTCAAGCACATCAAGACCGAGCGGCCACGGCTGCCGGTCATCGTGCTCAGCCTATATCCCGAATCCCAGCTCGCGCTGCGGGCCTTTCGGTCCGGCGCGGCCGCCTTCCTCACCCTCCACAGCGCGCCCGGCCATCTGATCTCGGCCGTGCGCACCGTCATCGCGGGCCGCAAGTATGTCAGCCCGTCCCTCGGCGAGGTCCTGGCCGACGGGCTGGACGCGTCTTCGGGCCACCTGCCCCACGAGTCGCTATCCGACCGCGAGTTCCAGGTGCTGCGCTTGCTCGCCTCGGGCAATCGGGTGACCGATATCGCCGAGGCATTGGCCGTCAGCCCCCAGACCGTCAGCACGTATCGGGCGCGTGTGCTCAGGAAGATGGGCCTGCGAACCAACGCCGACCTGATCCGCTACAGTCTGCGCTGCCGGCTCGCGGACTGACGGGGTCGGTGGCGTGGAACAGGCTCGGTGCCCCGGAACGAGCCACGCTCGTTGAACTGGCCACCCATGCCGAACAGACCGCTGTCGTAGGACGACGACAGCAAAGTCGTATGATCTCGACAGCGGTGCGGCGTTTCGACCTGCCCAGCGCGCCTATACTGGGAGGTGCGGCCAACAACCGATGGCCGAATGATGCAATGGGACAGGGGAATCCACCCTAGTCAAAGGAGATGTAGATGACTCGGTACCACCTGACGTTCAACATCCCGACCCAGAAGCAGGGCGAGCGCCAGCCCTACGAGGCCTTCAACGCCACGATCGAGGCCTTGACGCGGATCCAGGGCAAGGAGACCGGCGGCGCCACGGTGCGCAGCGTCGAGGTCACCTCGGGCAGCGTCAAGGGCCAGTGCAACATCGAAGCCCCCAACTTCGAGACGGCACTCAGCCTGTGCAGCTCGCGCGCCCCGATTCTGGATTTGGAGTGGCACCTGGAGGAAGGCGTCGACCCCATGGCGGTCCAGCGCATCCTGAGCGCCGCCAAGCGGCAGTAGCAGCCGCCCCGCACGCACGTCCCAACCGAATAGCCTTTTGTCGGGGGGAGCCTGAGCCAGGCTCCCCCCCGCTGTCCTCATGAAGCTCTCGCGGACCACCTGCGCATGTGTTCAGGCAGTGGCTCTCACGCGGTTGCGGGGCGACAAGCGCGAGCCTAACATATCGCCCACCTGCCAACACATCGCTCCGCGCAGGGGCAATGGAGCCACACCGGGCGGCCGCCCGCGGCGCTACGATCCCCCCTCCAGCAACCGCACATAGCTCTCGTACCGTTCCAGCGAGATCTCCTCCGCCTCCACCGCCGCGCGAATGGCGCAGCCCGGCTCGTGGACGTGGGTGCAGTTGTAGAAGCGGCAGGTGGTGAGCAGCGGACGGAACTCGACGAAGGCCCATTCGAGCTCGCCCGGATCGACCTCCCACACGCCGAGCTCGCGCAGGCCGGGCGTGTCGGCGACCAGGCCGCCGCCGGAGAGGGGGTGCAGCTCGCCGACGCGCGTGGTGTGCCGCCCCTTCTGCACGGCCTCGCTGACCGTGCCGATCCGCAAGCCGAGGCCCGGCTCGACCGCGTTGAGCAAGCTGGACTTGCCGACCCCGCTCGGGCCGACAACGGCGCTGATCCGACCAGCCAGGGCGGAACGCAAGGCCGCGATCCCCTCGCCGGTCTGGACCGACGTGCGGATTACCGGATAGCCGATCCGAGCGTACTCGATCAGCGCCGCATCGGCCCTGGCCGGCAGGCCGAGGTCCACCTTGTTGAGCACGACGATGCTCTCGATCTCGTCGATCTCTGCCAGGGCCAGAAAGCGGTCCAGCATCCTGAACCGCGGCTCGGGCTCGCGCGCCGCGAACACCACCGCGAGCTGCTCGACGTTGGCCACCACGACATCCTGCGCCCACACGCCCTTCGGGCCCGGGGCGCGCCGGACCAGGGCGGACTCGCGGGGCAGGATCGTGTGGATCACCGCCTCGACCTGCCCGGTTTCGCCTTCCGGCAGGTCCAGGCGATCGAGCTCCACCAGGTCTCCGAGCGCGACCAGCCCTTCCTTGCGCCGCTCCTTCTTCAGCACACCGCGCAGCACGGCGGTGATCAGCCCGGTATCGGTCTGCACGGCATAGAAGCCGCTCTGGGCGCGGACGACGCGGCCGACCTCGGGCGGTCGGTCGGTCAAACCAGCCCCCGGTCGTGGCAGCCTGTGCTCGCGCAGCTCATCGCGGGCGGAGGATAACCCGGAGGCAGCCGGCGGTCCAGTTTCAGACCGCCGCGGCCCGTGCTATCCTCAACCTATGCGTACCGCCGACTTCGACTACTTCCTGCCAACCGAGCTGATCGCCCAGACGCCGGCCGAGCCGCGTGATAGCGCGCGCCTGCTCGTGCTGCATCGAGCGAGTGGCGCCATCGAACACCGCCGCTTTCGGGACATCGGGGCGTATCTGGCACCTGGGGACCGGCTTGTGGTCAACGCCAGCCGCGTCATCCCGGCCCGGCTGCATGGACGGAAGGCGTCGGGCGGCCAGGTCGAAGTCCTCCTGCTGCACCCGCTGGCTGATCCGGAGTCGTGGGAATGCCTGATTCGCGGCCGCGTGCGGATGGGCACGCGCTTGATGTTCGGCTTGGCGACGAGGGGTGACCTTGCGGCAAGGACCGCGGCTGACGAGTCCAGAGTCACCTGGGACGACCTGCCCGACCTCACGGCAGAAGCCACCACGCTCACCGCCGAGGTCATCGCGCTCGCCGCCGACGGCACGCGGATCGTGCGGTTCGACGCGCCGATCGAGCCGCTGCTGTCGCGCCTGGGCGAGGTCCCGCTGCCACCCTACATCAAGGCGCCGCTGGTCGATCCGGAGCGCTATCAGACCGTCTACGCGGATGCGCCCGGCTCGGCGGCGGCACCGACCGCCGGGCTGCACTTCACGCCCGAGCTGATCGCGGCGCTGGCCGCCCGCGGGATCGACTGGTCGGAGGTAACCCTGCACATCGGGCTGGACACCTTCCGGCCGGTCGAAACCGAGGCCGTCGCCGACCACAAGATCCACCGCGAGTGGGCGGTGCTGGATCCCGAGGCGGCCGCGGCGATCAACGCCACGCGCCGCGCGGGCGGGCGGATCGTCGCCGTCGGCACGACCAGCGTGCGGGTGCTGGAGAGCGCGGCGCGACAGAGTGGCGATGCGGCGCGGGCTGGAGCCATGGATGAACCCGTTCAACCCGAGGACGCGGCTCGCACGTCCGGCGCGTCCATCCGCCCCCTCTCGGGTTGGACCGATCTCTTCATCACCCCCGGCTTCGAGT
Source organism: uncultured Anaerolineales bacterium (assembly GCA_964498575.1). Lineage (GTDB taxonomy): Bacteria > Chloroflexota > Anaerolineae > Epilineales > Epilineaceae > CAZCJG01. The sequence goes on along the minus strand of CAZCJG010000051.1, from coordinate 11,503 downwards.
TCCGGGCGGTCGATGCCCTCATCACCAACTTCCACCTCCCGCGCTCGTCCCTGCTGATGCTGGTCGCCGCCTTCGCCGGCAAGGATCGCATCGACCGGGCCTATGCCGAAGCGATCCATGAACGCTATCGGTTCTACAGCTTCGGCGACGCGATGCTGGTGATCTGACCCGAGACAGTCCGACCCACGCCAGCCCGACTCACACGACCCGACCTGAATCGCGGCGCGACAGGCTCGAAAATCCGCCCGAGATCGTTGCCCGAGTCACGCCTGTAGTACAATCAACCCGAATTCGAGCTCGGCCCGAACCCGAGCGTCTATGGCCAGGAGTGTCGTCGATGTTCTGCTAACGCCGGTTGGTGATCCTTCGTCACGAACCCCATGCTTCCCGTTGAGGCGGGTCCCGTATTGACCACCGGGCACTTGACTTGGTTGCCATCACGTAGGACCGCGCCGTTTGGCGTTAGAGGAGACGACACATGTACCCCGAATCCCAGCAAGATACTCCCCAATCCCCTGCCTCCTCGGAGGACCGTGCCCGCCGGCGCATGGCCGCGCCCGCGGATCGCGAGACCGCCTTCCTCGTCGGCGTGGCGCTGCGCAGCGAGCCGGACGCCTGGTCGCTGGAGGCATCGATGGACGAGCTCGATGCCCTGGCGGATAGCGCGGGGCTGGCGGTCGTGGGCCGGACGACCCAGCGGTTGAACGTGCCGGTCGGAGCGACCCTGATCGGCCCCGGCAAGGTTGAGGAGGTGAAGGCGGCGGCGCTGGACCTCGGCGCCGAGGTCGTGCTGTTCGACCATGAGCTCGCGCCGAGCCAGCAGCGCAACTTGGAGAAGGCGCTGGACCTGAAGGTCATCGACCGCACGGCCCTGATCCTCGACGTTTTCGCTCAGCACGCGCGCACCCGCGAGGGCATGTTGCAGGTCGAGCTGGCCCAGTACGAGTACCGCCTGCCGCGCCTGACCCGCATGTGGACCCACCTGGCGCGCCAGGCCGGCGGGCGGGCGGGCGGCAGCCGCGGCGGCGTGGGTGTGCGCGGGCCGGGCGAGACCCAGCTCGAGATCGACCGGCGCGAGATCGGCCGGCGCATCGCCTTCCTCAAGGACCAGATCGAAGAGCTGCGCGACCAGCGCCGCCAGAGCCGCCAGCGCCGGCGCCGCGCCGGCCTGCCGGTGGTCGCGCTGGTGGGCTACACCAACGCCGGCAAGAGCACGCTGCTCAACGCGCTGACCGACGCCGAGGTCTACACCGCCGACCAGCTCTTCGCCACGCTCGATCCGACCACCCGCCGTGTCGTCCTGCCCTCCGGCCGGACCGTGCTGGCCACCGACACCGTCGGCTTCATCCAGAAGCTCCCCACCCAGCTGATCGCCGCCTTCCGCGCCACGCTCGAAGAGGTCACCGAAGCCGACCTGCTGCTGCACGTCGTCGACATCACCCATCCCGACGTGTTCCAACAGGTGCAGACCGTCGACGAAGTGCTCGCCGAGCTCGGGATGTCCGACCCGCCGGTGGTCGTCGCGGCCAACAAGGTGGACCAGATGCCGGTGGTCGTCGCGGCCAACAAGGTGGACCAGATGCCGGTGCGCTCGGTCGATCCGGCGCACGTCGCCGCGGACGGGCACCAAGCGGCCGCAGGCGAGCTCGAACCGGTTTCTGACGAGCACCTGGCTGACATCGACCCTATCGACGAGCTGCGGCGGCTGGTCTACCCGGATCTCGTGCCGGTCTCCGCGCTGCGCAAGCAGGGGCTCGGCGACCTGCTCGCCGCCATCGACGCCGCGCTGGAGGCGCAGCTCCAGCCGGTAACGCTCTACGTCCCGTACAGCGATGGCCAGATCATGCACCTGGTCCACACCCACGGCGTGGTCGACGTCGAAGTGCACGACGCGCACGGGACGCGGGTGGAGGCGCGGGTACCGGGGTATTTGATGGGGGGGATTGAGGGGTATGTGGTATAGCGGTGATTGCGGGACCGCCCGACGATTTTTGGTCAGACCCGACGATTTCGCCGTGCTTCGTCCGCTCGCGAACAAGGCAGCCGCGTAAGGCACTCACTATGCGGATACCGAATCCGCGATCGCTTTCCTCGTGGACATGCTATAGGGGCTGCCCCTACTCCGGCGCCCCATCCTCGATGACGATGCGCTTGAGCTTGTCGAGGATCTGCAGCGCCGTCAAGTTGCGCTGGTTCTGGCCGAACTGCAGGCCGCGCGGGGTCAGGCTGCTGCCGTAGGCGAAGGCTTCCGGGTGGATGCCGTCGCCGGCCATACCCTGGTAGACCATGTCGGGGCCGTTCAGCGCCGCCCAGTAGTTCAATAGCGGGATCCGGCGCTCCTGGGCCAGCTCGGCAACCGCCATGTTGTAGCTCGAGACCCGCGCGTTGGCGCTGTTGTAGTCGGTGCGCGGCGGGATCGTGCTGAGCACGGGGATCACGCCGGCGGCTTCAAGCTGAGCCGCAATCTCGGCCAGCGTCGCTTTGTACTGCGCGGGTGGGATGCGCGCCTGCAGGTCGTTGGTGCCGAACATGATGAGGGCGATGCTCGCCTGGGTCAGCTTCATCTCGCAGCGCAGCGGCGTGTCGTCCGGCGGCAGGCACTCCGGCGGCGGCACGAAGCGCGGCTTGGGCGTCTCGGTGATCGTCGCCGGCGCCTCGGCCGCCCCGGTGCCGTTCGGGATCGTGCCGGTCACGACCGCGCCCGCGGCCAGGGCGTCCGTCGCCACAGTGCCCGAGACGGCGGCGGACGCGACCAGCGTGGCCTCGGCTTCACGCGTCGCCCGCGCCTCCGCCCGCTCGAAGGGCACGAGCACCTGCACCGCCGACCAGCCGACGGTCGAAGCGATGCTCTTGCGGGTGAAGCTATTGGCGGCGCCGCAGCGGGCGTAGCTCTCGCCGATCGGCACCGGCGCCGCGCGGAAGTACTCGACCACGGGGGCCAGGTCGCCGTGCTCGCCGAGGTTCTCCAGGCCGCAGCCGAAGTCCGTGAGGAACTGGCCGGCGACCGTGATGCTGTCGCCGACCTTCATGAACACGTTGGGCTGCTTGCCGTAAGCCAGGCCGACTTGGTGGATCGCCCGCAAGCGCTCCTTCATCCCCGCGTCGATCACCGGCAGGACGGGGATCGCCGCTTCGGGCGGCGGTGTGCCGGTGGCATACGGCTCCTCGGTGTCGGTGGCGGTCGGCTCGATGACCAGCGCCACCTCGATCGGCGTGGCCAACGCGGCGGCGTCATCGGCCAACGCGGCGGCGTCATCGGCCAACGCGGCGGCGTCATCGGCCAACGCGGCGGCGTCATCGGCGGCTACAGCGGCCTCAAGCACGGGTGTCGGCGTCATGTACTCCAGCGCGATCGCGGAGGTCGGCATGGCCGAAGGCTGCCAGGGATCGTCGGCGTTGAAGATCTCGGGGATCAGCCAGCCCAGGCCGATGCCCAGGCCGAGCAGGCCGATGGCGCTGAGCAAGCTGGCGGAGCCGGCGCTGGACCGGCGGCGGGAAGTGGGAGGCATGATGGGGATGGGTGCGTGGCTTCAGAGACGGGTGTGCGTGAGATGGATGTTGCACGTTTGTGCTAATCGGGCAATTCTACATCAACAGGCACGATCGCGGAAGTTCGACCCGCAACGATACGAGTCCGGGGCCGTGGCCCCGGACTCGTGTTGTTCACGTCACAGGAGTGTCCGGGTGGGGCGATGCGCCGAATCGCGCGTCGCCCGACCCGTGCCTGCCTACCGCCGGTACTGCAAGGTAAACGGCAGGTAGCTCTTGACCGTACGCCAGCAGGTGTCGACCAGGTGGGTGTCGGAGTTGTCGCGCGGGTCCTTGACGACGAAGCGGGCGGTGACGCAGCCCTCGTAGCCGTCGCGCGGCCGCATGCAGATGTCGCGCGTGCCCTGGGCGCCGACGAACATCAAGGTGTCGTCGAAGTCCTGGATGAACCAGCGCAGCGCGTACTGGCTGTCGTCGGGATCGACCGCCTTGTCGGTCAGCTCGTAGCAGATCTCGGCGTTGAGGCCGGCGGTCTTGCCCACCAGCTTCTGGCGCAGGATGCGCGGCGGCAGGTTGCCGTCGATCTGGCTCTTCCAGGTCAGCGTGATGTCGGCCGTCGCGCGCGCGCCGCCGCTGTCCTGCACTTCGAGCTCCACCCGGTTCGAGCCGATGAAGCCGACGTCCGGCTCGAAGTCGAACATCTGCAGGGTCATCTTGTTGACCTGGGAGTCCAGGTCGTCCAGGTTGGTGACGAACCAGTCCAGGATGTGCGGCGGGTCCTCCTGGTCGTTGGCCACGCCGGTCAGGTCGACCGTGATCTTGGTGTTGATCGGCGCGACGTACTCGCGCTGGAGCTTCTCGAAGTCGATCACCGGCGGGTGGTTGAGGCGGTCGGTCCAGTACAGCACCAGGTTTTGGGAGGCCTCGCAGCCGTCGAGGTCGGACACGATGACCTTGACCCGCGCGCTGTAGGCCTTGTTGACGTTGAGGTTGAGGAGGAAGGTCAAGGTGGTGGTGCCGTTGCCCGCCACCGTGACATCCCCCGCGTGCTGCGGCTCGACCTCCGCGCGCCACTTGAGCTGGGACGGCGAGTCCTCGGTGTCGCGCCCGAACGACTCCAGGCGCAGGACGATGGTCTGGCCGTTGGTCGCCGGCGGCGGGTCGGGGATACGGCCGACGATCTGCACGCAGTCGTTGACCGACTTGACGATCACCTTGAAGCTGAGCGTTACGGTGACCAGCCCGTCCGACACCTCGATCTTGACGGTCGTATCGCCGAACCAGTTGGCCTGGGGCGTGACGCTGATGACGTTGGTCGGCAGGAGCTGCACCCCCGCCTCGGGCGCGCCGGGGTCGATCATCTTGAAGACCATCGTGTCGTCGGCGCAGTCGGTATCGTGGACGTAGTTCTTCAGGTCCAGGAAGGCGGTCTCGTCCTCGTTTAGGACGATGTCGGGGATCGGCTGGATCTGGGGCGGGGTGTTGTAGTTGATCGTGTTCTGGAACAGGCTGCCGACGGCGGTGCAGCCGTTCTTGCCCAGCGCCTTCCAGCCGGCCCACCACTCGGCCATCGTGTTCGGCGAATGCTTGCTGAAGACCTCCCAGATGTCGGCGAAGTCCGCGTTGAACTTGTCGTACTCCTCTTCGGTCTTGTCGTTCTCGTGCAGGTCCCAGAAGGAGCCCACGATCCGCCCGGGCACCAGGTCGCCGTCCTGCCAGCCGGGCGTGCCGGCCTTGGCCTTGTCCATGTCGATCAGCGGCGTCGACGGCGTCTGGTACTCGGGGTTCTGGTAGACCGCCAGCGGCAGGAACATCGCGAAGCCGTGCACCAGCGCGCAGACCGCGCTGGTCTTGACGCGCGGGTCGGCCGGCGGACTGGCGATGCAGGCGTCCCAACCCGCCGGCAGCGTGCCGTAGATGTTGTGCAGCAAGGCGTAGGCGGTGTACTGGATGACCACCGTGTGGTAGCCGGCGTCCTCGTCGCGAAAGTAGAGCGTGCGCGTCGCGATGTCGTAGCGCGGCCCGTCCATGCTGTCGGGCGACCAGTAGGCGGTGAGGGTACCGGGATCCTCGCCGGTGTACTTCTGCATGAAGTACCAGGCCTCGGCCAGGTTGACGAAGGTCCACATCGCCGCCACGTCCTTGGTGTGCTCGTTGATGAACTGGGTCGGGAAGCCGACCACGCCGTCGGGGACGTTGCTCTTGATGCCGTCGCGCTCGTTGATCTCGTAGCTGTTCCAGACGAACTCCAGCGGCGTGCCCGTGCGCAGGAGCTTCACCGGGCCGTTGTTGGTGTAGAGCTTGAGGAAGACGTCCTGCGTGCCCTCGATGCGCCCGGTCGGGCCGTCGCGGTCGACGTTGTTGATCTCCTTGCTCTGGAACACACCGTTGGCGTCGGTGACGGTCGTGTCCAGCAGCTCGGACGTGGTCGGGAAGCCGCTGTCCAGGTCCCAGATCTCGACGCGCAGGCCGGCGGCGGGGTGGTTGCGATCGCCGAAGCGATCGGTGTAGAACAGCCGGCCGCGTACGACGATGTGGCCGGGGGAGACGGTGGCTTGGTCGGGGGACGAGGGGGTGTCGAGGGTTTGGGGGGACTCGCGGGAAAGGATGGGAGGGTGGATGGCGGCGACGGCGACTCCGTTGCCGGTGGGGTTGAATGGCTGGACGCGGTTGGATGGCTGGACATCGCCTGCGACGGCGGTGCCGCGGCCCGCGGCGGCACGCGCGGTGCCGGCCAGGCTCAGGCCGGCGGCGACCAGCCCGATGAACGCTACGGTCAGGGAGCCGAGCACCAGCCAGCGCAGTCTCGGCTGAGCGCTTCGCCCGTTCGTCATGGCTAGACCTCCTATGGGTGGGTTTCAGGTCGGGGTTTGGGGTTGATCGGGGATGAACAAACGGATCAGAAGGACGATCGCGTGCGGCACATGCGGCGAGGCTGGTTGGGGACGGGGCTGGGACGGCCCCGGGCAGCCAGCCGTCTACGCGGTCTTAGAACGGTCCGGCACGGCCGGCGTTACGGCGGCTAGAGCGGGCGGGCGGTGATCGCCAAACGCTCGGCGATGACCGGCTCCGCCAGGCGCGCGGCGACATGCCGCTCCGCCGCGCGCAGCGTGTTGTGCATCAGCATCGCGATCGTCATCGGCCCGACCCCGCCCGGGACGGGGGTGATCGCCCCGACGACGGCGCTGGCCGACGCGAAGTCCACGTCGCCGACCACGCGGTAGCCGCGCGGGCTCGCGGGATCGGCCTTGCGGTTGATGCCGACGTCGATGACGGTAGAGCCCGGCCGCAGCATCGCGCCGGTGATCAGCTCCGGCTGGCCGATCGCGACCACGACGACGTCCGCGCGGCGCAGGTGGCCGGCGAGGTCGCGCGTGTGGCGATGGCAGAGCGTGACGGTGGCGTCCTGCTTCTTGAGCAAGAGCGCCATCGGCAGCCCGACGATGTTGGAGCGGCCGACGACCACGGCGTCGGCACCGCGCAGCGGCACGCCGGTCTCCTCCAACAACCTGAGGATGCCCAGCGGCGTGCAGGGGACGAAAAGCGGCTCGCGCCCCTTCATCGCCAGGCGGCCGATGTTGATCGGGTGGAAGCCGTCGACGTCCTTGCCGAGGTCGATGCCGCGCAGGATGGCCTCATCGTCCAGGTGGTCGGGGAGGGGCAGTTGGACCAGGATGCCGTCGACGGTTGGATCGGCGACCAGCGACGCGACCAATGACTCCACCGCCGCCTGGCTCGAATCCTCGGGCAGGACGTGCGGGAGCGAGCGGATGCCGAGCTCGGCGCAGGCCTTGATCTTCATCCGCACATAGGTCGCGGAAGCCGGGTTGTCGCCGACGATGACGGTCGCCAGGCCCGGCGCGTAGTCGTGCGCCGCCTGCATGGCGGCGACCGCCAGGCGGACCTCGTCGCGGATGCGGTTGGCGAGGCTGGCGCCGTCGATCAGGCTTGCGGTCATGCGGGGCTTGCGATCATAGGGGATCCGGTTCTTGGGGGCGCGGGCTGATTATACCAAAACGTCTGCAAATGCCGAGACGTGGGCGGGCGGAGGCGTGGCGCATCACCCGGGCTGCGGGATTCCCGCGCGTCGCCGCTGGGGAACCTCGCGTCGCCGCTTGGGATCGTCGCGTGGCCACCGCCGCTTGCCCACTGTTGCTTGGCCGCCGCCTCGCACCACCGTATACTTCCCGAGCCGTGCCGAACTCGATCGACCCTGCTCCGACCTCTGTCGACACTCCCCCCCCCTCTGATCTCGCGCCACAGCTCACGCGCGCGGTTGACGCCGTCGCGGCCCTGCGCGACGGGTGGTCCCGCCGCTACACCGAAGTCGTGTGCGACGTCGCCGTCTCCGCCGATCCCGAGGGCAAAGGGGTCCACCTGACCGGCACTGTCCTGCTTCCCGCCCAGCGATCGGCAATCGTCACGCAAGTCCGCGCGGCCGTGGACGCCGTCCCGGTCACGGCGGAAATCGAGGCGCTGATCGAGCGCGCGTCCCACGCCGGCTGGGCGAGCCCGGCCTCCGCCGTGTGCGACGTTCGCGCCCGCCCGGGCGGCGATCTGGCCACACAGCTCGTCGCGGGCGATCCCCCGGCGCGTCGCCTCGCCCGTCGCGGCGCGTGGTGGGCGGTCGAGCTGGCGGATGGGACGGTCGGGTGGGTGCGTGTCGCGGACTTGGTCGATGCACCGGACGGGCGCACGCCGCCCGACGTCGCGACCTGGCGCGCGGACTACGCCGGCATGCCGCCCGTGGAAGCGCCGCCGGCGGAGGTCTGGCAGGCGGCGCTGGCACCTTGGCTCAGCACGCCCTACGTATGGGGCGGGAGCTCGCCGGGCGGGATCGACTGCTCCGGGTTGACGCAGCGCCTGTATCGCCGGGTGATGGGCATCGGCCTGCCGAAGCATTCGCGCGACCAGGTTCGGGCCGGGCGGCGGATCGGGCGGGAGGCGCTGGCGGTGGGTGACTTGGTGTACCTGACGCATGTCCAGCGGGGTATCGGGCATGTCGGGGTGGTGGTGCACGATGATCCGGTGGCGGTGGCCCATGCCAGCTTCGATGCGGACGCGGTGGTGGTGGAGGAGCTGGGCGAGATGCTGGGGCGGTATCGGTGGCGGGGGGGGCGGAGGTTCACACGACGGATTGACGGGGCCACACAACGGATTGACAAGCGGATACACGGATTGAGCGGATTGGACAGATTGGCGGGGGAGGGGATTGGGGAGAGTGTGGGTAGGGGCGGTGGTGGGGATGAGGGCAGTGGTGCTGGAGAATGGTCTGATTTGAGTCGAGGGGCGGGAGATCTCGAGCGGCGGGCGCAGTGGGATGCGCTGCGGGCGCTGGCGGATCGGGATGTGCATGTGGTGGGGGTGGCCGGGACCGAGGGGGCGGCGGTGGCGCGCTTCTTGTGGGCGGAGGGCGTGCGGCGGTTGACGGTGCACGATTTCCAGCCGGAGGACGAGGTGGAGCGGGCGTTCCGGCGGATGCATGTGGGGATGGCGGCCGAGGAGCGCGATCGGGTGTGGCGGGAGCTGGCGGCGCTGCCGATCGAGCGGCGGTTCGGGGAGCGGTATCTGGGGGGGATCGAGACGGCGGACGTGATCTTCGCCAGCCAGGCATGGTACCTTTATCCGCCGAACCTGCCGAAGCTGTCGGACTTGAGGGCGGCCGGCGTTCCGTTCCGTGGCATCACCGAGCTGTATTTCGACTTGGCGCCGGCGCGGATCCTGGCGGTTACGGGCAGCAATGGGAAGTCCACCACCAGCCGGCTGATCGAGACGATTATGCGGCTGACCGGGCAGACCATCTACTACGCCGGCAACGAGCGGCGCAGCACGCAGGTCCTGGACAAGTTGCGGCGGATGGGGCCGGAGGACTGGCTGATCCTCGAGATCTCCAACCGCCACCTGATCGACCTCGATCCCCACCCGCGCATCGGGGTGGTGACCAACGTGCTGCCGAACCATCTGGAGGAGCATGGCGGGTCCTTCGACGCCTATGCCGCGGTCAAGCGCAAGCTGGTCGGCCGGCAGGGCGCGGCGGACTTCGCGGTGCTGAACGCGGACAACCCGGTGACACGGGCGATGGCGGGGGGGCTCGACGGCCAGGTTTTCTGGTTCAGCCGACGAGGGACGGTCGATCGGGGCGCCTGGCTGGCCGAGGGGCGGATTTGCCTGCGCCGGGAGGTGGACGCCCCGGCGGTCGACGCCGGCCCGATCGGCGCGGCGCGCGTCCCGGGCGAGCACAACGTGGAGAACGTTCTCGCCGCGGCGCTGGCGTCCTGGCTCGCGGGCGCCCAGCCAGACGCGATCCGCCGCGGCATCGCGATGTTCCGCGGCCTCCGCCACCGCTTGCAGTTCGTGTGGGGCGTGCGCGGTGTGGCATACTACGACGACCTGAACTCGACCACGCCTCAAGCGACCATCGCGGCACTGGCGGCGCTCGACCCGCCGATCGTCCTGATCGCCGGCGGCGACGACAAGGGACTGGACTTCGAGGACTTGGCACGTCACATCGTCGCGCGCGTTCGGCGTCTGGTCCTCCTTCCGGGGCCCGGCTCCGACCGAATCGAAGCGGCGGTCCGGGCGGTGGACGTCGCTGGAGGCCGCGAGATCGATCGTTTCGACACGCTGCCGGAGGCGCTGGCGGACATCGTGGCAGAGGCGCGATCCGGCGACAAGGTCCTGCTCTCGCCCGCCTGCCCGTTCTTCTTCAGCCAGCATTACCTGGCAGGCGGCGAGGAGCTCGGCTTCCGGGCCTTGCTACGCGACCTGACGACGTGACCGATTCCAATCAATCGTAATCCAATCGTTAGGGACAACCCCTACAACCGTCGTGCGCCGTTGTGTGAACGGTCGCGGTGCGGAGTACGCAATTGGGTTCGGCGGACAAGATGAGGAGACAACCCCAATGAACGGATTCACCCCCATCGACTACGACCCTGACGAGGCGGACATCGAGTTCTGCCCCGCGTGCGGAGATCGGATTACAGTGCCGGAGGACGTGGTACTCGGCGAGGTCGTGTGGTGCGACAACTGTGGCGGCGAGCTGGAAGTGGTCAGCGTGGAGCCGCTCCGGCTCGAGCTGTTCGAGGAAGAAGAGAAATAAGCGAGACCGGACGAGGCGGCATCTGGCGTTACGCGGACCTCTACCTGCCGTGCGTGCCGCCGGAAGCGCGCCTGACTCTGGGCGAAGGCGGTACGCCGGTTATCGAGCAACCGGAGCTGGCGGCGGCACTCGGGTTGGACCGCCTGGTGCTCAAGCGCGAGGACCGGAACCCCACCGGCTCCCACAAGGCGCGCGGGGCGGCCTTCCAGGTCTCCGCGCTGCACTGGCTGCGACCGGGCCTGGAGTGGCTCGCGATCTCGTCTTCCGGCAACGCCGCCCTCGCCGCGGCGGCCTACGCGCGCGCGGGCGGGCTGCGCCTGGCCGCCTTCGTCGCGCCGGGGACGCCCGCGGCCAAGCTGCGGCGGCTGGTGGATCTCGGCGCGCGCGTCCTGGTGTCCGACCAGGCCCTCAGCCTGGCCCGGGTATTCGCCGAGGCCCACGACATTCCCAACCTGCGCCCCTCAACCGATCCGCTGGCCGTCGAGGGCTTCCAGTCGATCGCCTGGGAGCTGATCGAGGAGGTGGCGCCGGTCGACGCGGTGTTCACCTTCGCCTCCAGCGGCACCAGCTTCGTCGCCCTCGGCCGCGCCTTCGCCCGCGCCGGCGAGGTCACCGCCTCGCCCTGGCGACCCGCCCTGCACGCGGTCCAAGGCACCGGCGCCCAGCCGATCGCCCGCGAGCTCGACCCGCGGCGCCTGCCGGAGCAGCGCGGCCGGCTGGGCGACCGCGGCGCGCGCAAGACGCGTCGGGTCGGCGAGGCCAAGCGCTGGATCCGCGCGACCGGGGGTTCGGGTTGGGTGATCACCGACGCCGAAGCCGAGGCGGCGAGCGCCCTCTTGGCGCGCCACGGCATCACCACCTCCCTCGACGGCGCGGCGGCGCTGGCCGCGGCGGGACGGGCGGCGGCGGGGG
>CAZCJG010000050.1:16607-17824 GCA_964498575.1 uncultured Anaerolineales bacterium | reverse complement strand
TCGGCGAACATGTAGACCATCTTGGTCTGCAGGTTGTGCGCCGTCACCGGGGTCGGCGCCGTGCCGGGCACGAGCAGCGCGATCAAGATGACGAGCAGCGCCATGCGGCGAATGGCCGGGCGGCGGAAGCTGAGTGCGGCGAGGGGCATCACGATGACCTCCAAAGGGCAATGTAAATGGGTTGAGTGTCTTCAATTCATGCCGATCGACGACTACCCCTGATCCCGAGGCACCGAATCCGCACGGGGCGCTCGATCGGCAAGCGGGCTATGGCGGGGCTGAAGTCACAGTCTTCTGGCAAGGCGTCGAAGGGCATGCTGGTGCGCGGAAAGCCCGCGCCTAATGAATCTGCGTGCTCGCGGAGCCGCATGGCGGCAGGGAGTTGCCAATCTGCCCCCAAGAAGTACGCACCTCCACACCCTGGTGCTCCAAAAAGACTCGAATGCTTTCGGACAGGCACCCGCGACGAGCGACGATGCCCTGTCCTCGCCCCCTTGAGTTGGAAAAGCTAGCACATATGGAATTGCCGGAAGGTCTCAAACCAGTAACAATCCGCGCCCGGTCACCCGCGCCGCCGGCACGAGCCACGGCCGTCGCGACATGGAGGGTGTCTCCAAGCCCGTCACCTCACGGCCCGCAGCTTCCGCCCGTCCCAAAGATCACCCGCACCGTGCAGGCGACGTCGCCGGCGTCGACCAGGGCGTCGCCGTTGGCGTTGCAGCCGTAGCGGTCGCCCGGGAAGGTCCCGCCGGGCACCGCCGCCGGATCGGAGCCGTCGCCGTCGAACAGCTCGAGCACCAGGCTGGACATGTCCGCCGCGTCGACGAAGTCGTCGCCGTTGCAATCACCGGGCGGCTGGGTCGGGGTGGGCGTGATCGTCGGGGTCAGGGTCTTAGTCGGCGTCGGCGTCGCGGTCTTGGTCGCCGTCGGCGTCGCGGTCTTGGTCGGGGTCGCGGTCGACGTGGGGGTCGGGGTAACCACGTCGCCGACCTGATAGAGAATGCCGTTGGTCGCGTGGTAGTGCACCACATAGAGGTTGCCCGGCTCGTCCTCGCCGAAGGTGGTGATGGAGTATGCCGTGTCCTCCAGCTCGACGTTCTCCCAACTCGAGCCATTGGGGCGCAGGCCCCAGACGCGGCCGGAGCAGTAATCGGCGTAGAAGTACACGCCCTGCATCCGCTCGTAGCCCGAGCCGCGGTAGACGTAGCCGCCGGTGA
>CAZCJG010000050.1:0-16507 GCA_964498575.1 uncultured Anaerolineales bacterium | reverse complement strand
TTGCGCAGGCCGAGCTGCCAGATCTCGTCGAGGTAGCCGGTGGTCTGGGTGTAGGGGTTGGTCGGCGGGATGCCGTAGGGGTTGGTGCCGCCCTCGACGTCGATGCGCAGCATCTTGCCGAGGTACTCGGCCGGGTTCTGGGCGCGGTTGCCGGGATCGCCGGACGAGCCGCCGTCGCCCAGGCCGATGTAGAGGTAGCCGTCCGAGGGCCCAAAAGCCAGGTGGCCGCCGTTGTGGTTGGAGAAGGGCTGGTTGACCGTCAACAGGATCTCCGCGCTGTTCGGGTCGGCGACGTTCGGGTCGTCGGTGACGTAGTAGCGCGCGATGACCGTATGGCCGCTGTTGTTGGTGTAGTTGACGTAGAAATGCGGCTCGTCATCGTCCGCGAAGCCCGGCGGGAAAGTCAGGCCGAGCAGGCCCTGTTCGCTGCCTGAGCTGCCTACCACGCTATCGATGTCGAGGAACGGTGTGCCGAGCAAGGTGCCGTTCTCAAGGATTCGGATGTACCCCGCCTTCTCGACGATGAAGATCCGCCCGCTGCCATCGCCCGCGTGGGTGATGTTGACCGGCGCGTCCAGGCCGGTGACGAGTTGGGTGAAGGTCAGGTCGGGCCAGGCGCCACCCGCCCGGGCGGGCCGGACCTCGCTCAGGCTGGCCCAGAGGAGGCCGAGCAAGAAGAACCAGACTGCAGCCACCGCGAGGGCGCGGTGGACTGGAACGGTGGGTGTCCGAGGGGTCATGGCAGTCCTCCCTGTCCAGGTCATGCATGGCGCGATCCGCAAAGATGGGCGTGGACCAGCAGGTTACACCGGGGGGGCGGGATGTGCAAATGGGGTGGGCTGAAGGTCACGTGGGGCCGCCGGACACTCCCGCCGCTCCCTTACGGTTCGATCCCCCGCGGCGTCTCGACCTCGAAGATCTCCGAAAAGGACCAGAAGGACCTGGGATCGACGAAGGCTCCCGGCACCGACAGCACCACGGACTGGCCGCTCGGGGCGAAGCGCGGCTGGCGCAGCGGCTGTTCAACGTTGGTCAGCGGATGCACGGCGCGCGTACGGAGGCTGAGCAGGAAAACATCGTCGCCGCCGCTGCGGGTGGAGTGAAAGACGATCCATCGGCCGTCCGGGCTATAGCTCGCGTAGCCGTCGAAGGCCGCGTCGTCGGTCAGCCGCTCGAGGTCCGCGCCGTCGACGCCGACCGTGTACAGCTCGCTTTGGCCCTCGCGCTCGGAGCGGAAGACCAGCCGCCGGCCGTCGGGCGCGAAGCTCGGGAAGCGGTCGAGTGCCGGATGGTCGGTGACGCGCCGGGCGCTGCCCGCGGGGAGGTCCATTATCCAGATGTCCTCGGGTACGGGCGGGCCGTCCACCTCGGTGGTGTCGGACCGGTCGAAGGCCAACAGGCGCCCGTCCGGCGAGAGCGCCGGCCGCCGGTACTGCCCGGCTGCGGCCAGATGCACCGTCAAGTTCTCCAGGCGCTCGGCGGCGAGGTCCCAGCGGAAGATGTCCCAGCGCACGTGGAGCCCGGCGAAGATGATCCCGCGGCCGTCCGGCGTGAAGGTCGGCGTCTCGATGGCCCGCAGGCCCGCCTGGAAGCCGATCTCGACTTGCTGGCCGCTCTCGACATCGACCAGCCGCAGCGCGGGCCGGGTGAGGCCATAGATCTCGACCACCGCGACGAGCTGCCGCCCGTCCGGCGATAGCGCCGGCTGGGCGGAGCCGGCTTGGTCGAAGATCTGCGCGCGGTTGGTCAACGGGCGGAGCACCCCGCCGAGGCTGGTCGCCATCACCACCGGCAGATAGGCGGCATGCACGCGCGGCCCGACCGGGACATGGTAAGCCCGTAGGCCCCAGTGCCAGTCCGCGACGTAGACATGGTCGCCCCAGCGCGCGAGGCCGCGGCCGAGGCCGGGCGTGTCGAGCCGCCCGGCCGCCTCGATCCGGGCCGGATCGCGCGCGTCCAGGACGTTCAGCCCGTGGTACTCCGACACGCTGAACACGAAGCCGTCCTCGATGATCAGGTCGTCGATCTTCACTTCGAGCGGGTAGCTGTAGTCGGTCGGAGGATACCTGCCAAGCGGCGAGAGGTCGCGACCATCCAAGACCTCCAAGGGCGCGGACCGGTCCAAGTACACCCGCCCGCCCGCGGCCGCGATGTGATGGCCATAGACCGGATCCAGCGCGGCATAAACATGCGGCGCGCGCGGATCGGTAAGGTCCAGCGCGTGCAGGCCATGGCCGGTCGTCAAGGCGAAGGCCCGCGCACCGTCCAAGGCCACCTCGTAGACCGGGTCGCCGAGGTCGACCGTCGCGATCACCGCCGGAGCCGAGTGCTCGGCCGCGTTGATGATCGCCAAACCGCCCGAGTCGTCCGCAACGATCGCCAGGCTTCCCGCGGCCGCGAGGTCCACCGCGCGGCCCGGCGTGTCGAGCGTTGCCAGAACCCGCGGCATCGACGGGTCGCCGAGGTCCACGAGCGTGACGCCGGCTTCGCCCTCGGCCAGGAAGGCCAGACCGCCCGCGACGGCAAGACGCCGCACCGCGGGGGTTGTACGATCCAGCCAGCCGATCCGGCTCGGCCGCGCCGGATCGGACAGGTCATAGACACCCAAACCAGCCTCGTGATAGGCGACCACGGCCAGGCCGTCCGCGGCGGCGATCCGGGCGGCCAGCGGCGCGGTCGGGGCGATGGCGGTCACGGCGGGGAGGGCGAGATCGGAGAAGTCCGACACCACCAGCATGCCGTGATCGTGCAAGGAATAGAGGCGATCGCCCACGCGCGCGAAGTCGCGCACCGGCTGCTCCAGGTGCTCCGACAGGTCCAGCTTCGGGCCGAACACCGGGTGCATCGGGTCGTCGAAGTCCACCCGCATGAGCGCTTGATAACCGGTCAAGAAGGCCACGCCGGCCTCATCGCGCACCCGACCGAAGTCATCGAGCGCGGAGGACGGGAGCCACTCGCCAGCGCCGTCCACGGAAAAGTCCGCCTCGACGCGTGCCGCATGCGGGTCGGTGGCGTCGACGACGAACAAGCCGCCGTACCAGGCGCCGCCCAAGGGAGCGGGGAGGCTCGCGTCATAGGCGACGACCACCTTGCCGCCCGCCGTCCGGATGCCCCGCGCCGTGTACAGGTTGTAGCCGTAGCTCGTGATGATCGCCGTCGCTCCAAGCTCGCGCGGGGCGCTCGGGTCGCGCCAGTCCAGCGTGACCAGGACCAGCGAGACCGCGCCGTAGAGCACGGTCGGCCAATCCATCGCCGTGGCATACAGCCGGTCGCCCTCGACCGTCACGTGATCGAGCGCGCGCGAGGCATGGAACGTCCCGATCTCACGCGGAGCGGTCCCGATGGCCAGCGCGACGACGTGCAGCGCGCCCAGCTCGTCCAGCACCAAGGCGCGGTCGACCGCGCCGCCCTCGGCATCGATCACGATGTCGCGCGCCACCCGAACCCCGACGACCAGGCGGCCCGCCACTACTGGCGCGGCCGGCGCCGCGACGTCGACCACCGTCAGCCCCCCAGCCGTATCGGCGGCCAACAGCCAGCGGCCGCCCGACACCAGCCGGGCGGCCGGCGCGGCGAGCCGGATCGCCGGTGTTGTTTCGATCGGCCGCGGGCGATCCGGCTCGGACACGTCGTAAACGCGGACCTCTGTGTCATGCGCGACGAAGAGCGCGCCGGGCGCGCCGGCGAGGGCGGTCGCCGGTGCGGTCGGACCACCGAGATCCGCCAAGATCGCCGATCGGGCGGCAAAGACCGAGTCGCCACACGAAAGCACGGGAATCGACAGGGCGACCATCACCCTGATGAGCCATCCGGCGCGGCCGGGGCCGGCGGGGCGACGATTGAGGCCCTGCCGTGGGCCGCGCCGGGGCCGGCGATCGCAGCGGTCCGGTGCGGACGGGGTGGCTGGCAAAGGGCTGGGTTGGGATGGCATCGGATGTCCTCCTGATGGTGGTCGATGCACCGGTACCGGAGGGTGGCTCAGGGCCGGGTCCGCTGGAGGGACGAATCGCCCGGCGATGGCGTTGCACACGGCGATGGCGCGCGAACACGCCCACTTGCGGCTCGCGACACTTCATCATACAATCATTTCCCGTCGCGCCAACGTATCAATTTGACGCTAGAACGCTTGCCATCGCGTCGCGCCCGGGGGGCTCGCCCCATGTTCAGGCCCGGCCGGCGCCGCCCGCCATTCGTCCAGGGAGGTCCACATGCATCCGATGCGCCCGCGGGTCGGCCCGCTCGGCCTTTCCATCCTGCTCGGCGTCGTCCTGGCCGCCGGGCTGCTGTCCGCCGTCAGCCTGAGCTCCCCCGGCGCACCGCGTGCCCAGCGCGCAAGCGCGCAAGCGCAAGGCGGCACGCCCACGCCGCCGCAGGTCATCGACGACCCGGTCGAAGGGCGCACCGACGCGCGCGACGTCGCCCGCGCCGCGTTCAACCGCGACAACCCCGGCGCGCGGGCCGAAGCGGTCGGCCCGGACGGGTTGCAGGTGTCGGGCAAGGGGATCGCCGGGGGGGCGAGCGCCCAGGCCGCGGCGGCCGACTTCGTCGACCGGCACCTGCGCCTGATCGGCATCCCCGAGGGCGAGCTCAACCCGCAAGGCAGCGCGGACCTGTGGGGGAAGTTCACCGTGTTCTTCTATGCCCAGGCGCGCGGCGGCATCCCGGTCTACGACCGCTGGCTGAAGGTCCTGGTGCGCATGGAGCCCGGCTTCCCGGTCGTCCTCGCCAACAGCACCCTGATCCGCCTGGACGGCGCGGCGGCTGCGCCCGCGATCACGGCGGATGAGGCGATCGCCCTGGTCCAGCAGGCCGACCCGAGCTTGACCGACGTCGGCACGCCGGAGCTGGTCTACCACAGCGCGGACGGCCTCGTCGCGGTGCTGTGCTGGCGCTTCTTCGCGTCCAACGGCGACCCGGTGGCGCCCGATCGCGGCGAGTTCTTCGTCGACGCGGTGGCGGCCACGATCGTCGATCGGCGGCCGGGGATCTACCAGACCGACATCACCGGCAACATCAGCGGCTATCAGACCCTACCGCCGCTGCCCGATCAGGCCAACAATCCCCCGCAGAACCTGCCGGCGCGCGGCGCGCGGGCGCAGATCACCGCCGGCGGCAGCGGCACGGCTTACGCCGGCATCGACGGCAACTATGTGATCGGCTTCGGCGGCAACAACAATGTGACGATCACCGCGGAGATGATCGGCCTGTGGGCCGACGTCAACAACCAGGGCACGGGTGGCGACTTGACGGCGAGCGTCCAGGTCACGCCACCCGGACCGGCCAACTTCACCTTCAATACCGGCTCGGCCGAGTTCCAGACCGCCCAGCTCAACGGCATGACGCACACCACCTTGATCCACGATTTCGTCAAGGCGCTGGCACCGACTTTGACCGTGATGGACTTCGTGATGCCGGTCAACGTCAACCTGGCCCAGACCTGCAACGCCTACTACACCAACGGCAACCCCTCGATCAACTTTTACCGCGCCGGCGGCGGCTGCCCCAACACCGCCTATGCCAGCGTGATCTACCACGAATACGGCCATGGGATCACCGACCAGGTGCCCGGCGGGCCGGACAACAGCGACTACCACGAGGGCATGAGCGACGTCGTCTCCACCCTGATCGAGAACAGCCCTTGCCTGGGGCCGGACTTCATGGGCCAGGGCAGCGGCTGCCTGCGCAACGTCGACACCCAGAACTACAACTATCCGTGCACGGGCGAAGGGCATACCTGCGGCCTGGTGATCGGCGGCTCCTACTGGGACATGCGCACCGCGCTGATCAGCTCCGACGGCCCGACCAACGGCCTGCAGCTCGCCCGGCTGTACTACATCGGCCAGGAGATCGTCGGCAACCACCGCATCCACCCCTCGGTCACCGTGGACGTCTTGACGCTGGACGACAACAACAACGACATCTACGACGGCACCCCCCACTACAGTCAGATCAACTCCGGCTTCAGCGCGCACAACCTGCCGGCGCCGCCGCTGGACGAGCTGCGCTTCCTGTTCCCCAGCGGCCGCCCGACGGTCCTGCCACCCGGCCAGGCGAGCAGCCTGCCGTTCACGATCCAGAGCGTCCTGGGATCGCCGGTCGACAACTCGGTCAAGATCACCAGCCGCATCGGCAGTGGCAGCTTCAGCGACACGCCGGCGACGGTCATCCAATCCGGCCAGCAGTACAGCGTGCCGCTGCCGGCGGCCAATTGCCCCTCGATCGTCCAGTACTACCTCAGCGCGAACTCAACCAACAACGTCCTGGTGAAAAGCCCCGCCACCGCGCCGACCGCGGTGTGGAGTGCCGTCTCGGCGCTGGGCATCAACACGCCGATCCAGCGCAACTTCGAGACCAGCCCGGGCTGGACGGTGACCAACAGCACCAATCCGCCGCTGACCGACGGCGCCTGGAGCCGCGGCGTGCCGGTCAACAGCGACCGCGGCGATCCGCCGGCCGACTACGACGGCTCCGGCCAGTGCTGGCTGACCGACAACACGGCGGGCAACTCCGACGTCGATGGCGGCACGACCACGCTGACCAGCGAGCTGATGAACCTCTCCGGCCTGTCGGACCCCTACATCCGCTACGCACGCTGGTACTCCAACACCACCGGCGGCGCCCCCCAGGCCGACGTGTTCACCATCGAAGTGTCGAACAACGATGGCGCGAGCTGGGTGACGCTGGAGGTCGTCGGCCCGACCCTGACCTCACCCAATCCCGAGGTCGACGGCGGTTGGTTCGTCAAGACCTTCCGCATCGCCGACTTCGTCGCGCCCAGCGCGCAGTTCCGCATCCGCTTCGGCGCCGCGGACCTGGGCACGGGATCGGTGGTCGAGGCGGCCATCGACGCCCTCTCGGTCTTCAACTATGTGTGTCCCACCCCGACCCCGACCATCACCCCGACGCCGAGCAACACGCCGACGCCCACCAAGACCCCGACCCCGACCATCACCCCGACGCCGGTGGTGGCACCGGGCGACTGCAACTTCGACCAGCTCATCAACGCCGGCGACCTCTCGGCGCTGGGCATCGAGCTCTTCGACGGCGACGGCCAGGAGCCGTTCTCGGTCCGCGGCGGGACCTTCCCGGGCGAGCCGGCCGGCTGCAACGCCAACAGCGACGCGGCGGTCGACGCGGCGGACATCTCATGCATGGTGCTGTTGATCTTCGGGACGAGCTGCCAGAACTGAGGTGAACTCGGCGTATCCGGAGCATCGGCTTGCGCGTCTCAATTGGTCGAATCGACTGGTTCGCTCCCCCCTTTGACCATTGCGACAGCGTCGGGCAGGCCGGTCGTGCTGCCGCCCGGCGCCGGGCCCATCTCAAGCAGAGGACGTGAGCATGTTGTGTTGGCAAAACCGATTTGGACGGTTGAACCGATTTGAGCGGTTGAATTTGAAACTTTGGACGCCTTGGACCCGCCGGCTCGGCCTGGGCCTGGCGGTTTGTTTGTTGGCCGGAATCACCGGTGTCGCGCCCCGCTCGGCACCCGGCACCGGCGTGGCGCACGCGGACGAACCCGATCAGGACGCCGCGGAGATCTGCTCGCCCGCCTGGCTTGGCGCCAGGCCGCTGAGCATGGACGATCTGACGATCCAGCAGTCGTCCACCGTGCTTGCCCCCCCCACCGAAAAAGAGCTCATGCGCGCCGCGGCGGCGGGCGACCCCCCGCCGCTCGCGGCCGGGCCCGACGACGTCGGCGCCGTCGACTCGGAGCCGCGCACCGAGGCCAACACGCGCCCCAACGACACGCTGTACAAGCTGTACAAGCTGGACCTGCTGGTCATCGGCGCGCCGCAGGCATGGGAGACCAGCTACGGCGCTGACGACATGACGATCGCGGTGATCGCCGACGGTGTGGAGTACACCCATCCGGACCTGATCGACAAGATCTGGCGCAACCCGCGTGAGATCCCGGGCAACCGCCACGACGACGACCGCAACGGCTATGTCGACGACACCATCGGCTGGGACTTCGGGGCCAGCTTGGCGACGGAGGACAACAACCCCATGCCGGTGTCGCAGGCGCAGCTCGACGTGATCATGCCCTCGAACGGCACAGCCATCGCGGGCATCGCGGCGGCCGACACCAACAACGGGACCGGGATCGCGGGGGTCTCCTGGGGCGCGCGGATCATGCCGCTGAAGATCTTCTGGCGCGATCACATTCAGCTCCGGCAACCGATGCCGAGGCTGGATCCCGACGGCGACGGCTACTACTGGGGCACGTCGACCGACTGGGAGCACTTCACCCGTGCCGTCTGCTATGCCGCCAACAACGGGGCCGACGTGATCGCGCTCGGCGCGCTGATGTTCTACAATCCCTCGGGGGCCGGCTCGGCGCTGGAGCGCGCCCAGGCGGCGATCAGCTTTGCCCGCCGGCAAGGCGCCATGATCGTGGCCGGCGCCGGCGAGTGTGGCAAGGATATCCCGGGCGTGACCTGGTGGTGCCCGGACCCGGCTCGATATGGCGAAAACGTGCCGGCCTTCCCGGCCGCGTTCGAGGATGTCATCGGGGTACAGTCCTTCGAGTCGGGCTATCGCCGACGCGCCTACGAGATGCGCCCCTACGCCAGCACCGGCGACTGGGTCGACCTCGCCGCGCCGGGCGAGGGCTTCTATGCCGCCTGGCGCGATAGCGACTATGTGGAGATCGACAGCAACTTCAAGGTCCCGTCGGAGCTGGCCGCCGCCCACGTGGCCGGCGTGATCGCGACGATGAAGGGTCTCAACCTCGGCTTCGGGCCGCTGCGGACCGAGAACAAGCTGTGCGAGACCGCCAGCCGCGGCCAGATCCCCGCCGACCTGGCGGGCGGTCCCTTCGACGGGCGCTCACCGGGCGGCTTCCCGCGCAACGACCGCTTCGGCTGCGGCGTGCTGAACTACGAGCGGGCAGTCGAGGAGATGCCTTGGCAGGTCCGGGTCATGCCCGGCAAGGTCATCCACATGGTCGACCGCTCGGAGTCGCTGCCCAAGGTGCTCCTGAGCAGCACCAACCTCAACGAGGGCCACTGGAAGATCGAGTCCAGCAAGGACTGGCTGCAAGCCGAGACCGTTCCGCAGGACATCGGCCAGCTCTCCCAGGTCGAAATGGAGATCGACGGTGACGGCTTGCAGCGCGATCAGGGATCGCTCCAGGGCAGTCAACCGATCAAGCCCACGGTCGTCGCCCGCGCCGTCAACGACGAGCACCCGGCGATGGCCGAAGCCTCCACCCCGCAGACGCTCAGCTACGAGGTCTACGTCGTCGACCGCATCTCGCGCGCGTATCTGCCGGCGGTGCGGCGGTAGGCACGTTCAACCGCTATCGGGTATCCACTGGCTGCCCAGCATGCCCTCGCAAGGAGGGCATGCTGGGCAGCCAGTGGTGGGTGGAGGCTTGACCCGGCTCTCGCGCCGCCCCATAATTCCCGCCACATCCGACAAGCGAACGTCCCGAGTGCCCCGCCCGCTGGATGCGGGGCCGAAGGGGGGAAGCCGGTGAGAATCCGGCGCTGGCGCGCAACGGTAACCCTCTGACGGGTCACGCGATCCCCTTGAGGTGTGAATCCACCGCGAGGTGGTTTGCACGCGCGTGATCCCAACGGTCCACAAGTCCACCCCCGGCCTTCCAGCCCGGGGCGACGAGGGAAGCCCGATACCCCGCTCCGCGGCGTTGGTCCGATGAGCCCTCGCGACACGGGGTTCTGACGGCATCGGCGCCCTTCGGCGACCCTGCTGCCCGTCTCGCGGCGGGGTCGCGTTGTTTCAGGAGAGGTGCCGACCATGGATCGTCGATGGTATCGCTGCAGGAGGCTTGCCCGCGCCGCCGCGCTGGCCGCGGGTATCGGGCTGGGTGCGCTGAGGGTCCTGGGGCTGGTGGCGCCGGACCTCTCGAACCCCGGCCTGCCGGAGTCGTATCGGCAAGCCGCGTTCAGGCCATCGTCGGAGGTCGCCGGTGTCGTGAACCCGGCGCCGGTCCGCGCCCAGTCCGCCGCGGCCGCCGACCTGGTGGTGGACTTCGGCGATGGCCGGATGCGGGTCGAGCGGGTCACCGTTGGCCGGGCACACTTCACCGGCCTGACCTTTCTGGATCGCTCGACCCTGGCCCTCGTCCAAAACGGCGGCGCGGTCTGCGCCATCGACGGCGTCGGCTGCCCGGCGGCGGATTGCTTCTGCCAGTGCAAGAACCCGGCGGCGAGCTGCACCTACTGGGCCTACTTCCATGGCCGGCCGGACGGCGGCTGGGACTACGATCAGGCCGGCCCGGGCAACACCACGGTCGTCCCCGGCGCGGTCGAAGGCTGGGTGTGGGACGGCCAGCGCCCGCCGATCACCACGACCGCGTCGATGCGGGCGGTCGCGATCGGCGTGGACTGGCTGCGATCGCACCAGACCGAGGCGGGCGGCATCGCCGATCACGTCGGCTTCAGCACGGAAGCAGCCTTCGCGGCACGCGGCTCGGGGGTGGATCCGCTGGAATGGCGACACGGCGGGATGAGCCTGGCGGGTTTCCTCGGCGACCAGGCCGGGGTCTACGCCGCCGAGGGCGCGGCCCAGGCGGGCAAGGCGCTGGCGGGCACGGTCGCCGCGGGTATCGATCCGCACAAGGTGGCCGCGGGTCCCGGGAGCGGCGCGCTGACCGCAGACCTCGTGGCGATCGTCCGGGATCACTTCGATCCGGCGACCGGGCGCTTCGGTACGACGGTGTGGGACCAGGCGTGGTCGATGATCGGCCTGGCCGCGGCGGCCGAGGACGTTCCGCCGGCGGCGGTGGACTTCCTGGCCGGGGCGGCGGCGCCGGGCGGCGGCTGGGGTTTCTACGTCCGCTCCGCCGATGCGGACGCCGACGCCGACTCGACCGGCCTGGCCCTCCAGGCGCTCCGCGCGGCCGGCACGCCGGTCACCGCCACGGCGGTCACCGCGGGGCTCGCCTTCCTGGACGCCCAGCAATCCCCCGACGGCGGCTGGGGCCACGGCGGCCCGAGCAACGCCAACTCCACGGCCTATGCGCTGCAGGGTCTCGTGGCGGCGGGCGAAGACCCGCGGGGAGCGCGCTGGCAAGCGGACGGAACCGGCAGTCCATCCGACGGCCCCGATCCCGTCGACTTCCTGCTCTCAGCCCAACGGCCGGGCGGCTACTTCGCCTTCGACGCCTATCCCTCGAACCTGGTCGCGACGCTCCAGGTCCTGCCCGCGCTGGCGGGACGACCCGCGCCGGTCGCCGGCATCCGGCTGGCGCGCGACCGGGGGGTGGCGTGGATGCTCGCGCAGCAGGCGGCGGACGGCTCCTTCGCGGGCTACAACCCCGGCGCCACGCTCGACGCGGTGATCGCCCTGGCCGCCGCCGGGCATGAGCCCAACCCCGCCACGTCCTCCGGCACGACCGCGTCGGACTACCTGGGCGCGGTCGCGCGGGACTACGCCGGGCGCGGCGCGAGCGCGGCGGGCAAGCTCTCGGTCGGGATCGTGGCGCTGGGCGAAGATCCGCGCGCCTTCGGCGGAGATGACCCGGCGGACGCGGTGGACGTGGTCGCGGCGATCCGCGCGAGCTACCAGCCGATCAGCGGGACCTTCGGCAGCGGCGGGACCTGGGACAACGCCTGGGCCATCCTCGGCCTGGCGGCGGCGCGCGAGCCGGTTCCCGCGCCCGCGGTCCAGTCGCTGCTGGGCGGCGCGGCGGCGGGCGGCGGCTGGGGCTTCGCGGCGCGCGCGGACGCGGCGGATGTCGACAGCACCGGCCTCGCCCTCCAAGCGCTGGCCGCCGCCCACGTCCCCGCCGAGCATCCCGTGGTGCGCGCCGGCATCCGCACCCTGTGGCGGTCTCAGCGCGGCGATGGCGGCTTCCCGGGCTACGACGGCAAGACCAGCGCCAGCTCGAGCGCGCTGGCGATCGGCGGGCTGGCGGCCTTCGGGCACGCGATCGACGGACCGGGCTGGATGCGCGGCCCCGAGGGCGGCCTCGCCCGCTTCACCGCGCGCGAAGCGATCATCGCCCGGCAGAGCCCGCGCGGCGGCTTCGCGGGGTTCTCGGGACCGGACGACCCCGGCAGCACCTACCCGGCGGTGCTGGGGCTGACGGGACGGGCGCTGCCGATCGTCGGGGGTGGCACGGTGTATGTGCCCTTTGCGCTCCAGTGGACCACGGGGAGGAGACCATGAGGACAAGCTCCCGAACCGTCGTGATCCTCGCCCTTGGATTCACCTTGGGCGCCGCGTGCGGCACCGCCAGCCACGCTCAGCCGGTCGACCAGAGCACGCGCTCGCTCGCCGGCCTGGTGATCCAGTTCGGCGACGGCAGTGTCCGGGAGCTCTGCGTCGATCTCGGGGGCGCGGAGCGGAGCGGGATAGAGCTGCTCAGGCTGTCCGGATTGTCGGTCATCAGCGAGGACAGCGTGCTCGGCTCGATGGTCTGCCGCATCGGCGGCGAGGGTTGCGACTTCCCGGCCGAGAAGTGCGATTGCGAGTGCCAGGATCTCGCTAACTGTACGTACTGGGCTTACTACACGTCGAGGGGTGGGGCCTGGGACTACGCGGCCGTCGGCCCCGCCGCGCGCACCGTCCGCCACGGCGACGTCGATGGCTGGGCCTGGGGGCGCGGAACCGTCAGCAGCGGCGCGAAACCACCCTGGCGAAGCTTCGAGACGCTGTGCGCGGCGGCCCTTGCGCCTACGGCAACCCGAGCGCCGGTGCAAACCGCAAACGTTCCCACCGCGACAGTCGCGGCGCCACCGACCGCTGCGCGCCCCATCCCGACCCCCACCCCGCGCCGAACCGCGACCCGCGCGCCGACCGACGATCCGCGATCCGGCGCCACCGCGCGCCCATCCGCCACCGCGCCCGCATCCGGCACGCCGCGCGGGATGGCGACGGTCACGGCGGACGATTCGGCGATCGCCTCAAGCATGTACGACGAAATCAACGCGAATCGGCAGGCGACGCTGGCCCTGCTGCCGACGGCGCTGGCCGCGTTCGCGACGACGCAGGCCGAGGTGGCCGCCACGATGCAGGCGCAAGGGACGGCCCAGGGTGAGCCGGCAAGGGAACCCCAAACCTCAGGTGTCGATCCCTCTGTCACGCCCATGAATGAGCCAAGAGCGGACGTGACCTTGGTCGCCGTTCGTCCATTCTCGACGCGAGATGCAGCCAACAGGACTCCGAGTGGCGGCACGGCAGCCAGGGATGGGGAGGCTGAGGAGGATGCCGGGAGCTTGTCGGGCTACTTGGTTGTCGTGCTCATGCTGGTGCTGCTGGGGGGGACTTTGGTTTGGTTGCGGCGATAAGACGGCTATGATTGGCAGCGGCCCATGATCCTAAACCTCTCCACCACCCACCGCCCCGCGACGGACCTGGGTTACCTCCTGCACAAGCACCCGGACCGCCTCCAGACCTTCGACCTGGCCTTCGGGCAGGCGCACGTGATCTACCCCGAGGCCGGCGAGGCGCGCTGCACCGCGGCGTTGATCCTGGACGTCGACCCGATCACCCTCGCCCGCGGCCGCGCCGGCGAGCGCGCGGCACCGGCAACGCTGGAACCTTATGTCAACGACCGGCCTTACGTCGCCTCGTCCTTCCTCAGCGTCGCGCTGGCGGAGGTCTTCGGCTCGGCCTTGAACGGACGCAGCCGCGACCGGGCGGAGCTGGTGACCCGGCCGATCCCGCTCGAGGCACGCCTCTGCGCGGTCCCCTGCCGTGGTGGCGAAGCGCTGCTCCGGCGGCTGTTCGAGCCGCTGGGCTACGAGGTCGAGGCTGCGGGCCATGCGCTGGACGAGCGCTTCCCGGAATGGGGTGCGGGCCGCTACTTCACGCTCACCCTGCGCGCCGAGACCACGCTCCAGGCGCTGCTCACCCACCTCTACGTGCTGATCCCGGTGCTGGACAACGC
This sequence comes from uncultured Anaerolineales bacterium, assembly GCA_964498575.1. Lineage (GTDB taxonomy): Bacteria > Chloroflexota > Anaerolineae > Epilineales > Epilineaceae > CAZCJG01. The sequence continues at coordinate 2,643 of CAZCJG010000050.1, read as the reverse complement.
CAAGCACTACTGGGTGGGCAAAGACGAGGTCGCCAAGCTTCTCCACCGCGGCGAGGGCTGGCTGGCCGCGCATCCCGAACGCGACCTGATCACCGAGCGCTACCTGCGCTACCAGCGCCGGCTGACCCGCGAGGTCTTGGAACGCCTCAGCGAGGGCGACGACCCCGACGACGCCGCAGCGGACCATGCCGCCGAGGAGCAAGCCGCCGAGCGCCCGATCCGCCTGCACGAGCAGCGCATCGCGGCCGTCGTCGTCGCGCTGAAGGATCTGGGCGCGCGGCGCGTGCTGGATCTCGGCTGCGGCGAGGGGCGTCTGCTGCGCGCCCTGGCCGAGGAGCCGCAGTTCGAGGCGATCGTCGGCGTGGACGTCGCCTACGGCGCGCTGGAAGCGGCGCGCCGGAGGGTCGAGCGCCTCCCGGGCCATCAGAGCCGGCGCATCACCTTGCTGCACGGGGCGCTGACCTATCGCGATGACCGGCTCCGGGGCTACGACGCCGCGGCGATCGTCGAGGTCATCGAGCACCTGGACCCGCCGCGGCTGGCGGCCTTCGAGCGCGTGGTGTTCGAGCTCGCGCGGCCGAAGGGCGTCGTCGTCACCACGCCGAACGCGGAGTACAACCGGCTGTGGCCGTCGCTGCCGGCCGGCAAGTTCCGCCACCGCGATCACCGGTTCGAGTGGACGCGGGCGGAGTTCGAGGGCTGGGCGCGGGGCGTGGCGGAGCGGTTCGGGTATGGCGTGCGGTTCGAGAGCGTGGGGGAGGTGGACGAGGGCGCCGGGGCGCCGACGCAGATGGCCATATTTGCAGGTCCGGAGTCACGGATGAACATGGATGGCACGGATGGCACGCAGCGGTAGGCGGGGTGAGGCGGAGCTCGGTCGGAGCGCGGGGATCGGGGAATCCGGGGCCGATCGCGAGGTAGGAGTGGAGCGGGAGGGCGGCCGGCGGGTGCTGAATGTGCCGGAGATGGCGCTGGTGGTGATGGTGGGGGCGTCGGGGTCGGGGAAGTCGACGTTTGCGGGGCGGCATTTCCGGGCGACGGAGGTGGTGTCGTCGGATGCGTGCCGGGGGATGGTGGGGGACGATCCGAACGATCAAGCGGTGTCGGCGCAGGCCTTCGAGCTGGTGCACTTCATCGCCCGGCAGCGGCTGGCGCTGGGGCGGTTGACGGTGATCGACGCGACGAGCTTGCGGCGGGAGGATCGCAAGCACTTGATCGAGATCGCGCGGGCGCATGACGTGATGCCGGTCGCGATCGTGCTGGACCTGCCGTTCGGGGTCTGCCATGCGCGCAATCGCGGGCGCCCGGACCGACAGCTCGGCCCGCACGTCATCCGCCGCCACATCGGGCTGCTCCGCCAGGGCATGGGGGGACTGGAGCGCGAGGGCTTCCGGCGGGTGTTCGTGCTGCGATCGGCCGCGGCGGTCGAGGCGGCGGAGGTCGCGCGCGAGCGGCTTTGGAACGACCGGCGGGACCTGCGCGGGCCTTTCGACATCGTCGGCGACGTGCACGGCTGCTTCGACGAGCTGGTCGAGCTGCTGCGGGGCTTGGGGTACGCCATCGAGGCGGACGACAGGGCGCCGGAAGGCAACTGGTCGGTCACACCGCCGGTCGCGAAGGCAGCCACGGCGACGACCGGCGAATCGGCGGCGGACCCGACAGTCCCGCGTCGCATGGCGATCTTCCTCGGCGATCTGGTCGATCGTGGCCCGAACTCGCCCGCCGTGCTGCGGCTGGTAATGCGCATGGTCGCGGAGGGCAAGGCGCTGTGCCTGCCGGGCAACCACGACGACAAGCTGCGGCGAAAATTGGATGGGCGCGACGTCCAGCTAACGCATGGGCTGGCGGAGACCCTGGCGCAACTCGCGCTCGAGCCGGAGCCGGAGGTCTTCACGGAGCGCGTGCGGACCTTCATCGATGGCCTGATCGGCCATTACGTGCTCGATGGGGGTAAGCTGGTCGTCGCCCATGCCGGGATGAAGGAGGCCTATCAGGGCCGCGCATCGCATCGCGTCCGGCAGTTCGCGCTGTTCGGGGAAACGACGGGCGAGACCGACGAGTTCGGGTTGCCGGTGCGCTTCAACTGGGCGGCGGATTACCGGGGGCAGGCGACGGTGGTCTACGGCCACACGCCGGTGCCGGAGCCGGAGTGGCTCAACCAGACGATCAACATCGACACCGGCTGCGTCTTCGGCGGCGCGCTGACCGCATTGCGCTACCCGGAACGCGAGCTGGTCCAGGTGCCGGCCGCACGGGCCTACGCGGAGCCGGTCCGACCCCTGCGCCCGGCGCTCGGCCCGGCGGCGGAGTCCGAGCCCGCGTCCGATCTCGCCGAGGGTCTCACCGCGCAGCAATTGCAGGATGAGGTGCTGAATCTGGCGGATATCCGCGGCAAGCGCATGCTCGCGACACCCTGGTTCCGCCAGATCACCATTCCCGAGGAGAACGCCATCGCCGCGATGGAGGTGATGAGCCGCTTCGCGGTCGATCCCCGCTGGCTGATCTACCTCCCCCCGACCATGGCGCCGACCGAGACCAGCCAGCGCCCGGATTACCTCGAGTATCCGACCGAAGCCTTCGACTACTATCGCCAGCAGGGTGTCCAGAGCGTGGTTTGCGAGGAAAAGCACATGGGCTCGCGGG
>CAZCJG010000049.1:0-17979 GCA_964498575.1 uncultured Anaerolineales bacterium | reverse complement strand
GGGTGTGGCGCGGTTGATCTCGTCGGCCAGGACGATCTGGGCGATCACCGGCCCGGGCCGGAACTCGAACTCGCCGGTCTTCTGGTTGTAGATCGACACGCCGGTAATGTCGCTGGGCAGGATGTCCGGCGTGCACTGGATGCGGCTGAACTCGCAGCCCAGGCTGCGCGCGATGGCCTTGGCCAGCACGGTCTTGCCGACGCCCGGCACGTCCTCGATCAGCACGTGACCGCGGCAGAGCAGGGCGATCAGCATCCGCTCGACCTCATGGCGCTTGCCGACGATGACGCGCTCGACGTTGTCGATGACGCGGCTGGCGATGGTGGCGACGTTCATGGCTGGGGTTCACCTCTGGCAATATGGATTTCCGGCGGGGCGCTTGGTCCGAAAGGATCTCGTCCGATGGCGCATAAGCATAGCATCGGACGATCCGCCCCGGCCGCGCGGCCCGGCGGCGGCTGACCGGCGCTCGGCCGACGGGCGGCTGACGCGGGAAGCCTTCGGTTACCTTACTACAGCGTAGAGGATGTTGCGGTTCAGAGGCCGTCGATCTTGCCTTGGCTACCACTCCCCCGCGTAGCCCACCTCGTACGGCGCCACCGCGCGCTGGTGCCATGCCCAGTGCAGCTCGACGAGCTGGCGCAGGTGCAAGAGGTCGTGCGCCAGCCAGCTCGCCAGCAGGTCGCCGGCGCGGATCGTGCCCCAGGGCGCCGGGTTGACGCGCCGCCAGTCCGGCTCGGCGAGACCCGCGAGCCAGGCGATCGAGCGCTCGCGCTCGGCGAGGAAGTCCGCCACGGCCTCCGCGAGCTCGCGCTGGTTGTAGGCACGCGCGGTGACCCAGCCTTGCGGGTCGATCTTCGACCAAGGTTCGTCAGGGCGGTGGAGCGTGCGGTCCACCCGCGCCCGGAAGTCCTCGCGCTCTTCGTCGGCGAGGTGGCAGATCACTTCCAGGAGCGACCAATCCTCCGGCGTCGGCTTCCAGCGCGCTTGGGCGTCGGATACCGCCTCGGTCAGGCCGGCGATCGCCTGCGCGTTGGCCTGGAGGCGGGCGATGGTGGCTGAAAGGTCCATGACAATCTCCTGGGCGACGGCCCGGCTGCGGCTCCGGATCGAGCGCCGGGCATGATATCATAGGTCGACCATGTCTACCGCCGCCTCGTCCGACGAGCGCCCCTCGCTCTACAATCTCTCGCGGCCCGAGCTCGCCGACTTCTTCCGGGATCTCGGCGAGCCGCGTTATCGCGCGGATCAAGTGTGGCATTGGCTCTACCAGGGCTTCGCGGACTCCTTCGACGCGATGACCAACCTGCCGCTGGGCCTGCGCCAGCGGCTGGGCGAGGTCGCGCGCCTGCACACTCTCGCGCCCGTGCTGCGAACCGCGAGCGAAGACGGGCTGGCGACCAAGCTTCTGTTCCGACTCGAGGACGGCCAGCACATCGAGACCGTGCTGATGCACTACCTCGATCCGGCCGACGCCGAAGCCGAGATCGACCAGCCGGTGGAGCCGGCCGACGCGCTGCCTCCGCATGGCCGGCACACCGTGTGCCTGTCGACCCAGGCCGGCTGCGCGATGGGCTGCGTGTTCTGCGCGACGGGGCAGATGGGCCTGGTGCGCGACCTGACGGCCGGGGAGTGCGTCGAGCAGCTCGTCCACTGCGCGCGCCAATTGGCGGCGGGCGGCGAGCGGCTGACCAACGTCGTGTTCATGGGCATGGGCGAGCCGCTGGCCAACTGGCCGGCCACCTGGGGGACGGTGGAAGTGTTGACCGATCGGGACGGCTTCGGTCTTAGCCCGCGGCGGCTGACGATCTCGACGGTCGGGATCGTGCCGGGGATCGATCGGCTGGCGCGGACCGGGGTGCCGCTGCGCCTGGCGGTGTCGCTGCACGCGCCGGACGACGCGCTGCGCGGCCGCCTGGTCGGCATCAACGCGGTCTACGGCCTGGAGGCGATCCTCGACGCCTGCCGGCGGTATCAGGCGGGCGGCGGGCGGCGGATCACGTTCGAGTACGTCCTGATCGACGGCGTCAACGACCAGGTGGAACAGGCCGACTGCCTGGCGCGTCGGCTCGCCGGCCTGGGCGCCCACATCAACCTGATCCCGCTCAACCCGACCGCCGGGAGCCCGCTCGCGCCGACGCCTTACCGGCAAGCGGTGGCTTTCGAGTCCGCGCTACGCCGCGCCGGTTTCAGCACGACGCTGCGCATGCGGCGGGGCATCGACATCCAGGCCGGCTGTGGGCAGCTCCGGACCCGGCTGGAGGAGGGACGTGTGGGGCGGACTATCGGGCAAGCGCCGGGGTGAGCGCGCACCGCGGGGGCGATCACCGCGCGCTCCGCCCGAGGTCCGAATGCGTGGCCCGAGCTACTTGACCAGGGTCCGCATGCAGCGCGTGCAGAGCTTGACGCGGCGCTTTTGGCTGCCCTCGTAGAGCGTCACGGACTGGACGTTGATGCTGAAACGCCGGTTGGTGGCTTTGAGCGAGAACGGTCGGTTCTGCCCGAACTGCGGCCCTTTGCCGCAACGACTGCACTTTGCCATGAATCGAACCCCTGCTGGACGGGTGAGCTGCGCTTGAAGCGCGAAAGCATACCACGAGATCGGCGGGGGTCCAAACCATTCAGCGGGTCGCGGCTGAGCTTGCCGGCCCGCCCGGCCGTGTCGTATGATATCCTGAGCCTACCACCGGCAGCCTGAGCCGGCCGCTCCGCCCTCTATCTTCCCGCCCCAAGGCGACGTTGTGCCCCATGACAGCCGACGACCCGAAGTCCAACGTGTCCGCGCCCGCCGACGAGCACCGCCTGGTCGAGCGTGCGCGGCAGGGCGACACGCGGGCCTTCGGCCTGCTGTATCAGCGCTACGTCGATCGCGTCTACAGCTTCGTGGCGTTCCGTGTCCGCGACCGCGCGCTGGCCGAGGACCTGACACAGGACGTGTTCCTGCAGATGATGCGCGGGCTGGAAGGCTTCGACTGGCGGGGCTCGCTGGCGCCTTGGCTGCTCAGGATCGCGCGCAACACGGTGGTGGACCACTGGCGCCGGAGCGGGCGGCGGCCGGAGCGGACGCTGACCGCGGTGGAGATGGGAGAAGCGGATGAAGACGATAGTCGGATCAACCGGCTGGTGGCCGAAGAGGACGCCGCGCTGGGCCAGGCGGAGCACGCGCTGGATCGTGCGCGCATCATGCGGGCGGCCCTGCACTTGACCGAGCTGCAGCAGCAGGTGCTCGCGCTGCGCTTCGCCGCCGGCCTGTCGATCCGCGAGACCGCCGACGCGATGGGCAAAAGCGAGGGGGCGATCAAGAACCTGCAGCACCACGCGGTCCGGTCGCTGCGCTTCCATCTCAAGCTCAGCGAGAGCGACGAGAGCGGCGAGCCGCCTCCGGATGAGTCCTCCACCGAATGAACCACAACATCACAAGAGCCGATGTCGCGCGATCGCTACCGATCGCCACAGTCATCTTAGCTTCCATCTGAACTTCTGACCCATGGACCTTCAAGCCGAGCATCTTCAGGAGAATCTCGACCGCGTCGCCGCCGGGGAGCCGATGGCCGAGGTGCTGCGCGCGCCCTGGTCCGCGTCGTCCGACGCGGACCAGGGCGCGCTGGTCGAGCTCGCCGTACGCCTGTCCGAGATCCTGCCGCTGCAAGCCGATCCCGTCTTCCGCGCTCACCTGCAAGCGCAGTTGCAGGCCGAGCTTGCCCAGACCCCGCCCGCCGCCGGGTCCATCGGCACGGTGATCTGGCGCTGGCAGCGCTGGTTCTTGCGGCTGTCCGCGGCGGTCTTGGTCCTGGCGCTGGCCTTCGGCACGGCGGTTCGGGCTTCGGCCGACAGCCTGCCCGGTACGGTGCTCTACCCGGTCAAGCGCGCCGCCGAGGAAGCGCGGCTGGCCCTGGCCTGGACGGCGAGCTGGCGCGCGCTGGTCCAAATCGACATCGCCGGCGCGCGGATCGACGAGCTGACGGTGCTGGTCGCCCGGCATGAGCCGGTCGATCCGGTGGTCATCGACGTGCTGATCACCACCTATGGCGGCCTGGCCGAGGCGGCGCGCGACCCGGCGCTGGCCGGCGAAGTCGCGCAGGCCACGGCGGAGCAGGATCGAGCGCTGAGCGCGCTGGCTCGGGCGACCGACGACCCGGGCCTGCGGTCCGGCGTCGATCGGGCACAGCGCGCCCTGGACGTGGTCGTAATCACACTAAATGCCGGGGCGAACGCGACGGTTCAGGGCGCGACGCTGCCAGTCACGGCCAGCCCCACCGGCACCGTATCGACTCCGGCATCCATGCGCGCCACCGCCACTGCCACCGGCACCTCGCCAACGCTTTCCCCTGGCACGTCTGCGGCGGACCCCGGCGACCCGCATCGATCGACCGCCGCGGCGACGGCGACGCTGCCACCGGCCACGCTGCCGAGCGCCATCCTACCGACCACCGGTCCGCTTCAAGCGGCAGCAAGCGCGACGGCCGTTCCCAACCCGGCGGCGACTCAGGCCGCGGCACCCGAGTCGACCGAGCTGCCGCCGACCAACGCACCGACCCCGCCCGCCGCGGGTGGCACTTCACCGTCGGCCGGGCCGACCAACCCGGATAGGCCCGCACGGGGCACCGCCATCGCCGAGAAGACCAGGGACGCCGCGACGCGCGAGGCCGCCCGTGCGACCCGGGCCGCGCCGCAGCGACCCAGCCCCCAGCCCGAAGGCACGCGCAGCCGGCCCATCCCCACCTCGCCGCCCGTGGTCGAGCCGACCCGCGAGATCCCCCCGCCACCACCGGCCACGCCGCAGCCTTAGGATCGGCCACCTCCAACCAAGTGCTCCCCGCCGGACATTTGCTCCCGCCGGATGGCTTGCGCAACAATTGAGCCTGTGACTGCCCGTCCTCGATCCTCGCGCGCGATCACCCCGACCCGCCTCGTCTCGCGGAGGGATCGACACCGCATCGTGCTGCCGGCCTTCGCCGCGTGGATCGCGCTCATCATCACCGCGGCGGCGCTGTCCGCGACGATCGCCAGCCGGGATGCCGCTCGCGGCCCAATGGCACCCGCGCAAGCCACCCTGACGACGCCGGCCGCGGCGGCCTATCTGCCGCTGGCGCTCCATGCCTCGCTCAACCAGGCGATTCAGACCGCCGCGGCCGCCCGCACCGCCACCGCCCGCGCCGCCGGGACCCAGACCGCGCGTGCTACCGGCACGGTCCGCCCCTCGCCCAGCCCCACGCCGGCCGGCGGGACGCCCGGGACGCCCAGCCCCACGTCGACCGGCGGCAGCGCCCAGCCGGCCTCGCCGACCGCGCTGACGCCTACCGCCAGCCTATCCCCCACGGCGACGCCTTCGCGTACCACCACGCCGACCGCTACCGGACCGACGCCGACGCCGACCGCAAGCTTCACGCCGTCGATCACCCCGACACCCCGCAAGGACCCGGCCGGCGAGCGGCTGGTCCCGGCGGCCGCGCTGCGCTCGGGCGAGAACAGCGTGACCTACGACACCGCCGCGCGCGTCTACCGGCTCAGCCATCGCGGCGACCACACGGTCACCTACGAGCTGGACCTGCGGCATCCCGACAACACCCGCGGGCGCCTGACGATCCGCGAGACCTCCAGCGGGCGCTTCCCGGTCGCGGGCGCGGGCCTGTTTTACCGCCAGGTCGACGGCACCCTGATCGAGCCGCGGCTCTTCAGCCTGGTCGGCACGGTCGATGCGGTCGAGCACGCGCCGCTGCCGGCGGGCGACGGCGTGGCGCTGACCGTGCGCGAGACCCTCGAGGGGCAACCCCATGCCAAGCGCTACACCCTGCGCCTGGTCGGCGCGGCCATCGAGCTCTCCGCCGCGAACCTGGACGCCGGCGGCGTCGCGGCGGGCGCGGCGGGCTACGCCGGCTTCAGCGCGGGGCAGGTCGAGGGGTCGTCGGACTTCGTCAGCGTGCGGCTGCCCTACATGGATGCCGTTCCCGTGACGATGCTCGACCACCGCTGGTTCGCCAGCACCCTCGTCGACTACCCGCGCAGCCAGGCCGGCGCGCTCCTGGTGCGCGGGCCGGAAGCCGCGCCCGACTCCTTCATCAACGAGGTCGCCCCGATCTACGAACCCGACGCCGCCGGCCGCATCCGACCCGTCGACGAAACCGTGTGGGTCACCCTATCGCCGAAGGTCGCCGACACCTTCGCGCTGCCGGACCAGCCGCCCTCGCCGCACCGCCCGGCGCTGGCGGGCCCGGTCCACGTCACCCTCGCCGGCGGCGCACCGGACGTGAGCTTCGCCGAGGAAGCAGCTTATGTCGAGTTGATAAAAGGCTGGCGGGTCAGCGACGTGCTCTTCCACAAGCCGGACTGGCAGCCCGCCGACGTGCAGCGCCCAGCTCAGGGTCCACCCGACCCCGCCGCGGGCGACGCGGCGGGCTTCGCGGCCCTGGCGACCGCGGCGGGCGGGCGGCTGGCGCCGAGCCTGGCCTACACGCTGACGGTCACCGGCTGCCCAGGCCAGGCCAACCCGCTGTACCGGCCGGCGGACCGGGTGGGCGGCGCGGACGGAGTGCCCAAAGGCATCGGCGCCGGCGCCTGCCCGGGTGGGGGCGAGAGCCAGGCCTACCTGCTCGCGACAGATGCCGCGCGGCGGCTGGTCGGGGAGGCGGCGGGCGACCTGTCGGGCCGGGGTGTGCGGGCGGTCGATCTCGCCGTGCTGCCGGCCTGGAATCCCGCCTACCCCTGGCCGGGCGCGCCGGCGAACGTGCTGGACCAGGCCGCCGCGCCGGCCCACCCGGCGACGATCGGCGCCGCGATCGGGGCGACCAAGGGCCTCTTCGCGGCGCTCCAGACCGGCATCGGGCCGGTCTTCGGTCCCGGGGCGTTCGGCACCTGGGAGACCGGCTACGACAGCTTCTACGCCGGCTACGTCGACGGCCTGGCCCGCTCGCTTTCCAGCGGCAGCATCGACGCGCCGGCGGGCGCGGCCTACCTGGTGGTGCCGGATTACGAGCTGGCGGTCGTCCGCCCGCGCATGATCGGCTACGGCATGGGCGATTACCGGCAGTTCTTCGCGGATCGCGCGGAGGACGCGCCCGGCACGGTGCGGCCGCTGTCCGAGGCCGAGATCGACGAATGGCAGGCGACGACGCTGGCCTACGGCCACGCCGGGGCCTGGACCGCGCGCGGAGCCTTGCCCGGCGACGGGGGGGATCCGGACTTCCTCTCCCCGGCCGAGCAAGTCAAGAGCTATTTCATCATGCATGCGCTTCAGACGCGGTATCTGGACGCGCCGCTGCGATCGGTCGGCTACATCGGCGCGGACGGCAGCGAGCACGACCTGGACTGGGCGCTGGCCCATAATTACAACCTGGCGGGTCCGCGCCTGCACCTGGTTTTCGGGGGTGGAGCCGGGGGCGGCGCGGCCGAAGGCGATGGGATCGAGCTGTGGCTGAACCATTCGCCGGACGTGTGGACCGTGACCGTCGGCGGCAGCTACTCCCTGCCGCAGCATGGCTGGCTGGCACGCGGCGAAGGTGGGCTGCTCGGCTACAGCGCGCTGATCGAAGGCCATCAGGCGGACTATTTGCAGGCGCCGGATGTGACGGTGCTGGACGGTCGCGGGCGGTTGACCGACTTCGGCGGGTTGGTGGCGCGGGATCTGGTGGTGCGGTTTGCGGATGGGTGGCGGTTGGAGGAGCAGGGGGATGGGAGGTTGGAGTGGGTAGGGGCGCAGGCCGCCCGCTGAGGAGACCAGCCCCTATTACCCTGGGCACCCCACCGCGCCCTGATGGACTACACGCGCCTGATCACCCGTCAGGCCATGCTGCGGCCGACACGGTAGACGAGGGATGAACCCTTACCGCACGGGTCGCTAGGTTGCGACTACAGGGGACTCGCACTTTGTGGTAGAATGGCGTGAATCAACCGGCGCCAAAACCGGTGCCAAAGTTCGGGGGCGCAGGCGGTGGTAAAGAGACTCAGCCCAATCACCTGGACACGCAGGCACAGGGCACGACGAGAGGCGAACCCGCGGCAGGCATAGCCAGCCTGGAGATGGGGGAATATGCAATGAGTTTCGAGAGTCGATTGCTCAAACGCCCCAACTTGCTTGAGCGGCATGTTGCAAGTCACCGCTCCTAGATTTCTTTCGATATTTCAGTGAGGCACCGTGTCACGCAGCATCCACTCGACACGCAACGAGTTTCGCCGCGAACTGCTCTACCGCTACGCCGACGGGGCTTCGCGGCGCGAGCGTCTGACGGTCATTCACAAGGAGATCCAGAAGAAGCGACGGATCAAGTCGCGGGTGCGCACCGAACGCGCAATACCGCCGCCGGCCGACCTGCCACTCGCCCCACCGGACGCCATCCGCATCGACATCGTCGAGCGCGGAGGGTGGATTCACTACCCCGCCTCCCCCGCCGACCTTCAAGGTGTCATGGAGCGACTCCCGAGCGGCGTCCTCACCGGCCTTTCTGGCATCCGACTGTGTTTAGGGAGCGATTTTCAGGAGGAGGAATTGACGGCCGAAGAGCGGGCCGCGGCAACACGCGATCCCTGGCTGGGCCGAGTCGGCTACGAGAACCTGCCGGGCGTCTTCGGCGGAAGGTACCTGGGCACTTACTGGTCTCCCCCTGCCCGGATCGATCTGTACGCCTACGTCCGCGACTCGGCATTGCCGGAGCGAGTGATGTGGGAGTTCTTTCTGCGACTCCGAATGCTCGCCACCTTCGTCCATGAGGTGGCGCACCACGAGGACTACACGCAGCGCGTTGCCCGCGGGCGGTGGCGGGCGGATGACACGGGCAAGGCCGAAGCCTTCGCCGAGGCCACAGCCGCGCGCTGGGTCCAGCAGTGCGTCGTTCCCTACCTCGAAGAGACCTACCCGGGCGCGGTTCAGGATCTGAATGCCTGGGTCCAATATTACGGGGGGACGGACATCCCCCTTTGGCTGCTGGCGGGCGAGTGGCGCTGGGATTCCGAGGGGAAGATGGTCTCGCTACAATATGGCAGTGCCTCGGATGGCTTCGAGGAGTTGGTGAGGGACATCCAGCGAGGGGAGTCGTTGACCGCGAGCCGGCTCAATTTTGCCCGTACTCTCCACTATGGGGAGAACTACGCGGAGGCTTTGCGGATCATCGACCGCATCCTGGGGGAAGATCCGGCGAACCTGGAGGCGCTGACGCTTCAGGCCACGATCTCTGAGTGCATGGGAGACTACCGGCGGGCGGAGGCGCTGGCCAGGCACGTTATCCACTTGGATGAGAAGTACGTAGGTGCCTGGCTGGTCCTGTCTGACGTCCACGCAGCGCAGGAGGATTGGAGGTCGCTCCTCGATGCAGCGGCGCAGGGCGTCGCAGCCGGCAAGGACTCCGACCTGGAGTGGCACTTCCTCCTCCGACACCGTGCCCGAGCGAACCTGGAGCTGGGGCACTATGCGAACCTGGCGGCCGAGTTGGAAACGTGGTCCGAGATGCCTGGAGGCACGCGCAGGGCGGCCCCGCTACGCGCGCTCCTGTTGCTGAGAATAGGGCAATATGAGGAGGCATTCCGGTTGGCCGAGTCACAGATCGCCTCGAAGCGCATACTGGATCGAGAGGTTTTTGTCGCCGCGCGCTTTGAGGCAGCCCAAAGGTTGGGCCGGCCCGCTGAAGGCGGTGAACTGACCGTCGACGTGCTTCAACATTTGCGGCGGCTCAATTACAACGGTTGGGTTGATCGGTTGGTTGCGGAATACGGCCTGCGAAGCGTCTAGCCAACCGCTGCCGCGTGCGGGGTCACCCGATGAACGCATACCTTCATGCGTGATCAAGATCTGACGGAAGCGGCACCGCCCGCCAAGCGCCGCCTGCGCGGTTGTTTGCTTTGGCTGGGCGGGTTCGCGCTGGTCGTCACAGGCTTGCTGCTGGCTGGGGCGGTTTACGAGCCGCTGGCTGAAGCCGCCGACGACAGGGACTACCCGCCGCCTGGCCAGATGGTTGATGTGGGCGGCTATCGACTTCACCTCAACTGTAGGGGCACGGGCAGTCCCACGGTGGTGATCGACGCCGGTTGGGGTGACTGGTCGATGCTGTGGGGCAAGGTGCAGCGAGAAACCGAACAACCATCCGCCCCGTGCGGATTTGTGTAGGTTTCGGAGAACGGTGATCTTGGGCGAACGCGGAGATGGGTGGATCGTTAATGGGTCGCATGGGTGATCGGGGGAGCGTGGTGGGTGGACTTCGGTGGGTGACAGGATCGCTGGCAGTGGTCGTGGGGTGTGGGCTGGCGGGCGTGTCGGCACATCGGTCGGTGGATCAGCTTGCCGGGGGGGTCGAGGTCCAGCGCGACATCGTCTACTACGAGGGGCCGGAGGCGGACCCGGCGAAACATCAGCTCGACCTGTACTTGCCCGCCGGGCAGGCGCGCTTCCCGGTGGTGGTGTTCGTGCATGGCGGGGGGTGGACCTCGGGTAGCCGGCGCAACCACGCCAACGTCGGCCAGGCGTTGGCCGCGCGCGGCATCGGCGTCGCCGCCATCGACTATCGGCTGAGCGACGGCGGTCCGGCGAGCGTGACCCATCCGGCGCATGTCACCGACGTCGCCCGCGCGGTCGCCTATGTGCGGGCGGCGATGATCGTGCGCGGGATTCCTGCCGGCGAGATCTTCCTGATGGGTCAGGGCGCGGGCGCGCACCTGGCGGCGCTGGCGGCGACCAATCCACGCTTCCTCGGGCTGGTCGGGCTGTCCCCGGGCGATGTGCGCGGGGTGGTGGGCCTGTCGGGCAGCTATGCGTTGGACCCCGGCAGTCGCGCCTACGCCAACGTGTTCGGGCTCGATCCCGCCCTGCGCGTGGATGCCTCACCGCTCGACCACGTGTCCGGCGACGACCCGCCGCATCTGCTGCTGTACGCCGACGACGACCTGCCGCGACGCGACGCCGAAGCTCAGGCGCTGGCGGCGGCGCTGCGGCGGACCGGCGTACACGCCGCGGCGGACGCGGTGGCCGGGCGGGACTTCGAGACCTTGCTCGCGGCCATCGGCCGGCCGGGCGACCCGACGACCGACCGGATCGTCGCCTTCGTCGGCAGCCTGAGCGGCATCCTCGCGCCGCCCGAGCCATCGTCGACCCCGGCGCCGACCGAAGCCGCCGCCACGCCGCCGCCGGCCGCCCCCCCGATGCAGCCGGCCGAGGGTCCCGGGGGGGCCGACCGGCCCTACGCCGCCGCCAGCATGCAGGAGATCCGGGACGACTCGGGGGCACGGCTCGGCTGGGCGCTTGCGCCCGACGCACTTTCGGCGCCGGGGAGCCTGCCCGTCGTGGTGTTTCTCGGCGATGCGGCCGGTGACGAGGTCGAAGCTTACCGCGCCTGGCTCGAGCACATCGCGCGCGGCGGGGCGATCGTGCTGGTGCCCGCGTTGCCGGAGGGGAACGGGGCATCGCCGGCCGGCTGGACCACGGGCGCGGCGACTGTGCTGCGCCAGGCGCTGGACTTGCTGGAACGCGAGGCTGCCGGGCGCTTGCCGGCGCCGCCCGACCGCGAGCGACTGACCTATGCCGGCCACGGCCAGGGTGCGATCCGCGCGGCCAACCTCGCCGGCGCCTGGTTCGAGGCGCAACTGCCGGCGCCGCGGGCGCTGCTCCTCGTCACGCCCCAGGACCGCGCCGGCCTGCTGCCCGCCGCCGGCCTCGCGGGCCTGCCGCGCGATACCCAGACGCTCTTCGTGGTCACCGACCGCGGCGGGGCGGACGACGATCCGGCCGAGGTGCTGCTCTGGGACAGCAGCGCCCATGTGCCGGGCATGTGGCGCAACCGACTGGTGGTCGCCGGCGACGCGCATGGACAGCCCGCGCTCGTCGCGGACTTCCACCTGCCCGAGACCGGCGGGCCGAGCGGCTGGCCGGACGCGATAGACTGGTACGGCCCCTGGAAGTGGCTCGACGGCCTGCTCGCCTGCGCCTTGGGCGGCCTGGACTGCGCCACCGCTTTCGGCGGCACGCCCCGGCAGCTTTCCCTTGGCACCTGGTCCGATGGGCAGCCCGTGCGGCCCGCGCGCCTGGCGCCGAACCCGGTCCGCGCGCGGACCTGGGCGGCCTACCTGCCCGCGGTCTCTCGGGACTACCGGACGGGGCGGCGCTGAGCGATCGCCTTACCGGCGGCCGCCCCGCCGCGAGCCTATGCCTGGCCCGCCTCGACCTGGTCCACGCGCAGGAGCTGGCCGGGCCGGAGCTGCCAGTGCTGCAAGTCCTCGGCGACCAGCGCGCCCGGGAACACCGCCCGCGCCTCGGCGCGAATGTCGCGCGCGGTGTAGCGCCGCGAGATGTGGGTGAGGATCAAGGCTCCGGCACGCGCGTCACGCGCCAGCTCGGCCGCCTGGCGCGCGGTGAGATGGCCGAACTGCCGCGCGACCTCGCGGTCCTCCCACAGATAGGTGCTCTCGCAGATCAAGAGGTCGGCGCCCTGGACGATCGGCGTCAGGCCGCGGGTGTCGGCCACGTCGCCGATGAAGACGAGCTTGGTGCCCGGCGACGGCGGGCCGAGCACCGCGTCGGGCTGGATGACGCGGCCGTCGGGGAGCGTCACCGCCCGGCCTTCGACCAGGTCGCGCCGGATCGGGCCGGCCGGCAGGCCCAGCGCCTCGGCCTGCTCGGGCAGGAAGGGCCGCCGCGTGCGCTCCTCGAACACGAAGCCGAAGTTGCCGCCGCCGCGATGCTTGACCGGGAAGGCCGAGACCTCCAGGTCACCGGCCTGGAGCACGGGACCGGGCGCCAGCGGCACGAAGCTGATCTCGAAACCCATGTCCTCGCCCTTGATCACCACGCCCATCAGCTCGCGCACCCGCTCCAGCGCGGGGCGGCCACCGTGGATCGCCAGCCGATCGATCGCCTCCCAACGCGCGAAGGTGCTGGCGATGCCGCCGATGCCGAGGATGTGGTCGAGGTGCCCGTGCGTCAGCAGGATCGTGTCCAGGCGCTTGAAGCCGAGGCCCGAGCGCAGGAGCTGGCGCTGCGTACCCTCGCCGGCATCGACCAGGAAGCGGCGGTCGCGGTAGAGGATCATCGTGGACGGCAAGCCGCGGCGCACCGACGGCGCCGAGGCGGACGTGCCGAGAAAGACAATTTCTAGCATGGGCGTTTCGCCCTCCCTAGCGTCCGAACACCAGCCGCTCGCGCCCGTACAGCCAGACCGCGACGGCGATCAGGCAGATGCCGGTCGCGAGCGTGACGGCGGTGGCCATCGCGAGGTAGGCCGAGCTGACCGGCTCGCCGCGCATCACCTGGTTGATCAGGAGCTGCTGGCTGAGGGTCGGGATCAGCATCACCGCCGGCCGCGGCGCCACCGGGACGAAGGCGAGGAACATGCCCGGCAGCGCGGGGATCAGGGGCAGCAGCGAGAGGTAGTTCTGGGCTTCCTTGAAGCTGCGCGCGCCGCTCGCGATGATGATCTGCAGCGCCGCGGCCAGCGGCAGGATCGGCAGGGCGATCAGGAACACCGCGCCGAGGGCCTGCGGGCTCAGGCTGAAGCGCACGCCGAGGTAGTTCTCCAGCGGCACGAAGTTCAGCACCACCGCGAAGGCGACAAGGGTCTCGACCATCGCGACCAGGGTGAACAGCATCGTCGCGCCGAGCTTGCCGAAGACCAGGTCGCGCCGCCGGACCGGGTTGATCAGGAGCGGTTCGAGCGAGCCGCGCTCGCGCTCGCCGGCGGTCGAGTCGATGGCCAGGTACATGCCGCCGATGAAGATCGAGTAGATCAGGAAGTACGGCGTCAGGTTGAGGAAGCCCGCCGCCTGGCTCTGCGGCGTCGAGACGTCGACGGTCTCGATCGCCAGCGGCGCGATCACCGCCGGATCGACGCCGCGCGCGACCAGGCGCAGTGTGGCGATCTGGCTGGCGTAGGCTTCCAGGAGGCGCCGGGCGCGGCGGATCGGGACCGCGGCGGTCTGGCGCGAGTCGTCGATGATGAGCTGGACCGTCGCCGGCCGGGCCGCTTCGAGGTCCGTGCCGTAGCCGGGCGGGATGATCAGGATCACGCTTTGGTCACCGTTCTTGACCGCCGTCTCGGGGTCGGGCGGGGCGGGCCGGATCCGGACCTCGTGCTGGCGCAGGAAGGCGACCAGGTCCGGCGCGTGCTCGGCGCCAACGACCGGGAGCTCCAGCGGGCTCTCGCCCTGCTCGCTGAAGGTCCGCCCCACCACGGTGAGGAGGACGATCATCAGCACCGGCCCGAGCAGCGGGTAGAGCACCGCGCCGAGCAGGGCCCGCCGGTCGCGCAGGTTGTCGACAACCTCCTTGTGCAAGACGACCCGGGCGTGCATCGGCTAGCGCTCCAGCCCTTCCTCGGAGCCGAGCACCGCGACGAAGGCGTCCTCCAAGTTGTCCTGGCCGGTCGCGGCGCGGATCTCGTCCGGCGCGCCCGCGGCGACCACCCGGCCGCCGGCGACGACGACGATCGCGTCGCACAAGGCCGACACCTCCTGCATGATGTGGCTGGAGAAGAGCACGCAGCGGCCCTCGTCACGCAGGCGGCGGATCAGCGCCCGCATGGCGCGCGTGCTCATCACGTCCAGGCCGCCGGTCGGCTCGTCGAGGATCACGTTGTGCGGGTCGTGCACCAGCGCGCGGGCGAGGGCGACCTTGACCCGCTCGCCCGTCGAGAAGCCCTCGGTCCGCCGGTCGATGATCGCCCCCATGTCCAGGAGCAGCGCGAGCCGGTCGATCGCCTCTTCCAGCCCATGACCTCTCAGCCCGTGCAGCCGCCCGAAGTAGCGCACGTTCTCGCGCGCGGTCAGCCGCGGGTAGAGGCCGCGGCTCTCGGGCAGCACGCCGATACGGTCGAGCACGCCGCGGGTGTCGGCGACGCTGTCGATGCCATCGACCTCGGCGCTGCCGCGGTCGGGTTTCAGGATCGTGCACAGCATCCGCAGCGTCGTGGTCTTGCCGGCGCCGTTGGGGCCGAGCAGACCCGTGATCTTGCCGTCTTCGGCACTGAAGGTCACGTCTTCGACGGCGGTGACCGTGCCGAAGGACTTGTGGAGCTGATGGGTACGGATCATGACATCGGCAACGAGCATACACCAAGGGGCACGGTGCGGGCAAGCACCCGCAAACGGCGCTGAACCTCAGCCGCGGCCCGGAACACCGCTCGGCTGTGAGGGCGGCTCCGCATGCGCCAGCTTCCGCAGACGCGCTTGAAAAGCGATCAGCTCCTGCTGGCGGAGCGTGCCAAACAAATCTTCTGTCGCCTCCAACTGCCGGCGACAGGATTCGTACAGCATGTCGAATGACCGCACGCGATCCGCGAGCGTCAGGTCCAGCGGCAGCGCGGCCGCGGCCGCCTCAACCCGTGCCCAGGCCTCGCGCACGCTTCTCAGTGCGTGTCGCTCCATGACCTGCTGATCATAGCCAGCAGCGAACGCGGGTGCAAGCCGCCTGTGGAAGCTTCTCGGTGCGCCGGCAGGCTATAATCGCCCTACCCGTTTGCGCCCTCCACCCCCGATGCGCGTTCGCACCGCCGAACCACTCGCACGGGACCAGACTTTAAGGGGAGGGGACTCCAAGCCGGACCAGGTTCAACCCATGCCGCTCCAAGACCACTTCCATCCGCCGCTCAGCGTCCGCCGCCACTGGCATGCCTTCCACAATGCCTGGGCGACCTCTATCGCGTCCGACTTGAATCATCGACTGCCGGAGGGCTACTTCGCCGAGCCAATCGTTCAGTTCGGGATCGATGTCGCGACCTTTGAGGAGTATGCCTCTGAGCATAGGCCGGTGTCCGCGGCAATGCCGTCAGGCGCACCGGGTACGTCAGGCGCGACCTGGCCCGGCGAGCCCGGCGCCGCGGTCTGGGCGCCACCCGCGCCGACGCGGACGATAGCCATCCCGGCCGCGACGGATGCCGTCGAAGTCCTGGTGTACGGAACAACCGCCGGGCCAACCCTGGCGGCGGCCATCGAGCTGGTCAGCCCCGCGAACAAGGATCGACCCGAGCACCGCGACGTCTTCGTGGCGAAATGTGAGACCTACCTCCAGCAGGGTGTCGGGCTGGTCATGGTGGACGTGGTCACCGGCCGGATCGCGAACCTGCACGACGCGCTCCTGGAGCGCTTGTCCGATGCCCGGTCCGCTACGGAGGCCGTCCCGTGGCGGGCTGATCTCTACGCGGTGGCGTATCGCCTGGTCGAGCGCGGCGAGCAGCCGAACCTAGACATCTGGCAGGCCGCCCTGGCGCTCGGCGAGCCGCTGCCGACCTTGCCGCTCTGGCTGCGTGGCGGCCTTGCCGTGCCGCTTGATCTCGAAGCGAGCTACGCGCGGACCAGCCGCGAGCAGCGCATCCCGGCCGCCGAGGCCGCATCGCCTCAGCCTTGATCCATCGCGTCCGCCTTGATCTCTTGAGCCTTGACTCGATCCCTTGAGCCGTGAACCGGGGGATGCTTCCCCCACGACCACCGACACCCCACCCGACCCGATCCTCTTCGGCTGGGACCCCACATCCGGCATCGTCTCGATCTGGGCGGACCGCGAGGGCCGGGTGATCCTGTGGCGGCGCCTGAACGGGCAGGTCGTCCGCGAGACCGAGCGCTACCGGCCTTGGGTGCTGGCGACGGGCCTGGAGGACGTCGCGCACCTCGGCCCGGCGCTGGCGGCGGAAGATGCGCCGGGGATGCGGCTCGCCGGCGACAAGCCACCGCCCGGCCCGGCGCGCGTCACCTACCGCGAGCTGGCGGGTCCGGAGCCGGCCTATCGCTACCTGCTCGCCGCCCACACGGCGCGAGAGCTGGACCGGGCGATCCTGGAAGGCGCCGCCCGCCGCGGCCGGCCCGCGCGCAGCCTGCGCGAGATCGACGGCTACTACCGGGTGGGTCCGGTCGAGCAGTACCTGATGCTGACGGGGCGCACCTACTTTCGTGATCTGACTTATGCGGACTTGCATCGCCTCCAATTCGACCTGGAGACCACGGCGCTGGACCCCCAGCGCGGGCGCATCTTCATGGCGGCCGTGCGCGACAGCCGGGGCCTGGCGACGACGATCGAGGCGCCGGAGAGCACAGATGAGCGCCGGCTGATCGCCGACCTCGTCGCGCTGATCCAGGCGCGCGACCCCGACGTGATCGAGAACCACAACCTGTTCGGCTTCGACCTGCCCTTCCTGGAAGCGCGTGCCGCCCGGCTCGGCGTCCCGCTGGCGCTGGGGCGCGCGGGCGGGCCGCGGCTGCTGGATCGCCTCCCCGCGCCGCCCGCGGACGCCTACCGCGGGCGCCGGGCGCCGCGCTACGCCGTCGCGGGCCGGGAGCTGATCGACACCCTGGACGCCGTGCGCCGGCACGACTTCGTCGCCCGCGACCTGGCCAGCCACGGCCTGAAGGACGTCGCCCGGCACTTCGGCGTCGCCTCGCCGGAGCGCAGCTACCTGGCCGGCTCCGAGGTCTACCACACCTACCGGACGGACCCCGAGCGCGTGCGGCACTACGCGCTGGACGACGTGGCCGAGGTCGACGGGCTGTCGCGCCGGCTGCTGGGCGCGCCCTTCGCGCTGGCGGGCATGGCGCCGCGGCGTTACGAGCAGCTCGCCTCGGCCGGGCCGGCGATGGGCATCCTCGAGCCGCTCCTGGTGCGGGCCTACCTGCACGCCGGCGCGGCGCCGCCCTACGGCGCGGCGCGCGGCGAGGAAGCGCTCGATCCGCATACCGGGGGCGCGCTGCACCTGTACGCCACGGGGATCGCCGAGCAGGTGGTCAAGGTGGACATCGCCTCGATGTACCCGTCGCTGATGCGCACCTACCGCATCGGCCCGGCCGGCGACCGGCTGGGGGCGTTCCTGCACATCGTCGGCCGGCTGACCGAGCTGCGCCTGGCGCACAAGGAAGCGCTGCGGTCCGCGGCGGCCGGCTCGGCCGAGCGCGGGCACCATGACGCGATGCAGGCGGCGATGAAGCTGCTGGTCAACTCGGCCTACGGCTACATGGCCGCCGGCCGCATGGCGCTCTTCGCTGATCGCATGGCCTCCGACGAGGTGACACGCCGTGGCCGCGAGC
>CAZCJG010000048.1:0-18089 GCA_964498575.1 uncultured Anaerolineales bacterium | reverse complement strand
CCACCGCGTCCCAGGAGCGCGCCACCCGGTCGGTCGGTCCGAGGTCGTCGCCGGGATCGGCCAGGCCGCGCCGGCCGGGCAGGGTCCCCAGCCCGGAGACCTGCAGCGGCCGATCCTCCCAGGGCGCGGTCCCGTCGGCCACGATCGTCAGCGCGGCGCCGAGGATCGGCGCGGACTGAGCCCGGGCGGGCCCGGCCAGGCTGCCGGCGACCGAGAGCCCGACAAACGCGAGCAGCACGGCGGTGATCAGACCGGCGGGCCTGGCTGCGACGGCGACGACGGGGGCGCGGGGGGTGGAGTTCGAGTGACGGGGATGGCTGGGTCGCGTGATGATCGGCAGAGGTGGGTGGCGCATACGGCCAACTATAGTCCTATGGCCGGGCGCTTGCCAAGGCGGTTGGCGGCGTCTCGGCACGGGCGATCCTGGCGGCGATCGACGCCGGCGAACGTGACCCAGGTGTGTTGGCCAGCCATGCCGGCCCGCGCCTGTCGCGTCGGCTTCTTGAGCGTTATGCTCTACGGCCGATGCTCCGGGCGGGGCGCAACTTTACCAGAACGACGCCACAGACGGCAACCGCTGCCCGAAGCTGGCCATCCGCCCGCCGTTTGCCTATCATTCCCGCCGCCCGGCCCGCCAGGCCGGGGCAATGGCCGCGTTTGATCGATCGCCTCCGCCGAGCCGCCTGACCGAAGCCTCCCCATGCCGCCTGAGAGAAACCGACGCCTGCTCCGCCTGTGGCTGTTCACGCTGTGCGGCCTGATCGCGCTGATGGTGATGATCGGCGGCTACGTGCGCCTGTCGCGCGCCGGGCTGGCGATCGTCGAGTGGAACGTGATCACCGGCGTCATCCCGCCGCTCGGTGAGGCCGCTTGGCGGGAGGCCTTCGCCAAGTACCAGAGCTCGCCGGAGTTCCGGAAGGTCAACGCCGCGATGACGCTGGCCGAGTACCAGCGGATCTACACCATCGAGTACGTCCACCGCCTCGCCGCCCGCCTGGTCGGCCTGGTCGTGCTCATCCCGCTCGCCCTGTTCCTCTGGAAGGGCGTGATCCCCTGGCGCAAGTCCGGCGTCTACCTCGGCATCCTCGCGCTCTTCGTCTTCCAGGGCTTCCTCGGCTGGTACATGGTAGCCAGCGGCCTGGTCGACCGGCCGAGCGTCAGCCACATCCGGCTGACCGTGCACTTGCTCGCCGCCCTGATGCTGCTCGGCCTGTGCTTCTGGAAAGGGTTGGACAACACCGAGCGCTTCGGCCGCAGGGCGCCGGACCCCTCCGGCGAGGATGGCTCCGCCGAGCCTGCCGGCAGGCCCGCGATCCAGGGCGCGGCGATCGAGCCTGGCACCTCATCCACCCACCGCCGCCTGCGCCTTGTGTCGATCGCCCTCTTGGCGGTCGTCGTCGTCCAGATCACCTACGGCGGCCTGACCGCCGGCTTGAAAGCGGGCCATGCGTCCGACACCTGGCCGCTGATGTTCGGCCGCCTGATTCCGCCGGGACTGCTCGGCGTCGTCATGCCCTGGTGGCTGAACCTGGTCGAGACCGCCGCGACGGTGCAGTTCGTGCACCGCTGGTTCGCCTTCGTCGTGCTGGCGGTCGCGATCGGGCTCTACCTGCTGGCCCGGCGGGCGGGCGACGTGCCGACGGTGCGGAATGGCGCGCGGGAGATGGTCGGCTTCGCGACGCTCCAGATCGCGCTGGGGATCAGCGTGATCGTCCTCGGCGTGCCGTTCTGGCTGGCGCTGGCGCATCAGGCGCTGGCGCTGGCGCTCTTCCTCATCGCGCTCTTCAACGTTCACCAGGCGCGCCGATGGGCGGCGTAGGCGGATGGATGGCGTAGAAGGAAGTCCAAGGAGATCGCGCTGGCTCCGCCGGCTGGCCCGTGTCGTCGGCCTGATCCTGGTCACCCTGATCCTGCTCGAAGTCGGAGCCTGGCTGCTCTTTCGGCCGCTGGCGGGCGTGCCCTTCGACCGCGCGGCGCTGCAGCAGGCGCGCCAGGCACGGATCGCGCTGGCCGGCTCGCGCCTGGCAGGCGAGCGCGAGGTCGGGGGCACGTTGTTCGGCTTCCACCCTTACCTCGGCTACGTCGGCAAGCCCGGCGCCCGCCCCTGGATCGGCACCGACCACGCCAACAACGCCTACGGGCTGCTGTCAGTGCCCGGTCACACCTACCCGTATCGGCGCGAGGCGGGCGACTTCGTGATCGGCGTGCTCGGCGGCAGCCTGGCCGACGGCTTCGCCAATACCACCGAGGCCGACGTGCAGGCCGCGCTGGCCGAGCGGGACCCGCGCTTCCGGGATCGGCGCGTGGTCATGCTGTCGCTGGCGATGGGCGGCTACAAACAGCCGCAGCAGCTCTTCATGCTGGAATACCTGCTGCTCTCGGGCTTCGACTTCGACCTGGTGCTGAACCTCGACGGCTACAACGACCTGGTCTTCGCCACCGACAACCTGGCCCACGCCGTCAACCCGATCTTCCCCTCCAGCCAGCACTTCGGGCCGCTGACCGAAAGCATCCGCGCCAACCCCAGCGCGGCGGTGATCCGCCACCTGGACGCGGTGCTGGACCTCTACGAGCGCGAGAAGCGGGTGCTGGGCCTGATCGACTCCCCGCCCTTCAACTTCAGCGTCTTCCTCAATGCCCTGGGCGCGCGCTTCTCCCAGTACTCCCAGGCGCGCATCTTCGCAGAGCAGAACGCCTTGTCGGCCCTGGCGCAGGACGACATGGACCCCGCCTTCCGCGGTCCGCCCATGCCGGCGGCGGACGATCCCGTCGCCGCCGCGGTCGCGATCTGGCGCGGCGGCTCGGAGATGATCCATGCCGTCGCGGCGGATCGCGGCATTCCCTACGTCCACGCCCTGCAGCCCAACCAATACGTCCCGGACTCCAAGCCGCTCTCGGCCCAGGAGCGGGCGGTCGCGTACACGCCGAGCAGCCCCGCGGCCGGGACCGTGCGCACCGGCTATCCCGCGCTGTCCGCCGCCGGCGCGGAGATGAAGGCGCGCGGGCTGCCGTTCTACGACCTGACCGGGATCTTCGCCGAGGTCCCGGACGACGTCTACGTCGACAACTGCTGCCACGTCAACAACGTCGGCAACCGCATCATCGCCGGGGCGATTGCGGACGCGATCGTCGAGCAGCTAGACCGATAGAGTAGTTCGACCGATAGAAAGGACCAGTCGCCATGATCGTCCCCCCCGCCGTCGCCGACCGCTTGCTCGCCGAGTGCCTGGGCCATCCCCAGGCGCACGCCGCCCTGGGCGAGCTGTGCGACCGGGTCGGCGGGCGCGTCAGCGGCACGCCGAGCGGGGATCGCGCGGAAGCTTGGGCGCACGACCTCCTTACGCGCTGGGGCTTGGCGGATGTCCGCTACGAGTCCCTGCCCCTGATGGTCTGGCAGCGCGGGCCCCTGGAGGCGGAGGTCGTCGAACCCGCCGCCTGGCGCCTGACCGCGCTCGCGCACGGCAACGCTCCGCGGGCGGCCGATGTCACGGCGGAGATGCTCGATGTCGGCCACGGCGAGGGGGTGGACTTCGAGCGCCGCGGCGAGGTGGTTCGCGGCCGGATCGCGCTGTGCGACGAGGGCCGGTCCCATGGCCGGCGCCGGCTCCACCGCAGCGAGAAGCTCGGCCTGGCGGCGGAGTTCGGCGCCGCGGGCCTCTTGATCCAGAGCTCGGCCGATGGCGGCCTGCCGCGCACCGGTTCCTGCCACCCTGGCGAGGCGCCGATCCCCAGCCTCGGCATCTCGCTGGAGGACGGGGAGCGGCTGCGGCGGCTGATCGCGGCCGGCGCGGAGCCTGTCGCGCGGATCCGCATGACCAACACCGTCTCCGGCGGCAGCGCGCGCAACGTGCTGGCGGAGCTGCCGGGCCGCGAGCGGCCCGAGCAGATCGTGCTGGCGGGCGCGCATCTGGACTCCTGGGACGTGGCGCAGGGCGCTACCGACAACGGCCTCGGCGCGGCCATCGTGCTCGAGATGGCGCGGGCGCTGGCATCCCTGCCTGAGAGGCCACGGCGAACGCTGCGTTTCGCGCTGTGGGCGGCCGAGGAGACCGGCCTGTGCGGGTCCAAGGCCTACGCGGCGGCGCACGCGGGCGAGATCGCGTTGATCACCGCGGTGATGAACTTCGACATGACCGGTGATCCCTATGGCTACTGGACGCCCGGGCATCCGGAGCCGGGACCGCTGCTGCGCGGCCTCGCCGACCAGCTTGCGCCGCTGGGGATGCGCGCCGTCTTCCAGCACAAGGCGGGGCTGCACAGCGACCACCAGCCGTTCATGCTGGAGGGCGTCCCGGTCGTCTGCCTGCTGGGCGAGCTCGGCGCGCAGGGCGGCCGCTACTATCACAGCGTCGGCGACACCTTCGACAAGGTCTCGCTGCCGGGCCTGTGCCGGGCTGCCGCCGTCGGCGCGCACACCCTGTGGGCGCTGGCGGACGCGCCCGAGCCGCCCCTGCCCCACCTGGATACCGGGCAGGTACGGGCGATGATCGACGCGGCCGACCTGTACGCGGCGCTGGTCGCGCAAGGTTACGACGGGCCGGCGATGCGGGTCGGGCAAGCCGGGGGGCTATAATTTTTTTCCATGCGATCAAGCCAACTTCGACCGATCCCTCACCTCGCCACGCTCACCTTCGTCGCCGCGATCACGATCGTCGGCGGCCTGTCCAGCACCTCATCGCCGCGCAGCCAGGCCCAGTCCACGCCGCTCTCGATCGCCGGCCAGCTCGGCGGCCCGATCCAGGCCGCCACCCAGGCCGATGGGCTGACCTTCCTGGGCGTCGGCCCGCGCGTGATCATCCAGACCGGCTGCGATCCCGCCTTCCCGGACGAGGTCGGTCGGACGGCGCCCTTGCCCGACATCGTGCGCGACATCGCGGTGCGCGACGGCTATGCCTATGTCGCCGACAGCGGCGCCGGGCTGGTGATCCTGGACGTGCGCCCGCCCGAGACGCCGGTCGTGGTCGGCCGCGCGCCCCTGGAGGGCGTGGCGGCCAAGGTCGTCCTGCAGGACAACCTGGCCTACGTCGCGGCCGGCGCCAAGGGCCTGCGGATCGTCGACATCTCCAACCCCGCCGCGCCGCGCGAGCTCGGGCAGTACCGCCAGATCGTGTCGGACTTCGCCCTGGTCGGCAGCTACGCCTACGTCGTCACGCGCAACCTCGAACAGGTCAACGTCGGCAATCCCGCCGCGCCGCGGCTGGAGCGCAAGCTGGAGGACTGGGCCGACGCCATCGACGCGGTCGGGACCTACCTCTACGTGGCGATCTCCGAGGCGCGGCCCGGCACCGAACGCTTCGGCTCGCTGCGGGTCTTCGACGTGGCCAACCCGCGCCGCCCCACGCCGCTCTTCACCGTGCCGATCGGCGACCAGGCGCGCGCCGTGCTGGTCGCCGGGGACCGCGTGTACTACCAGGGTCCCGCCCGGCTTACGGCGGTCGCCCAGGCCATCCCGGGCAGCTTGGGACCCGTGCTGGGGGCGGCGGGCACGCCGGACTCGGTGCAGAACCTCCACGCCACTGGCACCGGCCGCCAGCTCCTGCTCGCCGCGGGCCGGGCGGGCCTGCACGGGGTGGACGTGATGAACCCGGCCGCGATGCGCGCCCGCCAAATAATGGACACCCTCGGCTCGGCCGAGAGCGTGGCGCTCTGGGGCGGCTACGCCTTCGTCGAGGACGAGGGTTCGGGCAACCGCATCCTGGTGGTCGACGTCGGCGACCCCGCCAACCCGCGCGTCCGCGCGGCGATCCCGGTCGGCGCGGACCACGGCGCGATCGCGGCGGCGGGCAACGGCTACCTCTACGTCGGCTCGCCGGACCGCCAGCTCCGCGTCTTCGACGTCCGCTCGCCCGCGCAGCCGCGCCAGATCGCGGCGGTCCCCATGCCGCGCGACCCCTTGAGCGGCCGCGAGCAGTCGATCTGGCGCATCGTCGTCGAGGAGGACGAAGCCAAAGCGGAGCGCCACGTCTACCTCGCCAACGACGAGTGGCTGCGGGTCTACGACGTCGCAGACCCCGCCAACCCGCGCGAGCTCAGCCGCTGGCGCACCAGCGGCGGCGCGACCGATCTGGCGGTGTACGACAAGCGCGCCTTCATCCTCGGCCCGTCCACCGGCAGCTTCCCCGGCCGGCCGAGCTTGCAGATCGTCGACGTGTTCAAATTCGACGAACCGCAGGAGTTCGGCGTGATCGCCGCCATCGGCTCGCAGGGCGGGGTGCAGACCGACGGGCAGGCGGTCTTCGTCGAGGGCCTGCAGGTCGTCGACGTCCGCGATCCCGAGCATCCGAAGGACGGCACCCGCCTGACGCTCGAAGGCCGCAACCGCGACAGCGCGCTGTTCGAGCAGCGGCTCTACCTCGCGCGCTCCAACCCCGAGGGCGGCGGGACACTGCTGGTGATCGACGCCGCCCACGATGCCGCCAACCCCGGCCACGTGCCGGCGCGCGTCATCGCGCAGCTCGGCCTGCCCGACCAGGCGCGCGACGTCGCGATCGCCCGCGGTCACGCCTTCGTCGCGGCGCAGGGCCTGGGCCTGGTGACGGTGCGCGACCAGGACCTGCCGCTGCCGCCGGTTCCGACGCCGCAGCCCACGCCCACCGGCGGTCCCTGGCGGCCGGAGCTGCCGGTGAAAGTGCATCTGCCGGTCGCGGCGCGGGGCGTGGTGGGGCCGGGGTGCCGGTAGCACCCGCCGTCGAAGGAGACCCACAGAGCCGGGCCGGTGGGTTCCCCCACCGGCCCGGCTCGATTCGATCGGCCTCGCCGTCCTGTGCTCGGCGGCGATGCGCCGAGGCTCGCCGATCCTTACGGACGGATCTCGACGATGAAGGTCCGCGGATCACCGGCGGCGCAGGTGCCCTGGACGATCGGCGCGCCGCTGGAGAAGGAGGCGCCGTTGGAGAGGCAGCGCACACCGGGGAAGACGCGCTTGATCTGGTAGCGACCGACCGCACCGGCCTCGAAGCCGAGGAAGGTGAAGCTGTAGCGCTGCGCGTCGCCGCCATTGCAGGTGTTCTGCACGGTCGAAGCCCAGATGTCGGGGCTGCCGCCGATGATCTCCAGGCAGCGGCCGGAGAACGCGTTCTTGATCTCGTAGGTGCTCACACCGCCGACCACGCCCTTGAAGTTCAAGAGCCAGGCCTGGCTGTTGTCCGCCGCGACGCACGGCATCTGGACCACCGCCACGCCGGCCCCGCCGTTCGCCACCGCGAGGTCGGCACACTTCTGGCTGTGCCGGTTGCGCAGCTCGTACTTCGTCGGCGCCGCGGGCACGAGCGGCAGACCTTGGTCGGGGCCGGGCGCGCCGGCGCTGTCCGTGGCCGCGTCGGTGCTTTCGTCCTGAGCGTCGACGTCGATCTCGACAGCCTCGGCGTCAGGGCCGGTCTCGACGCCCGTCACCTCGGCGCCGGCCGGCGCAAGGTCCGCCGCGTCCTGATCCTGAGCGCCGACCGACGCCACGGGGATCAGCAGGGTCGCCGCCAGGGCGGCCATCAACAGCGCTCGCATCTTGAAGTTCATTTGTAGCTCCTTTGGTTGGTTTGGGGTTGGAGGATTGTCGTGGCGCGGTTCCTTGGAATTCTCGCCACACACATGGATAGACCCTGCGGAATGGTGGAGAATTTCCAAGGATTTTTTTGGACGAGATGTCATCATCATGATCAAGTCTTTCAAAGTTCCGATGAGACCAACGGGTAGGCATTGGCCCCATGCCATCGCAAAACCCACCGACTGGATGCTGAAATCACAGTGATGAAGTGATAGAAAATGCGAGACGTGAGGATGGTCGTCCATCCTCACGTCTCGCGTCGAGGTGAGAGGCAAAGGTGATGTGGCCAGGCGCGCCGGCCGACCGAGTGCCCTCAGACCGCCCGCGCTATCGCCAGCCGACGGCGTAGATGCCTTCCTCGTGGAACTCTGCCGTGATGAAGTTGAGCGCGGTGCCCAGCGGGCGGGGAGGGTTGCCGCTGGGGTTGGCGAGCGGACGCGCCGCGGACACGGTCCACCGGCCACTCGCACGCGAAAAGTGCAACACCACCAGCTTGCTCTCGTCGACGGGCAGGCCGAGCTTCCTGAGGCGATCCATGGTCGCCTGGCTGTAGAACAGGCTGATGCTGGTGCCGGGCGGGGCGATCGGCGCGCCGCTCGGATCGTGGAGTTGCAGGCGGCAAACCAGGTCCACGTCGACGGCTGGACCGAGGCGACCCTTGACGCCGGGGGGGAGCGGGGCCCGCGGCGGCTGGCCGGTCGTCCCGGACCTGAGCCGGTCCACCGCGGGCATGAAGTAGGCCTGGGAGCAACCGTTCAGCGGCGGCCCGTTCCGCTTGGTCGGCACGCCCGGCACGTCCACCACCACCGGGCTGTCGCGCAGCGGCGCTTTCACATCCAGATGCGCCGGGCCGATACCGCCCGCCCGCTGGATCGGCAGGATCACCTGGCCGATCCCCTCGGCGACGATGCGCAACGTGAACCGCAGCGGCAGGTTCAGCCCGAGCTCCGGCGCGCCCGCCGGCGGCCAGCTCGCGCCCCAGCGTCCGTCGACCAGCATCATCTCAAGGCTGCACACGCTGGCCGCGCAGCTTTCCGTCACACCATCCGCACCGATCTCGACCCGGGGCGGCGTGGCGAGCGCGACATCGCTGGCCAGCGAGATTGCCAGGTTGCCCATGACCCCGAACCCGATCTCGATGTCGGGCTGCCAGGCCCCCGCATTCAGCGCCACGCTGAGCACCGACTCGCCCGCCCAATCCGCCGCCCCCAAGCCCTGCCATTGATAGACCGGTGCGCCGCCCGCGCCGGCGACGACCGCGACATGGATCTTGGCGGAGGACAGGGCCGGCTCGCCGGCGGGAACCCCGACCAGGGAGATGTCGCCGAGGTCCCGCAATCCGTCGCGCGGCAGTCGCATTTGCGTCGTCCCCTGGTAGATCAGCCGGCCGCTGCCCGGCCCGGGCAGCTCCAGCCAGACCATGATCAACGCCCCGGCCAGGTCGACGGCCGGCATGTCCGAGCTTGACCGGAGCCGCAGCACGGGCGATGGGACGGCGGCGTCATCCTCGCCGATGGTCGTCACGCTCGTGACGAGGTCCTCGGCCAGCGCGGCATTCGGACGCTCGGCGTCGAGCTCGGGTATCACGAGTCCGGCATCGGGGGGCTCGCCGCCGCCGTCGATGCCCTGGAGCTCGTACCAGATGGCCAGGGTTTCCCAGTCGCTTCCGTGGCCGGAATGAAGGGTCGCCTGCTCGGTTTCCCAGCACGGATGGTCAGAGAAGGGCGGGACGGCGGGATCGCCGGGGTGCCAGAGTGCCCACGTCGTATACGGGTACGCCATGATCGACGACGCCGTCTCGTTCAAGCGGTCGACGCCGGGCAGCGCGTCATCGGTGCAATAGGTGGCCTCGCCATCCGCCTGCCGGTACTCGTCGTACAGGAACAGCGCGTAATGCGCCCACTCGTGGGCGATCGTGGTGTAGCCGGGCACACCCGCCCAGGCACCGGACCCCGCGCCGTTGCCGTCCCAATGCCGCGGCAGGAAGATCACCGCTGGGAGAAAGGTGAGGTTGTTCCACGCGTAATTCGTCGGCTGGGGCACGATCCCGCCGACGTAGGTCATCGGCCGCAGGTCGTTCGCCGCCAGCACGCGAATGTCCGCCGCGTCCCACAGCGCGCCGTTGGTTCCGATCGTGATCTCGCCGAAGATCATCTGCCCCTGCGTGACCTCGTACAGGAAGCGCGACGCGGCGCGCAGCCCCGCCTTGAGGTCCTCCAGATACGCCTCGGTCGGCTCGAATTCGATGCTGACCACGACCTTGAACACCACCAGTCGTCCGCCGGGCGTGTCCGCCAGGACACTGGCGAGCTCGGGCGCAAGGCCACGCGAGCCCGGAGCGAGCCGAAGGCCGGCCGTCTGGACGACCTGATAGGCCGTCCCATGCTCCGGCTTGCCCGACTCGCGCGTGTAGATCACGGCTGGCCTGGGCGCCGCGGCAGCCTTGGGCACCGCGGCGCTGGCCAGCCACAACAGCGCGAAACCGGATAGCGCGACGATGCACAGCGCCACAATCGGGCCGATGGCCCAGTAAGGGTGCCTTCGGACGGTCGGGGTCGATGCAGCCATCATTCATTCCTCTCCTCATGACTCCACACGGTTCGACAGGCCCGACACCGCGCCGGGCCGGCCCGGCGGCGCGACCGAGACCGCGCGGCGAGCCTCTGGTATCATTGACCGCCGTCAGCGGCTACTCCTTTCCACGGCTTGCTGCCCAAGGATCCGGGGCTACGGAAACGCGGGAAAGCAGGGGCATTGGGGAGCGTTCCCACGCGATGCATGATTTGCTTGAAGACTTCAAGGACTATCTCGCGGTTGTGGGCCACGCCGACGAGATCCTGGCACATGCCCTACTCAACGATGGCGCGGCCGATTTTCCGGCCCGCTTCGCGGCGGCACAGGCCGCATGGGCTACCGATCCCGAGCTCGAAGCCGGCCCAGACGGCTGGGCGCTGGCTGGCGATCTCGGTGCCGCCCGCCTTGCGGGGATGGAGGAACGGGATCCGGCGCGCTACGCCGCGTGGCACGAACGGGCGATCGACGCGCTCGCGCAGGCCTTGCGCGGCGGTCGGGTGGCCGCCGAGCCGATCTTGATCCAGGTCTTCGACCGATACGCCAGCGTGCTGGTCAACACCGACCCGAGCGCGCTCCGGCGGCTGATCGCGCGCATCAAGGATGTCGCGTTGACACCGGGGCGCGGCGCGCAGATCGTGGCGTACTTCGACGCGGTGGTGCTCTACCGGGGTGATTCGCTGGACCAGGCGATTACCCGTCAGGACGCCTTCCTCGCGACGCCGGCGCTCGACGAGGAGCTGCGCGGGCGCGTGCTCAACTCGCGTGGCATCGACTTGCGCAAGGTGGGGCGTTTCGAGGAAGCCGCGCGCGATCTGTCGGCCTGCCTGCTGCTATGGCGGCAACGCGGTGATCGCCTCGGCGAGGGCAAGGCCCAGCTCAACCTGGCGATCCTGCACTACGAGCTGCGCCGGTACGATGCCTGCGAGGCCTGCCTGATCGCCGCGCAGCAGTGCTTCACGGAGATGGCCGCGCGCAAGCTGTTGACCCGATGCCGGCACGAGCTCGGCCTCCTCTATCGCGATCAGGGTCGGCTGGACGAAGCGCTCGCCCAGCTCGCGCTGTGCGCCGCCGAGCTGCGCGCGGACGCCGACTGGGATGCCTTCGGGCGCGCGCTGAACAATCAGGGCGAGGTGCTGCTGTTCATGGGTCGGTTTGAAGAAGCTGAGGAGACTCTGCGCGCTGCACTGGAGCATCAGACGAGCCTGGACCATGTGGTCGACACCTGGTTGTACCTCGGCCTAGCCCGGCAAATTGCCGGCGACCTCGACGGGGCCGCCGGCGCATTCGGCGAGGCGCTCGAGACCTGCACCCGGCTCGGTCGCGCCGAGATCCTGCCCGAAGTGCACTACCGCCTCGGCGAGGTCCGGCGGCGGCTGGGCCGGGACGAGGCGGCGCTGGAACACTTCGCGACCAGCGCGCGGATCATCGAGGACACGCGCGTCCCCCTGCGCGACGAGGCGCTGAAGATCGGCCTGGCCGGCCGCTGGCAGCAGGTCTACGAGTCGCTCGTCCTGCGCTGCCTGGCGCTCGGCCGCACCGCTGATGCCTTCGCCTGGTCCGAGCGCGCCCGGGCGCGGGCCTTCGACGATGCCATCGCGCGCCGGCTCGGGGCGGCGGAGCGAGAAAGCACCGGCACGCCCAGCCCTGCCAACGGCACCGTGACGCTGGCAGAGGTCCAGGCCGCGCTGCCGGCGGATGCCTTGCTGCTGGCGACCTTTACGACCGGCGTCTTGGAGCATGACATCCCGCTCGCGCGGGTGATCGCCGCGCAGCCCGCGTTGCGCGAGCACCTGTTGGCGCCAGCGCGCACCGTGGTGTTTGCCATCACATCGGAGCGCGCCGAGGCCCACTTCGGCCAGATCGACCCCAACCACTACGTCGGGGGCACGCCGCGCGGCGGCGATCCCGGCCAATTCCTCGCCACCGCGGTGGCCCGGCGGATCTACGCCGACCTGATCGCACCGGCGGCGGCGGGCCAGCCCGGCGGGATCTGGTTCATCATCTCTCACGGCCCCCTGCACCGTGTCCCCTTCGCCGCACTGCAAACCGCAAACGCGGCGCGATCCGACGATACTGCACGGCATGATGATGATCCGTACCTGCTGCGCGCCGGGGGCCCGCGCCTGATCTACAGCCCGAGCGCCACTGTGCTCGTCCGGCACGGCTTCCAGCGCGGGCCGGCGGATGGCCCGCCGGCGGGGAGCCTTGCCATCGGCTACAACAGCCGCGCCGGCGCGACCGCGCTGCGCCATTCCGAGGCCGAGGCGCGCTTCGTCGCGCGGATCACGGGTGGCGAGGCGTGGACCGGTCCCGAGCCGAAGGCGGCGCGCCTGCGGGACGCCGCCGCGACGAAGCGCTGGCTCCACTTCGCCTGCCACGGCGCGTTCCTGCCCGAGCGCCCGCTGGACAGCTTCCTCGAAACCGGCGCGCCGGGTCCGGGAGCGGGCGAAGGGACCGACGGTGAGGAACGGTTGACCGCCGCGGAGGTCGTCGACACCTGGCGATTGCACGCCGAGCTGGTCGTCCTCAGCGCCTGCGAGACCGGGCTGGCGCGGGTGCTGCGCGGCGACGAGCCGCTGGGCCTGGTGCGCGCCTTCCTGGCGGCGGGCGCGGGGGCGGTGCTGGTCAGCCAGTGGGAGGTGGGCGACCTGCCGACCTTCCTGTTGATGCAGCGCTTCTACGTCGCGATGGTCGGAGGCGGGGGCTTGGGACCGGCCGCCGCGCTCCAGCTCGCCCAGGTGTGGCTGCGCGAGCTGACGGTCGCGGAGGCATTGGGGGCCACCGAGGATCCGCGCTGGCCCGAGGCCAGCGCGGACGACCTGCGGCGCCTGGTCGCCGATCGTCCCGCCGACGCGCGACCCTTCGCCGATCCGCGCGATTGGGCCGGGTTCGTCCTCGTCGGTGGGACGGGTTAGGCGATCTCCCAGGGATCACATCTCGCCGGCTTCCTCTTCACCCGGCAAGGGCAGCTCGATGATCATGCGGCCCAGGCTCTCGGTTGGGATGTCCTCGAACACCGCCAGCCCGGCCGGGTCCGTCACCGCATGGCGCGCCCCGCCGTCCATTACAAGAGCGACGTCGATACCCCCTAGATCCGGCCAACTTCGATCAGGATAGTGCAGGCCCACTTCCACCAACGCGCGATCCGGCTGCAGGCCGTCGCGGAAGACCGTCAGGGACATGGGATAGCCGGGTCGCGGCGCCAGCGTGTACAAGCGCTCGTGATAGCGCCCCCCTGCGCCGGTCGAATGCCGCACCGCCACCGGCGCGGGCACGAGCTGGGCGAGCAGGTCCGGCGCAAAGCACACGCGGAGGCTCTCGCCCAGCCGCCGGGCGGCCGCGTTCCACCATCGCGCGATGGCATCCGATCGATCCGGCTGCTCGACTGGCAGGAAGCCCAGATCCGGCGCCGGCGTGTGCTCCGCCATGCCGAGCTCTCCCGCCGCGACCGCGTGCTCCGCCTCGAACAGGCACAGGTAAATCTCCGCACAGTCGGGACAGGTGTCCAGGTGAGCCGCGACCTCCGCAAGCCTGGCCCGTCGATCGTCGCCGGAGATCATGCGAGAGACATCGCCGCCGACGATTGTGGCGCCGGTGTCCACGCCGCCGAGCTGGGCCGCGACGTAGTCGGGTAGCGACGCGCGGCAGCGCCGGCAGGCCGCCGAGCTCACCGCGCCGACGACGGCGCGCTCGAACCGGTTCGACGCGGGCCCGGCTCGGTCGATCCAGGATGGACCTTCGACCCAATCGCCGGAATGCTTGAATCCATTGGTGTACATGCTCGACTCCTGTTCCACTGATCCCCGGCGAGGCCTCGCTGCCCGCCGGAAGCCCGATGATGTCCCACCCGTCCATGCTCCGACGATCACGCCGGCACCGCCTCACCGATTGCCTCGGCCAGGCCGAAGTAGGCGCGTAAGGGGAAGTAATCCCTGAGCTTTGCCAGCGCCTTCGACCGCGTGACCTGGATGTTCGCGGGGCTCACCCGCGCACCGCACCTGGCGCTTTCCCGCTGTGCCAGCTCAACGTCTGACAGCTCATCAAGAAAGGTTCCGCAGATCACCCGGCGCTCCCTCTCCGACAGGCACCGCGCGCAGAGGATGATCGCGCGCAAGTCCCCGGCGGCCGGATCGGCGTCCAGGTCCGGTGCGCCATCGGCAATCACGGGCTCGACCTCGTCCGCCTCCGATGGCGGCCACTCGATCGCGCCCCCGGCTTGCCGAACATGGTACTGGTCGACGAACACGCGGTACACGACCTTCCGTGCCCAGGCCAGGAACTGACCTGGCTGTCGGACCTCCGGCAGGCCGCGCCAGATGCGCTCGATCGCCGCCTGCGCGATGTCCTCGGCCCACGCCACGTCTCGCGCGAGCTTCAGGGCATAGGGGTACACGTATTCCCGCCACAGCGTCTCGAACGCCGCGTTGCACGCACCTGCCTCACCGCTCCGGCACCCGGCATGCAGCGCGGCGCCGCGGGCTTCGCTCCATCGATCGTGTTCGTGCATCACTCGCCTCCCTGCCTGTCCTTCGCGTCCCCGGCCAGCTCGCCGCGGAACCGACGATGCGGCGGCGCCGTCGGGCGCCGTTCAACTCACCGTTCAACAATCCACGACCGCGCCATGCGGCTGCCATCCGCCACACCATCCGCCGCGCAACGACGATTCCGTACCACGCGGTCTGATCCGACAACAACGCCCGCCGATGCGGTTTTTCCGGCATGACGACACCGGCCGATCGTCGTCACCCTTCCTGACCGTGGGGAGGCCCCGATGCTTTCCACGAATGCGGGCGGGCTTGCTTGTCTCCCAGCAGCCTGGCGAATGGAATTCGCGGCTACCATTACGAAGCCCGCCTGCGCGGGCTGGACGCCGCACTCTCACGTGAATAGCCGGCGAAGGCCGGCTTTTGTGAGGGTAGGCGCGAATTCCATTCGCCGGCCCATGCTGTCCCCGCCCCGTGCTATACTAGGCTGGCGGCGGCTGCTCGCAGCCACCGCGAAACACAATCAATCAAACCTTCAGGGCAGGGTGAGGCGCGCGCCAATTCCCGACCGGCGGTAGGAGGGGCAAGCCCTCGAGCCCGCGAGCCCCCGCGGGGGCAGATCCGGTGGCAAAGCCGGAGCCGACGGTACAGTCCGGATGGGAGAAGGTTTGACGGGGCCGTCCGCGGCATGGCTCGCGCGGCGGATCGGCCCGTCAGGGAGCAAAGGGACGTGCGTCCTCCCGGGCGCGGCGGCGGTTCGTCGTCCGCGCCTGCGTAGTGGCCGCCGCCCGCTTCTCCCATCAGCCCTGCGGATCGATCGTCTGGAGGGCTTTTTTTGTTGAACCCTGCAACCGACCCGCCCGCCGAGCGCTGGATGCAGCGCGCGCTCGCGCTGGCCCGGCGCGCCCACGGCCGCACCAGCCCGAATCCGGCCGTCGGGGCGGTGGTTGTGCGGGCGGGCGAGCTGGTCGGCGAGGGCTGGACCGCGCCGGCCGGGGGACCCCATGCCGAGGTGGCGGCGCTGGAGCAGGCCGGCGAGGCCGCGCGGGGGGCCGAGCTCTACGTCACGCTCGAACCCTGCTGCCACCACGGCCGCACCCCGCCCTGCACGAGCGCGATCCTGGCCGCCGGCATCGCCCGCGTCCACGCGGCGACGCTGGACCCCAACCCGCGCGTCGACGGCCGCGGCCTGGCCGAGCTGCGCGCGGCGGGCGTGGCGGTGACGCTGGGCCTGTGCGCCGCGGAGGCGCGGGCGATCATCGCGTCGTTCGCCCGGTGGATCACCACCGGCCGGCCGCGGGTGACGCTCAAGTACGCGATGACGCTGGACGGCCGCATCGCCACGCGCACCGGCCAGAGCCGCTGGGTCAGCGGCGAGGCCGCGCGCCAGGCGACGCACGCCTTGCGCAACGCCACCGACGCCATCCTGGCCGGTGCCGGGACCGTGATCGCCGACGATCCGCGGCTGACGACGCGGCTCCAGGGCGTGTCACCCGACGAGATCCGCCATCCCTTGCGCGTGGTGCTGGATAGCCACGGCCGCGTGCCGCCGGGCGCGAAGCTGTTCGACCCCGCTCTGCCCGGCCGGACCCTGGTGGCGACGGTCGACATGCCAGCCGCGCACGCGGCGCGGCTGGCCGACCGGGGTGTCGAGGTGCTGTGCCTGCCGGCGGCGGCGGACGGCCGGGTTGCCCTGCCACACCTGCTCGACGCGCTGGGATCGCGCGGGATCACCGACCTGCTGGTCGAAGGCGGCGCGGTGGTGCACGGGTCGTTCCTGGACCAGGGCCTGGCGCAGGCGGTGTGCGCCTTCGTCGCGCCCAAGCTGGTCGGGGGCGCGGCCGCGCCGGGCCCGATCGCCGGGTTCGGGGTGGACCCCATGGACGCGGCGGTGATGCTGGCCGAGGTGCGGATCACCCTGGTCGGCGAGGACGTCATGGTCACGGGCGAGCTGGAGGCGATGCCTGCCGGCGCGGCCGCCCCAGGGGGGGAGCATGTTCACCGGGATCGTTGAGGAGGTCGGCCGGATTCGCTCGCTGGCGCGCCGGGGTGAGATCGCGGTGGTCGAGGTTGCCGCGCGGGTCGTGCCGGTGGGCCTGGCCGTCGGCGACAGCGTCGCGGTCCAGGGTGCCTGCCTTACCGCGGTCGCCGTCGGCCCGGGCGGCTTCACGGTCGAGCTGGCGCCCGAGACGCTGCGGCGCACCAACCTCGGCCTGCCGGCGGCGGGCGATCCGGTCAACCTGGAGCGCGCGCTGGCGGCGGACGGCCGGATGGGCGGGCACTTCGTGCAGGGCCATGTCGATGCGACGGGTGAGGTGGTCGGCGTCGATCCGGAAGGCGAGGCGCGCCTCGTCGCATTCCAGGCGCCCGAGGCCGTCCTGCGCTATGTCGTGCCCAAGGGCTTCGTCGCGGTCGATGGCGTGAGCCTGACGGTCGTCGACGTGTCGCCCGGCGGCTTCACCATCTCCTACATCCCCCACACCCTGGCGCACACGACGGCGGGGACCTACCGCGTCGGGACGCGCGTCAACCTCGAGCCCGACATCCTCGGGAAGTACGTCGAGCACCTGCTCGCGGCGCGGCTGGACGGCGCCGCGGCGCACCGCCCGCGCGATGAAGTTGCGCTTTCAGTTCGAGATCAACCCCATCCCATGAAGCTGGAGCCAAGCGCATGACAGAATCCAACCCCATTGCCTGGTGCACCGTTCCCGAGGCCGTGGCCGAGATCCGCGCCGGCCGGATGCTGATCGTCACCGACGCGGCGGACCGGGAGAACGAGGGCGACCTGATCATGGCCGCGGTGCACGCCACGCCCGCGGCGGTCAACTTCATCACCCGCGAGGCGCGCGGCCTGCTGTGCGTGCCGATGCTGCCCGCGCGCCTGGCCGCGCTGGACATGCCGCAGATGGTCGAGCGCAACACCGCGCCCTACGGCACCGCCTTCACCATCTCGGTCGACGCGCGCGAGGGCCTGACGACCGGCATCTCGGCCTACGAGCGGTCCACCACCGTCCGCAAGCTCGCCGATCCGCGCGCCCGGCCCGACGACTTCGTCCGGCCGGGCCACATCTTCCCGCTGGCCGCGGCGCCGGGCGGCGTGCTGGAACGCACCGGACACACCGAGGCGACGATGGACCTGGCGCGGATGGCGGGCCTGGAGCCGGTCGGCCTGCTGTGCGAGATCCTGGCGGCCGACGGCACGATGGCCCGCGGCGCGACGCTGGAGGCGTTCGCGGCGGCGCACGGCCTCAAGGCGCTGTCGATCGCGGACCTCGTCACCTTCCGGCGGCGGGCCCGAACGGTGGTCGAGCGACTGTCGGAGGCGGTGCTGCCGACGGCGCATGGGCGTTTCCGGGTCACGGCCTTCGCGGATGCGGAGGGATCGACGCACCTGGCGCTGACGCTGGGCGATCCGGCCGGGGCGGGCGAGTCGGTGCTGGCGCGCGTCCACTCGGAGTGCCTGACCGGCGACGTCTTCGGCTCGCTGCGCT
>CAZCJG010000047.1:0-18267 GCA_964498575.1 uncultured Anaerolineales bacterium | reverse complement strand
GTAGGGGTGTTCGTCACGCCGGCCCTCACCCCCCGGCCCCCTCTCCCGAACGACACGGGAGAGGGGGAGTCTCGATAAGCCATGCCGCAATCCAGCCACGCCCACTCTGCTGTGCCGGCTGGATCGCCCTTGCGCGTACTCTACTTCGGCACTTACGACCGGACCGCCGGGCGCAACGCGATCCTGATCGAGGGGCTGCGAGCGGCGGGCGCGACGGTCCGCGAATGCCATGTCCCCCTGTGGCGCGACACCACCGCCAAGCTCGACGCGGCACGGCGGGGGCCGCGGACCGCCGCCGCGCTCGCCCGCCAGAGCCTTGCCTGGGCGCGCCTCGCGCGGGCGCATGCGCGCGAGCCCGACTACGACGTGCTGTTTGTCGGCGCGACCGCGCATCTGGACCTGCCGCTGGCGGCGCGCCTGGCCCGGCGGCGCGACCGGCCGCTGGTCTTCGATCCCTTGGTATCGATCTCCGAGACGATCCGCGACCGAGCGCTGTTGCCACCGGACGCGCGCCGCCTGCAGGCGCTGGGAGCGCTGGAGGGCCGGCTGTTCCGCCTGCCGGACCTGTGCCTGGCCGACACCACCGCCCATGCCGAGGCCTTCGGGTCGGCCTTCGGGCTGGCCCCGGCGCGGACCTGCGTGATCCCGGCCAGCGCGCCGTCGGTCTACCGGCGGATGTCGCGGCCCTACCGCACCGATGCCGAGAGCGCGCCCGGCGCGTCTCACCCGATCCGCGTGGTCTACTTCGGGCAGTTCATCCCGCTGCACGGCCTGGCGGTTGTCCTGGGGGCGGCGGACCGACTCCGTCGGCGCGCGGACATCGCCTTCGAGCTCGTCGGAATCGGGCAACGGCTGCCGGAAATCCGGGCACAGGTGCGGGTCCTGGACTTGCCGAACCTGTGCTTCTACCCGGTGTGGCTGCCGCCGGAACGCTTGCTCGGCGAGCACATCCAGCCCGCCGACATCTGCCTGGGCATCTTCGGCGATCAGCCCAAGGCCGGGCGCGTCGTGCCCTTCAAGGTCTACGCCGCGCTGGCGGCCGGCCGGGCGGTGCTGACCAGCGACACACCGGCGCTGCGCGAGATGTTGCGGCCGGGCGAGGAAGTGTGGACGGTCCCGCCCGCCGACCCGGCCGCGCTGGCGGAGGCGATCGCCTGTCTGGCGGATCGGCCCGACCTGCGCGCCCGGCTGGCGGCGGCAGGTCAGGCGGCCTGGGACGCCCGCTTCGCCCCGGAGGTGCTCGGGGCAAGGCTGCTGGGCATCCTTGAGCACGGGGTGGAACGGCGCGGCGCCGCGCGAAGTCCCGATGCCTGATGCGATGTCACTGCAATCATCGGCCGGCTCGACTGACGATCCCTATACCGGTCCGCGCCATGCCTGGCGGGTCGACCTGCTGGCGCGGACGCTGCTCGGCGCGGTTCCCGGCGAGAGTGGCCCACTGCTCGACGTCGGCTGCGGCGACGGCGGCTTGGCGCTGGTGCTGGCCCGCCAAGGTCGCGCCGTGCTGGTCTTTGATCCTGATCCGGTTCGCATCGCGCGGGCGCGGGATCGCGCCGCTCGGGCGGGGTTGACCGGGCAAGTTCTGCTCTTCCGCGCGGATGCCACCGCCCTTCCCTTGCCCGACGCGTCCGTCGCGGGCGCGGCGGCCGGCGAGGTGCTGGAGCACATCGCGCGGGACGACCTGGCGTTGCGCGAGATCGCGCGCGTCCTTGCGCCCGGCGGCGCGATTGCGCTGACCGTTCCGGCGGGCCCGCAGCGGATGGGGGCGGGGGACTACGCGGCGGGGCATGTGCGGCGCTACGATCGGGCGATGTTGGGCGCGCTGATCGAAGGCGCCGGGCTGCGCGTCGAGCTGCTGCGCGGCTGGGGCTTCCCGTTCGGGCGGGTCTACGACCGCTGGGTGCAGCGGCCGGCGCTTGAGATCCAGCGGCGGCGGGGGAACGGCGACGCCGTGGCAGTGGTCGCGGGCGGGATCGGGCGGCTGGGGCGTGCGGCCTGGATGGTCGCGCTGTGGCGGGGGCTGTTCGCGATGGACGAAGGGGTGGCGCGGGTTGGCGCGGGGCCGGCGGGGGAGCATGGGAGCGGGTGGGTGGCGGTGGGGCGCAAGGTAGCCGGAGGAAGTGAGCACCACATCATCCGGCCCGAACGGATCGGAAGGCGGACCTGGCGCGAGTGGTTTCAGCCGATCTGACAGCGATGGGCCCTCGCCAGAAAACGAAACCGGCCGGGGCGCGCCTTGCCGCGCACCCCAGCCGGTCGATCGTGTGCCGCGAAAACAGTTACTGAGGTGCCGAACTCCAGCCCCAGACCTGGCCATCGATCGTCGAGAGCGGGGGGAGGGCCGGCGGCGGAAGCATGCCCGGAAGGCTCTCGTCGAGGTACAAGGCGACATAGTAGGGAAAAGTGCCGAACCGGACCCACGGCTGGAAGCCGTACTCCAGGTTGAACTCGCCGGTGTACGAGCC
The DNA here is from genome assembly GCA_964498575.1 of uncultured Anaerolineales bacterium. Taxonomy (GTDB): domain Bacteria; phylum Chloroflexota; class Anaerolineae; order Epilineales; family Epilineaceae; genus CAZCJG01. The sequence continues at coordinate 15,802 of CAZCJG010000047.1, read as the reverse complement.
GTCCAGCCCGTTGCCGACGGGCCCCAGCGTGGTCTGGAAGATCTCGGTCGAGTAGCCCGTCAGATGGTAGTTGCCGCCCAGGATGCCATCCCGGAAGAGCACGCCCCAGAGAAAGGCCGCGGTATAGCCTTCGTAGGTGCCCGAGATCGGCCCGAACACGACGGCCCGAGGAGCGCCGCCGCCTTGGTTGAGGTCGCTGCTCAGGAACTGGAAGGTTCCCGGCAGGGTCGTCTGGCCGCCACCGTACAACTCGTAGGTGCGTTCGGTCGACGTCTGCTGGGCGAGGATCTCGCCCGGGCCGCAGTAGCGGCGGTCGAGGTCGAAGGGCGACTCGATGCAGAGCCGAACCGTCACGTTGTCCAGGCCGGGCTGCGGATCGGGTTCCTCCGCTCCCACGCCCGCCGGGCTGGACGCCAGGCCCAGCAGCGCCACGCCCGCCATCGTTCCCACCATACAGCACACAAGCTTCTTCATGATCCTAAATCCTCCATGTGATTGATGATCCGGGTGAACCGGCGCCCGATGCGCCGGCTTGTGCTCAGGTTGCCCTTCGGGGCGCGCTTGCCATCGGCTCCCGCGACCCCGCGGCACGGCGGGCAACCACGATGGCGCCAGTGTACACGCGCAAGCGTTGCACAAACGTCACAAAGCGGTACCAGATCGCCGCGCGGGCACGATCTCGGACTGCTCCCCCTACGGCGCAGCCAGCCACCGCGCCAGCTCCGCCGCCTCGCCGCCCGTCCGCGGCGCCCTGATCCGCGCGCGTATCGCGTCCGCCTCGCCGGCAAGCCGAGCCGCCGCCGTGAGATCCTCTTGCGCCGTCGCCAGTGCCGCCGCGATGTCCAGCCCGACGGCGATAGAGCGCTGCTCGCCCATCTCGCGTGCCAGCGCCAGGCATTCGCGCAAGGGCTCGGCCGCCCGCTCGGGACGGCCCGCCGCAATCTCGATCCGTGCCTGGATGCCTTGCGCACGGGCGATCAGGCTCTTGGCGCCGAAATGGCGCGCCGCGTCCAGGCCCTCGGCGACCAAGGCGCGTGCCGCGTCCGGATCACCCTGGAGGCAGTGGAGATCGGCCAGGGCGATCAGGGTGTAGGCGGCGTTCCACTCGTCGCCGAGCTGGCGCTTCATCGCCAGGCTGCGATCGAGGAAGGTCCGCGCGATCGCGGTGCGCCCGCGGCGCAGCTCCAGCTCGCCGAGGTTGTGGAAGGTCCGGGCAACGCTTGCCTCGTGGCCAAGCTCGCGCCAGAGCGCGAGGGATTCGCGGAGCTGGTCGGCCGCTTCGTCGTAATGCCCGGTCTCGGTCGCCAACATGCCGAGCAGGCTGAGCGCCGCCGCGATGTCCGCCTTGTGCCGCACGGCGCGGCTGAAGGCTAACCATTCCTGCAGGTAGCGCTCGGACTCGACATACTCGCCCTGCGCCAGCGTCAGGCTGCCCAGCCCGCGCAGCACGCCGGCACGCTCGAACTCGACACCCTCCACCCCATCGAGTGCCGCCAGGCTGTCGCGGAAGCGCTGGTAGGCCTCGGGATAGTCGCCGCGGCGCTTGGCGAGATCCGCGAGCGCGCTCAAGGCCTTGGCGATGCCGGCCGGCTCACCGATCCGCCGGCTGAGATCGAGCGCCTCCTGGGCGTAGGGCTGCGCCGCGGCAAAGTCGCCCTGCACCATCGCCAGCAGTCCGAGGTTGTTGATCAGCACCGCTACCGACTTGAGTTCGCCGAGCTCTCGCCACAGTGCGATGCCGGTCATCCAGTGGTCGCGGGCGGCGGCATAATCGCCCTGCACGTAGGCCAGCACGCCGGCGCCGTAACGGGCATTCGCGTCGACGGTCGCCGGCAGCTCGGGCGCCGGCTGCGCGAGCACCTGCTCGGCCCACTCGCGCTCAGGGTCGATGTAGCCCCGCAGATGCCAATAGCGCCAGGCGGCCGCGCAGAAGCGATGCGCCCAGGGCCAGGCCTGGGCGGCCTGCATCCATTCCATCGCGGCGCGCAGGTTGGGCTGCTCCTGCTCCAGCTCGTCGAGCCAGGTCTCGAAGCCCGGGCGTTTCAGGTGCGGCTCGACCCGCTCGACCATGGCCAGGAAGCAGCGCGCGTGCCGGCGCGTGATCTCCGCCGCCTCGCCGGACGCGAGCAGGCGCTCCCCACCGAAGTGGCGGATCATCTCCAACATGCGATAGCGGCGCCCGTGCGTGGTCCGTAGATCGGGCGCGATGAAGGACTTGTCGATCAAGCGCCCGACCAGGTCGTAAATGTCCGCTCCGGCCAGGGAATCGTGGGAGTGATCCTCCAGGTCCGCGCACACCGCCTGGGCGGACGGCAGGGTGAACCCGCCCGCGAACACCGACAGGCGCCGCACCACAGCCTGCTCGGCCGGGGTGAGGAGCTGGTAGCCCCAGTCGATCGCCGCCGCCAGCGTCCGATGCCGGTCCGGGTGCTCGCGATCGGCGCGGGCGAGCACCGCGAAGCTGGTCGCGAGCCGTTCGGCGATCGCCTCGACGTCCAGCACGCTCACCCGCGCCGCCGCGAGCTCGATCGCCAGCGGAATCCCGTCGACCTGGCGGCAGATCCCCGCGATGGCCCGTAGCCGCGCCAGGTCCGCCGCGAACTCCGGCCAGACGCCGCGCACCCGCGCCAGGAAGAGCTGAACCGCCTCGCTGTCCTCGAGCATGTCGATCGAGAGCAAGGGGTCGTCGACCGGCACGGCGAGCGCCGGAACGGACCACACCACCTCGCCCGGCACGTCGAGCTTGACCCGGCTGGTCGCCAACAGGTGCACGCCCGGCCCGGCTTCCAGCAGGCGCGCCGCGACGGCCGCCGAGGCCTCCAGCAGGTGCTCGCAGTTGTCCAGGATGATCAAGAGCGTCTTGTGCCGGACGTGCTCGACCACCCCGTCGATCACCGGCTTGCCCGGCACCGGCTTGCGGCCGAGCATGACGGCGACCGCGCGGTCGACCAGCCGGGGATCGCTGATCGCGGTGAGATCGACCCAATAGACCCCGTCGCCGAAGGCTTCGCCGCGCGCCCGCGCCCGCTCGAGCGCGAGCCGGCTCTTGCCCGTTCCCCCGACCCCCGTCAAGGTCACCAGGCGCGAGATCGAGAGCAGCCGCGCGATGGCGGCGAGCGCCTCGGTTCGGCCGACGAAGGCGTCGGCCGGCGCGGGCAAGTTGCCGCTCGCCCGACGCGCCCCCGCGCCGCCAATTTCCGGGGCTGGCCGGCCGAGCTCGGGCCGGAGTAGGGCGCCGGGATGCCAGGCCGCGAGCGAAGCGCCCTCGGCCACCGCTTCGCGCAGCGTCGCAAGCTCGGGGCTGGGCGCCAGCCCCGAGCCGCCGGCAAGCCCGGCGCGGTGGATGGCCAGGCGCTCCAGCGCCTCCTCCCGCCGGCCGAGCGTCGCGAGCAGCCAGACGACCAGCGCCAGGCCGCTGTCGCGCTCCGGCACGAGCGCGTGCAGCCGCAGCGCGGTCGCGAGCGCGTCCTCGTTCCGCCCTTCAATGGCATCGATGCGCGCCCACAAGTCCAGACCGGCCGCGCGCTGCGCCTTGAGCTGCTCGCGCGGCGACCCAAGCCAGTCCGCGGTCGACGCGGGCAGCAAATCCGCGCCGTACAGCTCGTCGGCCTGCACCAGGTCCGCCCGGGCCGAGGCAAGATCGCCGTCGTCGGCCAAGACCCTCGCCCGGCGCAGCAGGGATTCGAAGATCGCGACGTCCAGCTCGATGGGCGCCGCCGGGTTCCATTGGACCGTGTTGCGGTCGCGCAGCATCCAGGCCGGTCCCGCGCCGGCCGGCGGCAGAGATTGGATGAGGAAGTGCAGATAGCGTCGGAGGTTGCCCCGTGCGGTCGCCTCCGGCACGTCGGGCCAGAACACCGCGGCGAGCTGGCCCACGGGCATGGGGACGTCGCGATGCAGCAGGACATACACCCACAGATCGCCGACGAGCCGACGGGGCAGGCGGTCGACGGCGACGCCATCCCACGCGGCGCGGAAGTCGCCGAATAACGAGACTTTGAGCATGAACCGAGCGCGCGAACGCACTCGGAATTGTACCCCAAGGGCGGGTGATGCGGGGGATACGACAAGACCGAGACATGCAAGCTGGCCGGGTGGGGCGCGTCGGCCGGCGCGCCCCACCCGGTGAAGTGTGTGCCGTGAAGATGATCCGGGTTCCCTTCGAACCGAGCTGGCGTTCCTCAATCGCGGTGTCTGTCAAGCACCCGGGAACACGCCACCTTGGGTGGCGGGGGGTCTTACCACCCGTTAGGCGGCGCCGCGCTCCATCCCCACACCTGACCATCCAGGGTGTCGGGGTCGCCGATGCCCGGGTTGGCCAAGCCCGGGTAGCCGGGGGGTGTCGCGTCCAAGTACAAGACGACGTAGTAGGCAGACATTCCAAACCAGGCCAAGGGTTGGAAGGCGTACTCCCGGTTGTACTGACTGGTCGAGGAGAAGTCCAGCCCGGCGCCCGGCGCGCCGAGGCCGCCCACGAAGAGCTCGGTCGGGATCTCTTCCAGGAAGAAACCTTCGCCGATCGTGCCGTCCCGCCACAGCGATCCCCACAGCCAGGCTTGCGAGATGCCCTGATAGATGCCCGAGATCGGCCCGAAAACGACCGCGCGGGGGAAGTCGGACTCGAGCTGGCTGCTGCTGAAGCTGAACGTCCCGGCCAAGGTCATTGGATTGCCGCCGGTTCCGACGGGGAAGGCGCGCGTCGCCGATTGCTGCGTCGCGAGGACTTCGTTTCGATCGCAATAGGTGTTGCCGCTGTCGTTAGACTCGACGCAAAGGCGAACCGTCACGTTGTCCAGACCGGGCTGCGGATCGGGTTCCTCCGCCCCCACGCCCGCGGGGCTGGACGCCAGTCCCAGCAGCGCCACGCCCGCCAGCGTTCCCACAATGCAGCACACAAGTGTCTTCATGATCCTATCCTCCATGTGATGGATGTTCCGAGTGAGCCGACGCCCGATGCGCCGGCTTGCGCTCAGGTTGCCCTTCGGGGCGCGTTTGCCATCGGCTCCTGCGACCCCGCGGCACGGCGAGCAACCACGATGGCGCCAGTGTACAGGTGCAAGCGTTGCACAATTGTCACAAACCGGTACCAGGCCGCCGCGCGGGCACGATCTCATCCCCATCGTCCTTCAACGCCGCCAGCCGCCGCGCCAGCTCCGCCGCCTCGCCGCTCTCCGCCAGCCGCGCCCGCGCGTACCAGCGCAGGGGATCGAGCAGCCGGTGGCGTGCGCCGGCCGGGGCGTTGACGTCCGAGACCACCAACGATCCCGCGACCAGGCGGTCCAGCAGGTCCAGCACCTCGTCGGCCGGAACGTCCACCCCGCCGCCGGCATCGCTCGCGCACAGCCGCTCGGCCGCCGTCGCGTCGAAGCCGCCGTCGAACACCGCCAGGCGGCGGAACAAGGCGCGCTGGAGGAGGGGCAGGCGGTCCTCGCTCCAGGCCACCGCCGCGGTCCAGCTCGCGTGGCGCAGCCCGGGCACGGGGCCGGTCCGGTCCAGGCCGCCGTACTCGCCCGCCCGCAGCTCGGCCGCCAGCGGCAGAAGCTCCTGCCCGGCCAGCGCCGCGGCCGCGCGCGCGAGCAGGTCCGGCAGACCTTCGGACGCCCGCGCGATGGCCGCGACCGCGGCGGCCCGGTCCGCGGTGAGGATCAAGCCCGGCCGGTAGGTCTCGGCAAGGCCGAGGAACAGCGCCGCCGCTTCGGGGAGGTCCGCGCCGCCGCCCAGCGTGCCGCTGCCGGGGACGCCCAGCAGCGGCACCCGCCAGACCGCCTCGGCTCCGACGCCGATCCGCTCGCGGCTGGTCGCCCATATCCTGAGCTGGGGCAAGGCGGGCATGATCTCGCGCAGGAGGACCGCGCAGCCGGTGGCCACCCGTTCGGCGTTGTCCAGCACCAGGAGCGCGACGGCCGCACCAGACTGCCGGGCGATGAGCGCGGCGACCTCGCCCGCCGCTCCGGCGGCATGCCCACCGGCCTCGATCCCTCCGCCGGCACTCCCACCGGCGCCGCCCTCAACAACGTCACTCCCGCCGATCGCGCGCGCGACCGCCGCCGCGACCTCGTCGTCCGGCCCGAGCGGTGCGAGATCCACCCACCACAAGCCGCCCGGCAGCTCGGCCCGCGCCAGGCGCGCCGCCTCGGCCGCCAGGCGGGACTTGCCGCTGCCCGGCGGGCCGGTGACGGTCAACAGGCCGGTACTGGCCAGGCGCCCGGTCAGCTCGCGCACCCGCTGGGCACCCACCAGGCTGCCGGCGAAGACCGGCGGGGTCGCGTCATCCAGGCGCGGCGTCACCGCCGGCGCCGTCGGGACCGCGATCCCGGCGCGGATGGCTTCGGCCAGCGCCGTGGTCTCCGCCTCGGGCTCGACGTCCAGCTCGGCGGCCAGCAGCGCGCGGCAGGCATCGAACTGGCTGAGCGCGGCCGCACGATCGCCGGTTTCCAGATAGAGCTGGATCAACAGGCGCTGGGAGGCCTCGTGGAAGGGATCGTGCGCCACCAGTCGTCGCGCGGCGGAAAGCGCGGCCGTGGGGTCGCCGGCGGCGAGATGGTCGCGCGCCAGGTCCGTCAGGGCCGTGCGATACAGCCGCTCCAGCCGCTCGCGCTCGGCGACCAGCCAGGGCTCGTCCATACCCTCCAGCAGCGCCCCGGAATAATGTTCGATCGCGTGCTGGCGCGATTCGAGGTCAGGCCCTCGATCTCGCTTGCGGTCGGTCGAGTCCGAAGCGCGGCTCCGGAGCACGCGCTCGAACCCATCGAGGTCCAGCGCGTAGGGCGCGGCTGTGTTCCAGCCGATGCGGTCGTGCTCGACCAGCAGCCACGGCTGATCGGCGGGCACGGGCGGCAAGTGGCGCCGCAGCTCGTGAAGGCTCTGGCGCAGGGTCGAGCGAGCGGTGGCGGACTCCGGCCACAGGGCATCGGCCACGGCGGCGCGGTCCAACACCTCGCCCCGATGCAGGAGCAGGTAGGCCCAGAGCCGCTCGGTATCGCGGCGCTTCGGCGGCCGTTGCGGCTCGCCGTCGAAGCTGGCCCGCAAGGGCCCGAGAAGGGCGATGCGCAGGCTGGTCATGGCCGCTGGGCGCCCTGATCCGCCGGCGCGGGGACGATCCAGGTACCGAGCGGGAAGTCCTTGCCGAGCGCCCGGCCGCTGGCATCGAGAACGTCATGGCCCGACAGGTTGGCCTGGTCGTACACCCGCATCGCGACCGGATAGCGCCCCGGCGGCGTGGCGCCCGGCAGGCGCAGCAGCGGCCAGGCGGTCAGCCGCGCACCGGGATCGACCTGATTGCTGGTCCGCTGGTCGGCCTGGGCGAAGATCGCGTCGGCGTGCGCGAGCTCGCGGCCCGCGGCGTCGGTGACGATCATCGCGGCCTGCAGCTCGCTCGCCGACGGGCCGGCAAGCTCGATCGTCACCGGCAGGCACAGCGCGCGATCGGCCTCGGCCGCGGGGATGCTGCCCGCCTCGACGAGGCGCGCTTCGCCGATCCGGCCGGCCACGGGGACCCGGTCGGGTGGGTCCAGCGCGATGTCGCGATACTCCAGGCTGGTCATGCCCGCCGTGGTGTAGACCTCGGGCTCGTCCGACCGACCATTGCCCAGGACGCATTCCAGCATCCCGCGATAGTCCGCCCGCTGGGCGAACCACACGTTGATCGCCACCGCCCCGTGCCGCGGGAGCAGAGGGAGGATCGCGTCGACGTCGGCACCCTCCGGCAGGGTCACGCGGCGCGCGGGGACGCCGAGGCGATCCCAGTAGTACGCCAGGTCGTAGCGGTCCGCGTAGGACCAGGCCAGGACGGTCGCGTCCCCGTCCAGGCGCTCGGCGTAATGTTCGACCATGCCGCGCACGTCTTCATGCCCGTAGCCGGGGCGGGTAGTGGCGAGGTGGACCGCGACGACGGCGTTCAGCGTGAAGACGCCGCAGGCCAGCCAGCGCAGCGTGGGCTGCCGGATGCCCGCCATGCCGATCCCGATCGCCGCGAGCAGCAAGGGCGTGAGCAGGACGAGGTAGCGGCCGTGCAGCTCGTTGCGCAGGATCCACAGGCCGCCCAGCATCCCGCCGAGGAGCAGCGCGACGTGGAGCAGCAGCCAGCGCGCGCCGGGATGGCGCCAGGGGCGGGCGACCAGCGCCAGGCCGAGGATCACGAAGGCCGAAGCCGTGACCACCGGCTCCTGTCCGACCATCCACCACGGCCCGGTCCACGGCACCTGCCAGACCCGGCCTAAGAAGGCCGGATCGGGCACGGAGGTCGCGCTGACCGCCTGGTTGGCGCCCAGGAGCGCGGCATAGCGCGTGACGAGATACGGCAGCCACAGCGCCACGACGACGATCTGGCCGATCAGCCAGGCGCTCGGCGCCGGGCGTAGCTCCGCCACCGCGGCGCGGCGATCCGCCACCCAAGCCACCACCGTCACCGCATTCAGCCACAGCGCGGCCACCGGACCGGTGTTGTGGGCATACAGCAGGCCGAGCTCGGCGCCGAGCAGCGCGAGCCAGGCGGCCGGTGCGGCGCGGAAGCCCGTGGCGGGCGCGGCGGAGGGCGTCGCCGCACGTCCCCCTCGGGCCGCCCCGGCCGCCCGCAGCCGATGCCAGGCCAGGGCGGCGACCAGGACCAGCACGGCGAGCAGCGTATACATCCGCGCCTCGCGGCTGGCCCATGCCAGCAGCGGCGAGACGGCGACCAGGAAGGCAGTCCACAGCCCGGCGCGCCGGTCCGCCAGCCGCCGCGCGAGCTGGTAGGCCAGCGGGATGGCGATGATTCCCCACACTGCCGAGAACCAGCGCAGGGCGAAGGGACCGTCGCCGGCGGCGCGCGTGCTGAGGCCGAGCAGGATGTAGTACAGCGGCGGATTGGTCGGGTCGGCGCTCGCGGTGGCGAGCAGCGACGCCCGGGTCGCGGCAAAAGCCGACCAGCCCTCGTCGAACCAGATGCTCTGCGCCTCCAGGCGATGCAGGGCCACGGCGTAAGCGAGCGCGATCAGCGCCAGGACGGGCCAGGGGTAGCGGTGCAAGGCGGCGGTCGGCGCTATGCAATCGGAGGGTGGTTCAGGCTCAGGCGCCGGAGATCGCCGCCCGAAGGTGGCGACCTCCGGCGGCGGGGTCAGCTCTTCTCCACGCTCGGCACGTACACCCGATGCCGCGCCGTATCCGGCGGCCGCGGGGTCGGCGTGGCCGGCGGCGGCTCGGTAGGGGGCGGCGAAGTCGGTGGGATCGCGGTCGGCGTCTCGGTCGGACCGGGGGTGCCGAGGCGGATCGGGAGGCGGCGGGCGCGCTGGCCGGTGGCGGCGAAGATCGCGTTGGCCACGGCCGGCGGCGTCGCCGGGTAGCCGAGCTCGCCGACGCCGCCGGGATTGTCTTGGCTGGCGACGAGGTGGACCTCGATCACCGGCATGTCGGGCATGCGAAACCATTCGTAGTCCCAGAACCCGCTCTGTTTCACATGCCCGCCCTCGATCGTGATCTCGGCCTTGAGCGCGGTCGACAGGCCGTCGACGATCGCGCCCTGGATCTGCGCCTCGACGCCGAGCGGGTTGATCGCCAGCCCGCAGTCCACCCCCGCCACGACCCGGTGGACGCGCACCCGACCGTCCGCCGCCACCGACACCTCGGCGACGACGGCGATGTGCGAGCCGAAGCCGCTGCAGCAGGCGATGCCGCGCCCCCGCCCGGCCGGCGGTGGGCTGTCCCAACCGGCCCGGGTCGCCGCCAGCTCGAGCACCCCGCGCAGGCGCGCGCTGCTGGCCAGGCCCAGGCGGAAGGCGTAGGGATCGCGCCCGGCCGCCGCCGCCAGCTCGTCGACGAAGCTCTCGTTGGCGAAGACGATCTGCGACATCGCCACCGAGCGCCAGGCGCCGGTGGGGACGGCGAAGCGCGGCGCGGCGACGTTCAGCGATGGCGCGGGGAGGTTGTAGGGCGGTCGGGCCTGGTTCGGGTTGCCGCCGCCGCCGGCCATCGCCGCGTGGTGCTGGTAGGCGACGATCCGCCCGCCCGCGTCCAGCGCCCCGCGCAGGGCGTGCCGGCTGGCCGGGCGGTAGGTGTCGTGCCGCAGGTCATCCTCGCGCGTCCAGGTGAGCTGTACCGGCGCGCGGACCTCGCGCGCGATCTGCGCCGCCTCGGAGGCATAGTCGCTGCCGGCGCGCCGCCCGAAGCCGCCGCCCATCAGCGTCACGTTGACCGTGGTCGCGCCGCCCTGCCCCTGCCCGAGGGCGGTCGCGACCGAGCGCTGCACGCCGTCCGGCGACTGCGTCGGCGCCCAGACCTCGGCGCCGCGATCCCCCACCTGGACCGCGCAGTTCATCGGCTCCATCGTCGCATGGGCCAGGTAGGGGACCTCGTAGTCGGCGGCGACGACCGTGGCCGCGTCGCCCGGCAGGTCCGGGAAGGTCGCGATCGCGCCGACCAGGCCCTGTCGGATCTGCGCGCTGTCCATGCCCGCGTTGGGTCCCTCGTCCCAAGTGATGTCCAGCGCATCGCGCCCGCGCAGTGCCGCCCATGTCGTGTCGGCGACGACGGCGATGCCGCTTTGAATCTGCACGACGTGGCGGACGCCGGGCACGGCCTTGGCCGCGCCGTCGTCGAAGCGCGCCACGCGCCCGCCGAAGACGGGACAGCGCGCGACGACCGCGAACAGCATGCCCGGCTGGCGGACGTCGATGCCGTAGATCGCCCGGCCGGTGACGACGTCGAGGTTGTCGACGCGCCGGGTCGGCTGGCCGATGATGCGAAACTCGCCGGGGTCCTTGAGCCGCACTTGGCTGGCCGGCGGCACCGGGAGCCTGGCCGCCGCGGCCGCCAGCGCGCCGTAGCTCAAGCGCCGGCCGCTCGCGGCGTGGACCACGGCGCCGGGCTCCGTCCGGCAGTCCGCCGCCGGCACCTGCCAGGCCTGGGCCGCGGCGGTGATCAGCATCGCCCGCGCGGTCGCGCCGGCGGTGCGCAAGGGCGAAGGCGCGCGCCACAGCGACTGCACGCTCTGGCTGCCGACGGTGGTCTGGCCGCCGTTCGGCCCGCCCGCCGGCGCCTGGGTCACCCGCACGCGCTCCCAGTCGGCGTCAAGCTCGTCGGCGACGATCATCGCCAGGCTGGTGCGCACGCCCTGGCCCATCTCGGAGCGGGTGATCGTGATCGTCACCTGCTCATCCGCGCCGATCTTGATCCACGCCGACAGCGCCACCGGCTCGCCGGCCGGCGCCTGGCCCGGCGCGTCGCCCGGGCTCCCGCCTGGCAGCGCGTCCGGCAGATCGCCGTGGAGCGAAGCGTTGACGATCGTCGCGGTCAGCCGATCCAGCCCGCCGAGATAGAGCGCGAGCTGGAAGCCGACGGCGCCTTTGAGGACGGCGCGGCGGGTGAGGAGGGAGCTCTCGTGGTCGCGGGCTGGTGGGGGGCTGATCATCGCCGCACCGCCTCGTTCTCTGCCTGCTCATTCCGATATCCGTCAGCTCTGCCGCGCCCCCCCGCCTGCTCGCCTACCGCGCGGCGGATCGCGGCACGGATGCGTTGGTAGGTGCCGCAGCGGCAGAGGTTGCCGGCCATCGCGGCGTCGATGTCGGCATCGGTCGGGCGGGGCTTCTCGGCAAGGAGCGCCGCGGCGCGCATGATCTGGCCAGCCTGGCAGTAGCCGCACTGGGGCACGTCCTCGGCCAGCCAAGCTTGTTGCACCGGGTGGTCGCCATCCGGCGACAGCCCCTCGATGGTCGTGACACGCGCGCCCTCAAGCGTGCGCATCGGTGTCTGGCAGGCGTAGCGAACCTGTCCGTCGACGTGGACCATGCAGGCGCCGCAGTCGCCGGCGCCGCAGCCGTACTTGGTGCCGGTCAGGCGCAGCACATCGCGCAGTGCCCACAAGAGGGGCATGTCGCCGTCCACGTCCAGGGTTCGGGGTTGGTCGTTGATCGTCAGGTTGAACGCAGGCATGTCAACTCCCGGGTGATGAAGCCGTCGGCGGTGGATGGGTCCAAACGTGCGTTGAGATGATACACTGGATCGGGCAGGATGGAAGCTTGCGCGCGGCGGCAGGACATCGCGAGGCCCCACGACGTCTTGACAATTGGCCATTCGGTTCGCCCATGCTATAAGTAACCCGTTGTTCTCTGAGCAACCCATCATAACCACCCTTTCTGCTTCGGGCCGCGCGTCCGGGGCAAGCCCATGGAAAGGCTCCTCATGCGCCCCTATGAAGCGACCCTGGTCATCCAACCCCAACTCGATGACGAGGGCGTATCCAACCTGATCAGCCGGGTCGAGCAGCTCCTGACGAAGGAGGGCGGGGCCCTGGATTCGTCCGGGCAGATCATCGACAAGCGCGGCACGGTCGCCGAGGTCACCGATGGCTGGAGGAAGCGCCGCCTGGCCTATGCGATCAGCAGCCATCGCGAAGGCTACTACGCGGTCTTGCGTTTCCACGCTCCGCCGGGGGCTCTGACCGAGCTCGACCGCAGCTTGAAGCTGAGCGACGACGTGCTGCGCTTCCTCGTGCTGCGCACCGACGAATAGGCCGGCCGGTTGGCCCGCGAGGTCCCCGACTGTCCTTGGTGGCCGGTTTTCGACGAGGAATCCCTGGTGGCGCGCACGCTCAACAAGGTGATGTTGATCGGCTTCGTCGGCCGTGCTCCGGAGCTGCGCTACACCCCGGCCGGCCAGGCGGTGGCTACCTTCAACCTGGTCGTGCCGCGCGAGTGGGAGGCGCCGGACGGGGAGATCCGGACGTCGACCGAATGGTTCAACATCGTCGCCTGGCGCGCCTTGGCCGAGCGCTGCCATGCCGCGTTGCACCAGGAGGCGCATGTCTACGTCGAAGGCGCGCTGCAAACCCGCACGTGGCAGGATGCCGCGGGGCAGCGCCACAGCCGCACCGAGATCGTCGCCAGCGAGGTGCTCGCTCTCGATGCCGAGGTGGGCGGCGGGGCGCTACCGGCGGGCGACGAGCTGTCGCAGCCCGGCTGAATCCCCGGCAGGGTTTGATTTTTCCTGTGGTTGGTCCTCAACCACCCTTTGAGTGAGGAAGGAGCACGCAAACCGAAATGAACGGTCAACGCTACCGGCGCCAATACCAGCCCGAGGGGCCACCGATCGGCGACGGCCCCGTCGATTACAAGAACATCGAGCTCTTGCAGCGCTTCGTCGATACCGGCGGCCGTATTCGTTCGCGCCGCCGGACGCGGACGACCGCCAAGAACCAACGCAAGCTCACGCGTGCGATCAAGCGCGCGCGCCACCTGGCCCTGTTGCCCTATACCGGGGATCACGTGCGCCTGTACAGCGAGTAGGTGAAAGACGACCATGGGCCGACGCCGGCGTGACGAACAACGCCTTTCCCCAGCCGATTCCCGCAAGGCGCTCTTGCGCCAGCGACGCGACAAGCACCAGCGCCAGGTGCTGCTCACCGTGCTCGTGCCAGTGCTCGCGATCTGCGGACTTTTCCTCGCCTTCGGCGCCTACAACGAGATGTGGCGCAAGCCGAACGCGCCGGTGGCCCGCGTCGAGGGCGAGCCGATCACCTCGGCCCGGTTCGGCACGCGCGTGACCTATGAGCGCTTCCAGCTCCTCAACACCCTGTCGAGCTTCGCCTCGATGGCGATGAGCAGCGACAATAGCTTCATTACCCAATTCGCCACCAACCAGCGCGAAGGCGTGGGCCAGAACACGCTCGATCGCATGATCGACGAGGCGCTGATCCGCCAGGAAGGGGCGAAGCGCGAGATCTCGGTCAGCGACGCCGACGTGACCACCTACCTGGCCGAGAACGACCTCCGAACCGTGCTCGAGCCTTCCCCGACGCCGACGCCCACGACCACCGGCAAGGCCACCGCCGAGCCGGGCGCCACGGGCACGACCGTCCCCGTCGGCACCGGCACGGCGACCGGCGCGGCCACCGCCGAGGCGCCCGGCGCCACGAGCGGCACCGCGACCGGAGCCGCCGCGGATGAGGCTGGAGCAGGCGCGGCCGGAGACGAGGCCGCCGGGGACGAGGCCGCGGCGGGGGAAGCCGAGGATAAGCCGGCCGCCGGGACCACCGGCACGCCGGCGACGCCGACCGCCACCGCGACCCTGGACTTCCAGGTGGAGCGGGACAAGGACAAGTTCGAGAAGGCGTTCACGGACTACATCGAACCGATCCTGACCCAGACCGGGATCTCGCGTTCGGAGTACTTCGATATCGTGCGCCAGCGCGTGTTCCGCGAGCGCCTGAACAAGGCGCTGGGCGAGACGGTGTCGATCACCGACAAGCAGGTCGAGGCCGAATATCTGCTGTTCCAGGACCAGGCGACCGCCAATCAAGCCGCCCAGGCCCTGGCGCAGGGCACGGACTGGGAGCGCGTCGTCGACAGCTTCGGCCCGCGGCCGACGCCGACCGCCGCCCCCACCCAGCCCGCGGCCGAGGCCAAGACTGGCGCGGACACCGAGGAAACGGGAGCCAATGCCGCCGAGACCGGCGCGACCGCCGCGATCAGCCCTACCCAGGCGCTGACCACCACCGGCGCCCTGACCACCACCGGAACGACCCCGTCGACCTCGTCCATCACATCCACTGCGTCCACCACGTCCACTTTGTCCACCGGCGTACCCAGCCCCACCGGCGCCATTACCTCCACCGGCGCGATCAGCGCCACGCCCACCGCCGCCCTGCCCACCGCCACCTTGGTGCCCAGTCCGACGCCCGATCCCTTCGCCCTGGAGCTCGGGCAGCCGGAGTGGTACACCCGCGATGGGCTGAAGAACCGGCTCGGGCTCAACGACGCCAGCGCCGACAAGGTCATCGCGCTGGAGAAGGGCAAGACCTCCGAGGCGCTGCAGGCCAGCCGCGGCTATGTGGTGATGCGGGTGGCCGAGGTCGACCAGCGGCGCGAGCTCGCGCCGGACGAGCTCAAGCAGCGCAAGGAAGGCGCGATCGACAAGTGGCTCGGCGAGGTCCGCATCGACGCCCAGATCGATCGCTTCGCGTTCACCGACAAGATCCCCCCCGAGCCGGAGTGGTTCGTCACCCGCTTCGAGGAGTTCGTCCCCGCCCAGGCGGCCCAGCCGACGCTGGATCTGGGCGCTTTGCAGGTCTCGACCGGCGAACCGCCGGCCGACGCCGGGGGAGGAGCAGGGGGCGGCGCGCCCGCGCCTCCCCCGCCAGGGCAGCCCTGAGACCCGGCGGGCGGCCCGGCGGCGCGGATGAAGATGCGCCGCCGGGCCGCCCGCCGGCCGATCATCACGTGGCTTCGGTGTAGCGCGTGGGGAGTGAGGAATCGCCGCGTGGCGGTTCTTGGACGTGCTTGCATGTCGCGGTATGCTTATGCGTGAGGTCACGCCATGTCTCGAGTCTTTAAGAATACCGCCATCTACTTGGCGATCGTCCTGTTTCTCTTCCTCGTCTTGATGCAGCTCGCCGACCCGGGCAACTCGCCGCGGGTCGAGCCGCTGTATCCGACGGTCGTCGAGCGCATCAACAACGGCCAGGTCGAGTCGATCACGGTCGAGCAAGACCAGCAGTCGCTGCGCATCAAGCTCGCCGGGCAAGAAGGTGAGCCGGCCCAGTGGGTGGTCGCGCGCAAGGAAGCCAACCAGTCCCTGCTGCCGACGCTGATCAAGCTCGGCGTCAAGGCCGAGGCGCTGGCGGCGGTGGAGATCAACGCGGCCGACCCGCGGCCTTGGGACCGCATGCTCAGGGTGTTGATCCCGCTCGCGCCGATCCTGCTGTTCGGCGCGCTGCTCTTCTTCATGTTCCGGCAGGCGCAGGGCGGGACCAACCAGGCGCTGCAGTTCGGCCGGGCTCGCGCGCGGCTGATGACCGGCGACACGCCGACCGTCACCTTTGACGACGTGGCGG
>CAZCJG010000046.1:0-18415 GCA_964498575.1 uncultured Anaerolineales bacterium | reverse complement strand
CCCTCTCCCGCTTGCGGGGGAGGGGTGGCCGAGCGGAGCAAGGCCGGGGAGGGGGTACGCGCACGAACAAAATTCCAGGAAGAATCACATGCAACCCGAACAATTCCAGGCCACCGCCCAACAGCTCGAAGCCGCGATCGGTCAGGTCATCGTCGGGCAGCGGGAACTGGTGCGTGGCGTGCTGGTGACGCTGCTGGCCGATGGGAATGCCTTGCTGGAGGGGGTGCCGGGGTTGGGGAAGACGCTGCTCATTCGGACCTTGGCCGACGCGATCGAGGCGAGCTTTAGCCGCATCCAGTTCACGCCGGACCTGATGCCGGCGGACATCGTCGGCACCAGCATCATCGGCGAGGACGAGGCCGGGCGGCGGCAGTTCAGGTTCGAGCCGGGTCCGGTGTTCGCCAACCTGCTGTTGGCCGACGAGATCAACCGCGCGACGCCCAAGACGCAGTCCGCCCTGCTGGAAGCGATGCAGGAACGATCGGTGACGGTCGGGAAGATCACGCACGCGCTGCCGCGGCCCTTTTTCGTGCTGGCGACGCAGAATCCGTTGGAGATGGAGGGCACCTATCCCCTGCCCGAGGCGCAGCTCGATCGCTTCCTGTTCAAGTTGATCGTGCCTTTCCCGAATCACGCTGAGCTGGTCGCGATATCGGATCGGACCACGGGCGGCGAGGTGCCGCGGGCCACGGCGGTGGCGGACGTGCCGGTCATCCTCGCCATGCAGCGCCTCGCGCGCGAGGTCCCGATCGCCCCGCACGTCACCGGCCACGCCGCGAGCCTGGTCCTGGCCACCCATCCCGACCACCCGAGCGCGCCGGAAACGGTGCGCCGCTACGTCGCTTACGGCGCCAGCCCGCGCGCGGTGCAGGCGCTGGTCGTCGCCGGCAAGATCACCGCGCTGCTGGACGGCCGGTTCAACGTGGCGCAAGACGACCTGGACGCGCTCGCGCCGGCCGTGCTGCGGCATCGCCTGGTGCCGAACTTCGAGGCGCAGGCCGACGGCATCCGGCCGGACGATCTGGTTCAGGCCGCAGTGGACGCCGCGCGGCGCGAGGTCGTTCCGGCATGAGCCGAACACCGCCATCGGCAAGCCGGGGGCGGGCGGGGGAGTCGGCGTGACCGAGTCATTGCTCTCGCCCGACTTCCTGCGCCAGCTCGATCGCCTGGCGGTGGCGAGTCGGCGGACCCGGGCGGGCGCGCTGCAGGGCGAGCGCCGCAGCCCGCGGCGCGGCCAGAACGTCGAGTTCGCCGACTTCCGGCCGTATTCGCCGGGTGACGATCCGCGCCAGGTCGATTGGAACGCCTACGCGCGGCTGGAGCGCTTCTTCCTCAAGCTGTTCGTCGAAGAGGAGGACGCGACCGTCCACCTGCTCGTCGACCGCAGCCGTTCGATGGGCTGGGGCGAGCCGGCGAAGCTGGACTTCGCCCGGCGGGTCGCGGCGGCGGTCGGCTACGTGGCGCTCGCCAACCTCGAGTGGGTCGCGGTCAGCGCGTTCACGTCGACGATCGACGGACCACCACGCAGCCAGCGCGGCCGAGCCGCCGCGGTCCGGCTCTTCGCCCAGCTCGCCGAGCTCACGCCGGCCGGCGGCACCGACCTCGCGGCGTCCATGCGGCGCTACGCGGCGGCGGTCCGCCGGCCCGGCCCGCTGCTCGTCCTGAGCGACCTCTACGATCCCGGGTGGCGGGACGCGCTGGGGATCGCGGCGGGCGCGCGCTTCGAGGTCTCGGTGATCCACGTCCTGGCGCCCGACGAGCGCGATCCCATGCTTGAGGGCGACCTGCGGCTGATCGACGACGAAACCGAGGAGGTGATCGAGCTCAGCGCAGATAGCGACGTGATGGAAAGGTATCGCGAGGCGTTGGCGGCCTGGCAGGCCGAGATCGTGGCGTGGTGCGGGAAACGGGGCATCCCCTACGTGCCGGTGGCGTCGGATTTCCCGCTGGAGGCGTTCGTGCTGGAGGTGCTGAGGAAGCGGGGGGTGGTGGGTTGAGGCGGCCCACCGATCGGGTCGGAGCGCGGCGGACCTTGGCCGGCGCCACCGATGCGGGTAGAATGTTCGGCGGAGGCAGGCCCGCCAGCGGCGACCGTTCCACCCCGCCACGCCACGCCGCTCACTACTTCGGGCGGCAGTTCGCTTCCCATGACCTGTTCTGAGCTCGGAGCATTGAAATCCAGGAGGCTGAACGACCCATGGATCCGACCCCGAACCAACAGATTGAGACCTACGGCGACGAGCGCTTCCGCCTCATGGTCGAGAGCGTGAAGGACTACGCGATCATCCTCGTCGACTTGGATGGACTGATCAGGACGTGGAACGAAGGTGCCGCCCGCATCAAGGGCTATGCGGCTGAGGAGATCATCGGCCGACCGTTATCGACCTTCTACCTGCCCGAAGACGTCGCCGCCGGGAAGAGCGCAGCGATGCTCGATCGCGCCCTGAGCGAGGGGCGGCTGGAGGATTTCGGTTGGCGCCTCCGCAAGGACGGTTCGCAGTTCTGGGCGAACATCGTCATCACGCCCCTCTACAACGGCGCCGGGCAGCCGATCGGTTTCGTCAAGGTCACGCGCGATCTGACCGATCGCACGTACCGCACCTTTGTCGAAGCGACCAACGCGATTGTCTGGACGGCCGACAGCTTGGGTAGGGCCAACGCCGACTCGCCGTCCTGGCGCGCCTTCACCGGACAAAGCGAGGCGGAATGGCGCGCCCTGCACGCCTGGGACCCCGTCCACCCGGAGGATCGGCCCGAGGCCGCCGAGAAGTGGGCCCAAGCCAAGGCCGAGCAGCGCATCTTCGAGGCCGAGTTCCGCCTGCGGCGCCACGACGGCATCTATGTGTGGATGGCCTCACGTGCCCTGCCCATCCTCAATCCCGACGGCAGCACCCGCGAGTGGTTCGGCGTCACCTTCGACATCTCCAGCCGCAAGGCGGCCGAAGCCGAAGCTGCGGAGGCGATCGAACGCGAGCGCCTCGCGCGGATGGATGCCGAAGCGGCCAAGTCCTTTTGGACCACGACGCTGCGCAGCATCGGCGACGCGGTCATCGCTACGGATACCGCCGGGCGCGTGACCTTCATGAACCCGACCGCGGAAGCCATCACCGCCTGGTCACCGCAAGAAGCGCTCGGGCGGCCGCTGACCGAGATCTTCACGATCGTCAACGAGGAGACGCGCCGCCCGGTCGAGAACCCTGTCGAGAAGGTGCTGCAGCTCGGCGTCGTCGTCGGTCTCGCCAACCACACGGTGTTCGTGCGCCGCGACGGGACCGATGTCCCCATCGACGACAGCGCGGCCCCGATCGTCGACGGCAACGGCGCCTTGCTCGGCGTCGTGCTGGTTTTCCGGGATGTGACGGAGGAGAAACGCGCGGTCGCGCGTCGCGACTACCTCGCCCGCGCCGGGGAGGCGCTGGCGGCGACGCTGGACTACCGCGAAGCGCTCGCCACGGTCGCGCAGCTCGCGGTCCCGCGCCTCGCGGATTGGTGCGCCGTCGACGTGATCGAGCTGGGCGAGACGGAAGTGACCCGGCTCGCCGTGGCCCACGTCGATCCGGCGAAGGTCGCGTGGGCGCACGAGCTCGCCCAGCGCTATCCACCGGATCACGACGCTTCCACCGGCGTGCCGAACGTCATCCGCACCGGCCGCTCCGAGCTCTATCCCGAGATCCCCCCCGAGCTCCTCGAAGCGGCGGCCGTCGACGACGAACAACGCCGTATCATCGACATGCTCCAGCTCCGCTCGGCGATGATCGTACCCTTGCGCGGGCGGGAGCGTATCTTCGGCGCGATCTCGTTCGTGTACGCCGAGTCGGGCCGGAACTACAGCGAGGACGATCTCCAGTTCGCCGAGGAGCTCGCCCGGCGCGCGGCGCTGGTGATCGAACGCCGGAAGCTCGAGGACGAGCGGGCCCGGCTCCTGGAAGCGGAACACGAGGCCCGCGGGCAGGCGGAGCTCGCGAATCGCGTCAAGGACGAGTTTCTCGCCACCGTGTCCCACGAGCTCCGCAACCCGCTCCAGGCAATCCTGGGCTGGGCGAGGCTCCTGCAACAGCGGGACATCCCCGACGACATCCGCGGCCCGCTCGTGACCATCGAACGCAACGCGCGGGCTCAGGCCCGGCTCATCGAGGATATCCTGGATGTCTCGCGGATCATCAGCGGCAAGCTCCGCCTCGAGCTGGGCCAGGCGAGCATCGCCCAGGCCGTCGCCGACGCCGTCGAGGCCGCGCGCCCGGCGGCGGAAGCCAAGGACATCACGCTCGACTCGCGCGTGGCACCCGACGCCGAGGCCTACGCGGACCAGATCCGTCTCCAACAAATCATCTCGAACCTCGTCTCCAACGCCGTGAAGTTCACCCCCGGCGGTGGCCGGGTGGCGGTCGAAGCCGAGCGCGCCGGCTCGACCATGAGGATCTCGGTGAGCGATACCGGCCAGGGCATCGAGCCCGCGCTCCTGACGGCCGTCTTCGACCCCTTCCGCCAGGCAGACGCCTCCTCGACGCGCAGCCAGGGCGGCCTGGGCCTCGGCCTGGCCATCGTGCGCCAGCTCGTCCTGGCCCACGACGGCCGCGTGAGCGCCGAAAGCGAGGGGCCGGGCCGCGGCTCCACCTTCATCGTCGAGATCCCGGCGCATCCCGGATCGCGGCCGGCCAGCCTGGAGCGTCGCGCCGACCCCCGGGGCGCGCGGCAGCGGCTCCCGGGCATACGCGTGCTGATCGTGGACGATCAGCCGGATGCCTTGGATCTCCTCAGCGAGATCCTGGCCGACGCCGGGGCGGTGGTCGAAACCGCTCCCTCGGCCAACGCCGCCTTCGACAAGCTGCTCGCGCTGCCGCCGGAGGTGCTGGTCAGTGACATCGGCATGCCCGAGGTCGACGGCTACACACTGATGCGCCGGATTCGCCGCCTGGACGCCGAGCGCGGCGGGCAAACACCGGCCGTCGCGCTCACCGCCTACGCCGGCGGCGACGACGCCGAACGCTCCTTCGCGTCCGGCTTCCAGACCCACCTGGCCAAGCCGGTGGATCCCGAACAGCTCGTCCGCGCGGTGGCGAGCCTCGCGGGGCTGAAAACGGAGGGCTAGGGATCCCTTCAGAATACGTTGACGCTGTTCTGGACGGTGGACCGACTGTGCGTCGGTAAGACAGCGTCAACGTTTTCCGAAGGGGACCCGCCAGCCCGGCGCGGTCGGCGGCACATCCGCGCGGCGAGCTCCCATGAACCTCCTCACCCCCGCCGCCCTCGCCCTCCTCCCGCCGCTCCTCGGCGCGGTCGTCGTGCTCTACATGCTGAAGCTGCGGCGGGAGGATCGGCGGGTGCCCAGCGTCCTGCTCTGGCGCGCGCTGCGGCAGGACCCGCCGGCCAACGCGCCTTGGCAGCGGCCGCGGTGGAGCCTGCTCCTGGCGCTCCAGCTCCTCTTCCTCGGCCTGCTGATCATCGCCCTGGCGCGGCCCTACGTCCCCACCCACGAGATCGTCGGCGAGACCCTGATCCTGCTGCTCGACCGCTCGGCGACGATGGCCGCCACCGACGTCGCGCCGACGCGGCTGGAGGCGGCCAAGCGGCAGCTTCTCGGCTTGGTGGACGCGGCCGGCGGCGCGCGGATCACCGTGATCGCCTTCGACGACGCGCTCGACGTGCTCGCCGCCGGCCAGACCGACCCGGCCGCGATCCGCGCCGCGGTCGCCCCCCTCCAGCCCTCCGCCGCCCGCGGCGACGCCACCGACGCGCTGGCCTTCGCGGGCGCGCTGGCCGAGGGGCAGCCGGACGCAGAGGTCGTGCTGTTCTCGGACGGGCGCTTCGCGCTGGCGCCGGGCACCGGGATCAGTGCGCCGCTGCGGCTGGTCCAGGTCGGCGAATCCGACGACAACCAGGCGATCACAGCGCTGGCGATCGAACCCGGCGCCGGCGGGCGCCCGGCCGAGCTCTTCGTCCAGGTCGCCAACGCCGCGCGCAAGCCGGCGACGCGCCGGGTCGAGCTGCGCTTCGATGGCGCGCTGGCCGACGCGCGGGATCTCGCGCTGCCCGCGGGCGCGCGCGAGGGCTTCGCGCTGGCGCTGCCGGACGAGGTCGGCCTGGTCGAGGCGCGGCTGGACGAGGCGGATGCGCTGCCGCTGGACGACGCGGCCTGGGCGGTGCGGCCGCGGCTGGCGCAGGCACAGGTGGCGCTGATCAGCGACGGCAACCGTTTTCTCGACACCGCGATCGGCCTCCTGCCCTCGGTCGCCTCGGTCACCCGCGTCGGCTCGGAGACGATGGACGGCCCGTTCGGCCTGACCGACGTCGCGGTGCTGGACGGCCTGGTGCCCGCGCGGCTGCCGCCGGGGAACCTGCTGGTCATCGGCCCGACAGCCGACCTCGCGCCGGGCGATCCGGGCGCGATCACCTACGCAGGCCAGATCGAAGCGCCATCGCCGCGCGTCGTCCTGCCCGATCACCCCCTGGTCGCCGGCGCCGGCTTCGGCGAGGTCGCGATCCTGTCGGCCTCGGCGCTCGAGCTCGGGCTGGCCTGGACGCCGGTGGTCGTGGCGGACGTCGACGGGCGCGCCTGGCCGCTGGTCGCGGAAGGGACGGTGCTCGGCCGGCCGGCGGTGCTGGTCGCCTTCGACCTGCGCCGGTCCGACCTGCCGCTGCGCCCCGCCTTCCCGCTCTTGGCCGCCGCGGCGCTGGAGATCCTCGCCCCCGCGCGCCTGGCCGGCGTTCCGGCCGCCGCCGCGCCGGGCGATCCCGTGCCGCTGCGCCTGCCCCCGCGCGCGACGGCCGCGCGGGTGATCGATCCCACCGGCACGTCGCACGCGCTGGACATCGAGGATGGCGCTGCCGTCTTCGCCGACACCGGGACGCTCGGCGCCTACACCGTCGAGGTCGACACCGATGCGGGCACCGAGACCGCCGCCTTCGCCGTCAACTCGGCGTCGGCCGACCCGCTGGACGTGCGGCCGGCGCGCCCGGCGGCGCTGGAGGCGGGCGAGGGGGATCCGGCAGCGGCCCGCGAGGTCCAGCCGTCCGATCCGCAAGGCCGGCCGCCCGACGTCGATAACTCCCCGCCGATCGGCCGGCGCGAGCTGTGGTGGCCAATCGGGCTGCTCTGCCTCGCGCTGCTGGCGGCCGAGTGGTCGTACGATCATCGGGCGGTGCTGCGGCGGCGGTTTGAGAGGCCGGGGGGCGGGGGCCGGACGTCACCATGACCCTCCACTTCCTCCACCCCACCTTCCTTCTCGCGCTCGTCCTGGTGCCCGCCGCGGTCTGGCTCGCGCTGCAGTCGCGCCGGCTGGACCCGCGGCGCCGGCGTTGGAGCGCCTCCTTGCGCGCCGCCGTCCTGACGCTCGTGATCCTCGGCCTGGCCCAGCCGCGGATCGTGCGCCCGGTGGCCGAGCGCGGCGTGGCGTTCGTGTTGGACCTGTCGGACAGCGTACCGGCGGCGGAGCGGGCGCGGGCGGAGGACTTCGTGCGCCAGGCGATGGACGGCATGGCGGCCGACGACCGCGCCGCGGTGGTGGTCTTCGGCGAGCGGGCGCTGGTCGATCGGGCGGCGCGGCCGGGGCGGCTGGACGCGATCCGGTCGGTGCCCGGCGGTGGGCGGTCGGACCTGGGCGCGGCGCTGCGGCTGGGGGCGGCGGTGCTGCCGGCGGACGCGGGGCGGCGGATCGTGGTCCTGGGCGACGGGCGGGCCAACCTGGGCGATCTGGACCGCCAGGCGGAGCTGGCGCGGGCTCAGGGCATCCCCGTCGACGTCGTGCCGCTCGCGGCGGCGGCGGGCGGCGCGGAGACCCTGGTCGCGGCGCTCGAAGCGCCGGCCGGCAGCCGTGTCGGCCAGCGCGTCGAGGTCACGGCCGTGGTCCGCGCCGCCACCGCCGGGCGCGCCCGGCTGCAGGTGTTCAGCGACAGTGACGTGCTGCTCGATCGCGCGGTCGACCTGGCACCGGGCGACAACCGCTTCGGCGTGCCGGTGACCGTCGACGCGCCGGGCTTTCACCGCTACCGCGCCCAGGTTCTGCCGGAGCGCGACGGGCGGGTGGAGAACAACCAGGCGGCGGCCTACACGGTGGTGGCGGGACCGCCCAAGGTCCTGGTCGTCGCCCACGAGCCCGACCGCGCCGGTCCGCTGGTCAGCGCGCTCGTCGCCGCCGGCCGCAGCCCCGAGCTGGTGGCGCCGGACCGCGTGCCGGCCAGCCTGCTCGAGCTGGCGGGCTACGACGCGGTGGTGCTGGCGGACGTGCCGGCCGGCATGCTCTCGATCGAGGCGATGGACGCGCTGCTGGCCTTCGTGCGCGACCTGGGGCATGGGCTGCTGATGATCGGCGGCGAGGACAGCTTCGGCGCCGGCGGCTACAAGGACACGCCGGTGGAAAAGGCGCTGCCGGTGGAGATGGAGGTGCGCGACAAGGAAAAGCGGCCGGATGTCGCCATCGCCTTCGTCGTCGACAAGTCCGGCAGCATGGGCGAGACCAGCGCGGGCGCGGGGCCGGGCTGGGGTACGGGCGGTCTCAACAAGCTGGACCTCGCCAAGGAAGCCGTGCTGCAAGCGGCCGACCTCTTCCGGCCGGACGATCAGGTGGCGCTGGTCACCTTCGACGATCGCGCCTTCCACGAGTGGCCGCTGCGGCCCCATACCGCGCCGGGCGACTTCGCGCAGGCGGTCGGCGGGGTGCAGATTGGCGGGGGGACGAACATCCTCGCCGGCATGGTCGGCGGCGTCGACGAGGTCGAGGGCGCCGAGGCGGGCCTCAAGCACGTGATCCTGCTCTCCGACGGCTGGTCCGACGCCGGCGGCTACGAGCGCGTGCTGGAGCGCATGGACGCGGCCGGCATCACCCTGTCGATCGTCGCCGTCGGCCAGGGCAGCGCGCCGTATCTCCAGGACCTGGCGGAGGCGGGCGGCGGGCGCTATTACCCGATCACCGACCCCGCCGACATCCCGCAGGTGCTGGTCGAGGAGACGATGACCGCGCTGGGCACTTACCTCATCGAGGAGCGCTTCCAGCCGGTGCCGGGCAGCCGGAGCAGCATCCTGAGCGGCCTCGACGCCGCGGCGCTTCCGCCGCTCAATGGCTACAACGGCACGACCGCGAAGCAAAGCGCGCAAGTCGCGCTGTGGTCGCACCTGGAAGATCCCGTCCTCGCCCAGTGGCAGCACGGCCTGGGCCGGGCGGTGGTGTGGACCAGCGACCTCAAGCGCCAGTGGGCGGCGGACTGGGTCGGCCGGCCGGACTTCGGGGCCTTCGCGGTGCAGCTCGTCGACTGGTCGCTGCCGGCGCCGGACAGCGCGGGGCTTGCGGTCGAGACCCACCTGGATGGCGGCAGCGCCACGCTGGCCCTACGCGCCAGCGACCAGGCCGGCCGCGCGCTCAACGACCTCGCGGTCGAGGCCCGTCTGGCGGGTCCCGACGGCGCGAGCCTGAGCGTGCCCCTGGTCCAGTCCGCCGCCGGCCAGTACCGCGCCGCGGTGGACCTGCCGGCCGAAGGCGCCTATCTGCTGCGCGTGATCGCCCGCGACACCGCCGGCCAGATCGTCGGCGGGCAGACCGCCGGCCTGGTCGTGCCCTACTCGCCCGAGTATGCCGATCCTTCGGAGCAGCCGACCGATCCGCGCCTCTTCCGCCTGGCCGAAGCGACCGGCGGGCGGGTGATCGACGACCCGGCGCGCGCCTTCGACCCCGCGCCGGGCGTCACCCGCGCCACCGACGCCTGGCCCTGGCTGTTCCTCGTCGCGGCCCTGCTCTTCCCGCTGGACGTCGCGGCGCGCCGGCTCAAGCTCGGCCGGGCGGACCTGGCGCTGGCGGCGGTCTGGCTGCGCGCGCGCTGGCCGCGGTCGGGTCAACCCCGAGTCGCGGGAGCCGGCGCGCCGCCGACCGGCGAGCGCGCCCTCGGCTCGCTGTTCGCGGCGCGGGAGCGGGCGGGAACGCGGGGAGAGTCTCGCGCTCCAGGTCCTTCCACCGCGTCCGACATCCCCGGATCATCGGCCGGCGACTCGGCAGGGGCCGCAGCAGAGCGCCAGCCGACGGCACCGACCTCGACTCCTCCGCCCGAGTCGACCACCGACGTTGATACGCTGGCGCGGCTGCGGGCGGCGAAGCGGCGGGCGCGGCCGCGGGGATGAGGGCGGAACGCTAGCGGGTGCCGGTTCAAAAAAGTGTCCGATTCGCGTACGGATGTATGTAAGAATCCGCAACCCCCTTACGTCTAGTATCACGAACCGGTTCACTCCACACAATAGGACCGGGGCCGTAGCAGAATATCTCCTCCTCCTTGCAGGAAGGGGTCGAGTCAGGGGCAGGCTCGACCCCTTCAACTTTAATCCGGATCGGTCCTGCGGCCAAGGCTAGCCGGCGAATAGGATTCGCGCCTACCACTACAAGGCCGGCCTTCGCCGGCTATTCAGATGCAAGTTCGGCGCACAGCCCGCGCAGGCGGGCTTCGTGATGGTAGCAGCGAATTCCATTCGCCAGGCTGTTCGGCTCCGCGAGCCTCAAGCCCCCGCCCGCCCGCCCCTCACCGCCCCGAGCTCCGTCGCCCGCATCCCCAGCCCGATCACCAGCCACAGCAGGGCGAAGGCGTGCGGGTAGGTGAAGTAGTAATGGTCGAAGGCGCCGCTGACCAGCACCGTCGTCAGGCCGGCCAGGCAGCCGAGGACCACCGCGCGGACTCCTTCGTCCTCGGTCATCCCCCACCAAGCCCAGGCCAGGCGGGCGAGCACGGAGACCAGCAGGACGAGGAAGGCGCCCAGGCCGACCAAGCCCATCGTCTCGGCGATGATCAGGTAGAGGCTGGAGACGCCGCGGTAGAGGTCGATGTCGCCGGGATCGCCGAAGCCGACGCCGAAGACCGGGTAGCGCTGGATCAAGTCCAATGCGTCGCGATACTCGCCCATGCGCATCTGGGTGGCCCGATCCTGGTTCAGGAGGCCCGCGCTGAAGTGTTCGACGTAGGCCGCGGTCCACGGCATCACGTAGGCCAGGGCGAGGAGGCCGGCACCGACCGCGATCCCCGCCGCCAGCAGCCGCCGGTCGCGCAGCAGGCCGATCACCGCCACGCCCGCCGCGAAGCCGACCAGCGAGCCGCGCGAGACGGTGGCGAGCAGGGCGGCGGCCATCACGGCGACCATCGCCAGCGCCGGGCGGCGCGGGATGATCGGCGCGCGGCTGATCACCTGCGGCAGGGCGAGCGCGGTGACCATGGCGAGCATCCCGCCGAAGGAGTTCGGGTCGATCGAGGTGCCCGTGGCGCGCTGCAGGCGGCCGGGATCGTCGTTGAGGTAGCGCAGCACGCCCGGCCCGCTGGGATAGTCGACCACGCGCAGGAGCGACAGGAGCTCCATCTGCCAGCGGTCCGGCAACAGGTAGAGGCCGAGCCCGATCGCGGCCGAGGCGCAGCCCAGCCCGACGATGGCCAGGAAGACCCGCCGCAGGCCGGACCAATTCTCGATCAGGTTGCCGACCACGAAGAACAGGCCCGCCCCCAGCAGCAGCTCGGCGAACACCCGCATCTGGTTGCGCGTCGGGGTGCCGTGGGCCAGGCCGGCGAAGAGGGCGGCGACCAGCAACCCCATGAACAGCAGCACGCCGGCCGAGAGCGGCGGCCGGTGGATTCGGGTCTCCTCGCGCGTCACCAGGCGCATCAGCCAGATCAGGTAGAGCGCGCCCAGCGCCAGGTCCAGGAAGGTCGGGTTGAAGCCCACGCCGAGCGGGATAGCGGCGAAGGGCAGCAGCATGATCACCGCGACCACGACCAGGAAGGCGCGGGCGATGTCGCGCAGGACGAAGGGTGCGAGGCCCAGCGCGACCACGCCGGCCAGCGCCACCAGCGGGTGCACGAAGGCGATCGCCGCCGCGCCGGCCAGGACGATCGCGAGCGACCCGGCGAGGATGGCGTAGCGCGCAGCACGCGGATCGCCGGCGCGCAAGTGGTGGAAGAAGACCATGCGGGCAATGCTAGAACGGGCAGGATGGCGGGTCAACTCATGCCGGCGAGCACTACCGCTGCGGCGCGTCGATCACGCCCCCAATCCCGGCCCGAACCGCTTTGCCGCCCGGGCGCGGGCTTTGGACGCCTCGACCCCCCGGTCGCGGGGCGGGGCGGGGGTGACCAGGGCATCCAACAGCTCGCGCGCGGCCGCCGCGACCTGCTCGACCGCCCGCTCGAAGGCCGCTTCGTTCGCCTTCGATGGCCTGGTGGAGCCGCTGAGCTTGCGCACGAACTGAAGCGACGCCGCGCGCACTTCGTCGTCGGTGGCGGGCGGATCGAAGTTGAACAGGGTCTTGATGTTTCGGCACATGAAATCACACACCTGAGGCTATGAGGCGATGGCTACGGTGCGCATTCTAGGCGGCTGCCAAGCCTCGCGCAAGGACAGGGGCGACCTAGAGTCCCGTTGACGGAGGGCGAAGACTCGCCTTTGCTGCCGGCGGCCACGGGCTGCTGGAGATCTGGGCCGGTGGGCCGGATGGCGGTATTGCCTCGTCCGGCGCCAGGCCCTTGGCGAGATCCTGCCGGTACATCGCGTCGCGCGCCATGCGCCACAGCCCGAAGGCCTGCTCCACCCGCATGCCCGGCGGAAGCTGGCGCAGCACGGCGACATGCTCCGGCGTCATGCCCTCGCTCACGGCACGGCAGACCGCGTCGATCTTCTCCTCGGAGGGCTTCCCAAGCTGGCATCAGGGTCTGACCATACAGCACCCCGCCGACCTTGGCAAGGTCGGGTTCCACCGTCGTTGGAGACCGGCAGCGCCTGGCGCGCCGAAGAAGCCGTAGCCCCTTGCCCGGCTAGCCGTTTCCCGCCGGGTGGATTATCATACCCGCATGAGCACCAACCCCACCCCCGTTGACCCCATCGACATGCCGGACGTGCCGGGCCTGTCGTTTCGACGCTTCGTGGACGAGCATGACTTCCCCGGCATGGTGGCGGCCAACCTGGCCAGCACCGCGGCGGATGGTATCAGCAACCCGCTCACGGTCGAGACGATGGCCGAGCGGTATCGGCAGCCGGCGAACTTCGACCCCTACCAGGACGTGATCCTCGCCGTCGTCGGCGGCGAGATCGTCGGCTATGCGCGCGGCTCGTGGTGGGACGAAGGCCCGGACCGGCGGGTCTACGAGTCGACCGGCTTCCTGAACCCGGCGTGGCGCCGCCGGGGCATCGGCGGGGCGATGTTCCGCTGGGTCAAGGAGCGGCTGCGCGCGATCGCCGGCGATCATCCCGACACGCTCGACAAGGCCTTCCAGGCATCCGCCCGCCAGCACGAGGTGGGCACCGCCGCCATGCTGGTGCAGGCGGGCTACGAGCCGGAGCGCCGCTGGCTCAACCTGCTCCGGCCGACGCTCGACGACATCCCGGACCTCCCACTGCCGGACGGCATCGAGCTGCGCCCCGTCCTGCCGGAGCACTATCGCGCGATTTGGGAGAGTGACGACGAGACCAGCCGCGACGAATGGGGCTACGTCGAGGCGACGGAAGCGGACTACGAAGCTTGGCCCGACGACATGCGCTTCCAGCCGCCGCTGTGGCAGGTTGCCTGGGATACCGCCGCGGACCAGGTCGCCGGCGGCCTGCTCGGCTTCATCGATCACGAAGAGAACAAGACGCTCGGCCGCCGGCGCGGCTACACCGAGCGCCTGGGCGTCCGCCGGCCCTGGCGGCGCCGGGGCATCGGCTACGCGCTGATCGCGCAGAGCCTTCTGGCCCAGCGCGCGGCCGGCATGACCGAGTCCGCGGCCGTCGCCGACAGCGCCAACGCCGACGCCATCCGCCTCTTCGAGCGCATCGGCTTCCAGGTGGACTTCATCGACAGCACGTACCGCAAGCCGCTTTGATGGCCGGAGCTCACGGCGCTCTGAATCGCGTTGGATGAACCCATGCGCAGGCGTCCGATCACCGACATCCCCGTGGCTCCTGATGCTTCCGGTGCCGAGCTCGGCGCAGCCGTCGAGGAAAACCTCTTCGCGCTCTTCTGCGCGATGGCCATCGTCCTGCCCGACGCGCAGATCATGGAGACCGACACAGTCAGCCGGCACCTCACCTTCCCGCACAACCCGATGTTCAAGACCGAGTAGCCATTACCGCCAGCGACGAGCCGAGGCAACCCTGCCTCCCGCCAGCGAAAGGAGCCGTCCCCATGCGCCGCCGAACCGCCGCCGTCCTCGCCGTCGCCTCGATCATGCTTGCCGCCGTCGGCCTCGCCGGTCCCGCCCGCGCCCGCGCGCCGCTGCGCGCCGCCGCGCCCGCGTCGATCCGCGCGGCGCTGTTCTCCTTCCAGCTCGAATGGTCCGCCCCGACGGGCAGCTACGCCACGGCCGAGGTGCGGTCGCCGGGCGGGGCGGAGGTGAAGTGGAAGGGGCTCGGGAGCGCGGATGCCGGGGGCGTGGTGAGGTTCCAACTAGACTATTCGTTCGATGCCTCACGCGGTTCGGGCGGAGGATTGCAGCGCTTCGGCCCGGGCGACGTGGCCAGCGTGCACCCGGCCGGCGGCCAGCCGATCAGCGCCACCCTCGCCAACCTGAAGGTCGCCGTCGATGCCTCCGCCGATCGCGTCCTCGGCCTGGCACCGCCGGGTGCGGTCCTGGCGGTCCACGTCCGCCCGAACCCGAACGCGACCGACACGCTCGACCGCGCGGTCACCGCAGACGCGAGCGGCCGGTGGGCGCTGGACCTGGCGGGCGAGCGGGACCTCCTGCCGGGCGGCGATGGCCACGTGGCCTACACCGACCCTGCCGGGCATCAGACGATCGCCTACTTCGCGGCCTTGCGGGCCGAGGTCGTGATGGGCGCGACGACGATCAGCGGCCGGCGCACCCTGGGCAATCCCGTGTCCTACCGCGCGCAGCCCGCAGGCGGCGAGATCGCTCGGGCACTGCGGCCTTACATCGACGACCTGCCGCCCGCCAAGCCCGCGGGCGGCTTTTTCGGGATCGGCCTGCCGGAGGTGGAATCCGGCATGACCCTCTTCCTGGACGAAGAGTCCGCGCTGCCGGGTGCGTCGCGCGCGATCAGCCTGACGGTGCCGGCGCTGGACCTGGTCTTCAACGTGGGGCTGGGCACGGTGGCCGGCCACGGCCCGCCCGGCACCGGCCTCATGCTCGAAGCCGAGAACCCCGCCGGCCTCGTCGCGGCGCGGCGGCCCGTGGCCACCGATGCGAGCGGCGCCTTCCAGGCCGACGTCTCGGACCTTGGCATCGACCGCGCCTGGCGGCTCTGGCTGGTCTACGACCCCGGCCTCGGCCTGTCCGTGCGGCTGCCGCGCGTGATCCCGGGGCTGCGCGTGCCCGTGTACACCTACGAGCTGGCGGGCCTGGCCGATCCGGGCACGGTGGTCTCGGCGACCGTGCGCAGCGCGTCCGGCATGCTGGAAGGAGGGGGGCAAGTCACCGCCGCGCCGACCGGCGACTTCGCGATCGAGCTGCAGGACGCGGCCGGCGCGTCGCTGGCGTGGCTGGACCCGGGCGATCGCCTGGAGGTCGACGTGACCGGCACCGGCGACCCGATCGGCCTGACCATCCCACGCCTCAGCGCGCACACCGATCTCGATGCCGAACGCATCAGCGGCGAAGCCTTGCCGGGGGCACGGGTCTGGGTCACCGCGCCCACCAAGCCCGAGCCGACGGTGCTCGCGACGACGGCGGATGCGGCCGGGCGCTATACGGCGGACTTCGCGGGCAAGGTGGACATCGAGCCGCCGATGCTCGGCTCCGTCGTGGTCGCGGACCTGGCGGGGCATCTGTTCACGCTCGAATGGGCCGCCGTGGGGCTGACGGTCGAGGTCGGCGGCAACGGGCAGGTGAGCGGTATCGCCCCGGCCGGCCGGCGGGTGGCGGCGACGCTCCTCGCGCCGGATGACGCGGTGGTGGGATCGGCGAAACTACGAAACGGTTCCAACGTCCTGGGTCCCGAATGGACGCTGATCCTGGAAGACACCCTCGGGCAGTACACGCCGCCCCGGCCCGGCGACCGGCTGCGGGTCGAGGTCGGCGACGATATCATCACGCTCGAAGTCCCCCCGCTGGCGGGTGCGATCCACGTCGACGAGGACCTGGTGGCCGGCAAGGGGCTGCCCGGCCGCCCGATCATGATCGCCGCGCCCTGGGCCGGACCCGACAGCCCGCCCACCGCCTTCACCACCGCGGATTCCGACGGCTTCTTCAGCCGGAGCTTCAAGGGCGTGTTCGACTTCCTCTACTACCACGGGGTGAAGGTGACGATGGACCTCGGCCGCCATCGCGCCGAGGCCTCGATCATCGGTCCCGGCCTCCGCCTCTCCCTCGGCGCGGCCTCGCTCGAAGGCTCGGTCGAACCGGCGCAAGCCATCACCGTCACGCTGCGCGACGCGGCGGGCCAGCTCCGCGCGCGCCAGACCACCCGCACCAACGCCATGGCGGGCTTCGACGTGGCGTTCCGGGATACCGGCGGCAACGCCGTCGTCCCGCACGAAGGCGACACGGTCACCGTCGACGCGCCGGGCGCCCAGGTCCACAAGCGCGTGGCGCTGATCGTCCCCGAGCTATCGATCGATCTCGACCGCGGGGCGGATCGCGTCCACGGCCGGGCGACGCCGGGCGGGCGCTTGTCGGTCTCCGCCTACAGCGGCTACAGCCATGCCGACGACGTGTTCAACCACGGCTGGTCCCAGGTCGAGATCCGCCCGGATGGCACCTGGGTGGCCGGGTTCGACGATCCGGTCGACCTGGGCCCCGGCGCCTACGCCCGCGCCGAGTACCGCCTGCCGAGTGGGCACCTGGTCGTCAACGATCGCGGCGTCCCGATCGCCAACGTCCAACACGGCGGCGCGCGGGTCTGCGGCGAGGCCGAGCGCTGGGCGCCGGTGCGAGCGACCTTGCTGGACGCTCTCGGCGTGCCGGTGATGGCCGGCGCAGGCACGGCGGACGCGGCGGCGCACTTCGACCTCAAGATCGAGGATCCCACCGGCCGACACCGCGCGACCGAGGCCGGGATGACCGCGCGGGTCGAGCTCGGCGGCGACACCGCCACCGTCCCGCTGCCGCCGGTGTCGGTTGAGGTCGACTGGGAGAACGGCGCACTCAGCGGTTCAGGCCCGCCGCGCACCTTGTTCCACGTGTTCAACACCTCGGTCGGGTGCTGGGGCTTCGGCTATCCCGACGCGTCCGGCACCACGGGCACGGACGGCCGCTTCAGCGTTGATGGGCTCGATTTCCAGGGCGACCTGCCGATGATCGAGGTCGCCTTCTTCACCGCCGAGGGCCACCGCCACTACCGCCAGGTCTCCCAATCCCACGGCGAGGTCTACATCCACACCCATCGCGTCGGGGGCCTCGCCACGCCGATGTCGAAGGTGGTCGTGACCTTGCTGGGCGCCACGGGCGCGACGCGGGCGACCACCGAGACCTTTGCCGACACCGATGGGCGCTTCGAGGCCATGCTGCGCGGCGCGGATGGTCAGCCCGCGTTGATCCGCGCCGGCGACCGGGTGCGGCTGGAGGCTTCGGGCGAGTCGCCGCTGATCGAGGTCGAGCCGCTGGACTTCGACTTCAGCCCGAGCGGGATCGAGGGCCAGGCGCCGGTGGGGCGCGAGGTGACGCTGACGCTGACGTTGGCAAGCGGACGGCAGTACGCGCTCGACCGCCAGACCGACGACCGCGGGCGCTGGGTCTTCGTTCCCGCCATGGTCCCGCCGCGCGCCGGCTGGACTTTCGATCAGATCGCGCACGTGCGGGCGGCGCTGGCGACCGCGAAGGGGCACGCGATCGTGGTCGAGGCAGGGAAAGGCGGGCGCGAGCAGCCGACGGTCTTCTTGCCGTGGGCCGTGCGGACGAGGCCGTAAGGAAGGCGGCGTGAGGAGGGCCATGTTCGCCGGCGAACCAACCCCATCAGCGCCAAACAAAAAACGAGCCTGATGGCAATGACCTACTCTCCCACAAAGTCGCCCTTGCAGTACCATCGGCGCTGGCAGGCTTGACGACTGGGTTCGAGATGGGACCAGGTATGGCCCTGCCGCTAGAATCACCACCAGACTCGCTTCTTGACGAGTTTGGTTGCTGTATGTCGGTTGTCAACACGGGGATGACACCCTAAAAGCTGAACAAGAGCTCTGAAATCCTGCGGTAGCGAGTGAAGCCTCTCGCGCGTTAGTAGCGGTAAGCTGAAGGCCTTGCAGCCCTTACACCTCCGCCCTATCAAAGTGGTGGTCTACCACCGCGCTTACCCGGTTGACCCGGAGGGTGATCTCATCTTGAGGTGGGTTTCCCACTTAGATGCTTTCAGCGGTTATCCCTTCCCGACTTGGCTACCCGGCGATGCGGCTGGCGCCACAACCGGCCCACCAGAGGTCAGTCCATCCCGGTCCTCTCGTACTAGGGACAGATCCCCTCAAATCACCTGCGCCCACAGCGGATAGAGACCGAACTGTCTCACGACGTTCTGAACCCAGCTCGCGTGCCGCTT
>CAZCJG010000045.1:0-18423 GCA_964498575.1 uncultured Anaerolineales bacterium | reverse complement strand
ACGGCGTATCCGACGAGTACCACGTGATCCGCCACGTGCTGAACCTCGAGACGGTCAACACCTACGAGGGCACCCACGACATCCACGCGCTGATCCTCGGCCGCGCGCAGACCGGCATCCAGGCGTTCACGGCGGAGTAGGGATGGGTCATGCCAGCACGCAGAACCGGGGAGGTTCCCTTGCCCCGGACCATAGCCGGGCCCCGATAGGTGCCCGGGGCCATGCCCACGCAAGACCTCGGTCGCTGGATCGTCGTCGCCGGGCTGATCCTGGTCGGGATCGGCGCCTACCTCATGCTGGGCGGCCGCCTGCCGCCGCTCTTCCATTTGCCGGGCGACATCGTGATCCAGCGCGGCAACAGCACGATCTACATCCCGATCACGACGATGATCCTGCTCAGCCTGATCGGCACGCTGGTCCTGCAGATCGTCGCCGGCTTCGGGCGACGCTGAGCAACCCGTGAAAACTCCAGTCAACGACATGCCATCGACACGCCATCGGTCACGCCTTGCCGTCCTCGCGATGTTCGTCGCGCTCACCGCCCTTGGCAGCGCGGCGGTGGCAGGCGTCAGCGCGGCAATGCCAGAGCTCGGTTGGTCGCGATCGGCGCCGCCGTTGGAGGCAGCGGGTCGATCCCAACCCGGCGACGCCCCCGCCGACTGCCGCATCACTCCCGCCAAGTCGGCCGCCCCATCCCGCGTCGCCCTGGGCGAGACGGTATCGGTGACACTGCGGGTCAGCGCGACCTGTAGCCAGACCCGCCGCGACCAGTCCGACATCATGCTGGTGATCGACCAGTCCGGCTCGATGGCCGGCGCGAACCTCGAGGCCGCCGTCGCCGCGGCCGGGACCTTCCTCGACGAGATCGACTTCGCCTTCGACCAGGTCGGCGTCGTCGGCTTCAGCTCCGAGTCCAAGCTGCTGGCGGGCCTGACCACCGATCGGGGGACGCTCGACGCCGCGCTCGGCCGGCTCGTCGCCGAGGGCGGCACCGACATCGCGGCCGGGGTCGACGAGGCGCGGCACGTTTACAAGAACCCGGGCCACCGGCCGGAGGCGACGCCGGTGATCATCGTGATGAGCGACGGCCGCAACAACGCCGGCGGCGCGATCGCGGTGTTCGCGGCCCGGCTGGCCAAGAGCGAGGGCGCGCGCGTCTTCACCATCGGCTTCGGCGCGGACGCCGACATGGCGACGATGGCCCGGATGGCCTCCAACACCGCGGACAGCTTCCACGCGCCGAGCCGTTCGGAGCTGCTGGCGATCTACGCCGCGATCGCCCGGCGCGTGTCGGCGGAGCTGCTGTTCACCAGCCTGACCATCACGGATACCCTGTCCGCCGAGATGCGCTACGCCGACGCCAGCGGCCATCCGCGGCCGGACCGCAGCGGGCTGACGATGACCTGGGACCTGTCGTTCGTGCCGCCCACCGGGGCGGAGATCCGCTTCGGGGTGGTGCCCCAGGCGGTCGGGCGGTGGCCGGTCAGCGCGTCGGCGGTGGCGCGCGGGGTGGGGCCGGATGGGCGGGGGTATGAAGTGGTGTTTCCTGGGGTGTGGGTGGACGTAGTGGACAAAGTGGGCCCGGTGGACACGCCGACGCCGGGGCCGGCCTGTGTGTGCCGGGTGGTGCGGCAGCGGGTGCCAGGGGCGGTGGTTAATGACGCGCTGGCCAATCCGGACCGCGTTTATGGCTGGCAGCTCCCGCTCGATCCCGGCAAGCCGCCGGGGCCCGGCAACCCGCCGCGCACCTGCCTGAGCCTGCAAAACCCGACCATCAACTACCACCCCCAGTTCAACGCGCCGATCTGGCGGGTGGGGTGCCAGTGACGACGACGGATGGACCGCCGGCTTGCCTGATCCCTCCATCTTTGATATTGTAGCCTCATCCCCACACACCTTCCGGCCCGCGGGAGGTCGTCAGCACCCACGGAGGTCTGCGCCATGCTCCGGATCGCGAAGCTTGCCTCAGCGACGGGTGTCGGTCTCGCCATCGCGACCATCCTGCTTAGCGGGAGCGCATCTTCGCTTGCCCATGCCCGCCCCACGGCCGCCGAGGATCAGCCGGTGGTGTACAGCCTGGTCGAGCGCTGGCAGGACCCGCCGGTCGAGTCGTTCTTCACCCGGTTGGAATGGCCGGCGGGGCATGTCGGCGGCGGGATCGGGTTCGACCGTGGGACCGGAACGCTGTACGCGGTCGATCGAACGGAGCGGTCGATTCGGGTGTATCGGCCGGACGGGGGGCTGGACCATGTGATCGGGGGGCCGGGCGGGGCCGGGGCGGGGCTGGTCGACCCCTTCGACGTCGAGGGCTTGCCGGAGGGGCTGCTGGTGGTCAGCGATGCGGGTGACCAGCGGGTCAAGATCCTGCGCGGCGATGGCTTCCTGGCACGCTCATGGCCGGTCGACGAGCCGCGCGGGCTGACCGCGGTTCGCCGGGGGAGCACGGTGGCGGGCACGGCGATCTACGTCGTCGCGCGGGGCCGGAGCGCGGTCCGGTTTTTCGACATCGATGGCAAGGCGAGTGGGGACGTTCCGCTGGCCGGCGTGACGGGGAATCCGATCGATCTCGCCTTTCGCGGCGATGTCCGGGTCACGGGTGGGCGGCCGCCGGTGGCTCCCTCTTTCTTGATCGCCGACCCAAGCTCGGGTGCGTTGATCAGCGCCTATCAGAGCCAGGATCCGAGCGCCCAGATCGCCGAACAAGGCCTGCCGGGCGTCGGGGCGGTGGGGGTGTGGCGGCGGGACTGGCTAAGCCTGCCGCAGGAGCTTGGCGGCAACTTGGCGATCGTGGCTGGTGTGCCGGGCCTCGGGGTTAGCCTGCGGAGCCCACTGACGGTAGGAGCAATGCACAACGTGCCCTTCGACGACGTCAGCGCCGTCGATATCGCCCCGGACGGTACGATCCACGCGGCCGTGGCGCCCTATGGGCTGATCAGCTTGGGCAAGGTCGGCGACTTCGCCGCGCGGGCCGAGGCCGCGTTCGGCTTCCTGGAACACCCGGAGCGGATCGCGGCCGGCGAGCGCCTGCTCGTGGTCGACGCGCCGCCCGAGGCGAGGCTGTGGACGCCAGGCGGCAGCCGCGGCGGGACGCTGCCCGCGCCGAGCGATTGCGCCTGGCGCTCGCCAGGACGCGGCGAGTCGAACGGCTGCCGGCCGATCGACGTGGCCGCGGCGGGCAGCCGCCACTACGCTTTGATGCCTTACGGCAGCGTCCGCGAAGCGGACGTTTTCGGCCAGGGCTATGTGTTCGATGGTTATGACACACCGCCGGGGAGCTTTCGACCGGTTGCGCTGGACGCCGCGGGCGAGCGCATCGCCTTGCTCGACTTGCTCGGCCAGGAGGTGCTGTTGCTCGGGTCGGACTGGCGGGAGCAGGCACGCTGGTCGGTCAGCGCGGGTGGCTTCAAGGGGGTGATGGACCTGGCGGTGACCGAGGAGCACGTCTACCTCGCCAACCAGCAGTCGTCCGAGCTCGAGATCTGGACCGCGGACGGCGCGCTGGTCAAGGCGGTGCGGATCACCAGCGGGCCGGTGCGCGTCGCCGCCGGGCCGGAGGGTGACGCCTTCGTGTTGACCGGGGCGGGCTGGGTGTTCATGTACGGGCCGGACGGCACGCCGCTGGGCGCCTGGCCAGCCGGCGCGCCCAAGGATCGGCCGGCGGACATCGACGTCGGCGCCGACGGGCGGGTGTACATCGCCGACCCGGACGGCGAGATCCGCGTCTACGCGCGCGATCCCGGAGCGCCAGCCCAGCTC
Organism: uncultured Anaerolineales bacterium; assembly: GCA_964498575.1. Lineage (GTDB taxonomy): Bacteria > Chloroflexota > Anaerolineae > Epilineales > Epilineaceae > CAZCJG01. The sequence goes on along the minus strand of CAZCJG010000045.1, from coordinate 14,667 downwards.
CCCCCGCCGGCGAGTGACAAGGCCTGCGCGATGGTCCGCGACAAGGGCGCCGAGCCGAGGGAGATCTGGATTGGCGAGACGGTCGAGGTGCAGCTCCGCGTCGACGGCGAATGCCCGGTCGAGCGCAAGACCGCCGACGTGGTGCTGGCGATCGACCATTCCGGCTCGATGAACGGCGACAAGCTGGCCGCCGCGCAAAACGCGGCGATCACCTTCGTCGCGCTGACCGATCCGCTGCTCACGCGGGTGGGCGTGGTCGCCTTCGACGACCAGGCGGAGCTGCTCCAGGGTCTGTCGACCGATCGCCGCACGCTCGTGCAGCGCATCAACAGCCTGACCTCGGACGGCGGGACGGACCTGGTCACCGCCCTCCAGGCATCCCACGACCACGTCACGGGCCCCGACACGCGTCAGGGCGCCGGCAGGGTGATCGTGTTCATGTCCGACGGCCGCCATACCGAGGAGCGCGAAGGCTCGAATTCGCTGGAGCGTATGCTGCCCGCGATCGTCGACCAGCTCCGCCGCGACAACGTGCAGGTCTACGCCATCGGCCTGGGCGCCGACGCGGACGCCGCGACCCTGCGCAAGATCGCCGGCGACGAGGCGCACTATTTCTTCAGCCCCTCGGCGGCCGAGCTGCGCGACATCTACGTGCAGGTGGCACGGCGGATCGAGGCGGCCAACCTCGTCGCGACGGCTACGCTCACCGACATCGTCCCGGACAACATGGCCTTCGTCCCCGGCTCCGGCCAGCCCATCGAGCCGGAGCCGAGCGCCGACGGCCGCACGCTGACCTGGCGGCTCGCCGACGTCCTGGAACCCGGATTCCTGCTTTCCTACCGCGTCCGTCCCCAGCAGGTCGGCTACTGGCCGACCAACGTCCAGGCGCTGCTCGACTACATCGACGGCCTCGGCCATCCCGGCCAGCTCGTCTTCCCCGTCCCCCACGTCCGCGTCCTCGGCCCGACGCCGACGCCCAGCGACACGCCGACGCCGACGATCGCACCGACCGACACGCCGACGCCAACGCCGACACCGTCCCGAACGCCGACCGCGCCCCCCATCCCGACCGTGACGCCGACCCCGACGCCGGCGGACATCTACCTCCCGCTCGTGATCCGCGAGAAGTGCGACGCGTCGCGGCTGCACGTGATCCTGGTGCTGGACACATCGACCAGCATGGCCGAGGCCTTCCGCCCCGGCGATCGACCGAAGATCGAAGCGTTGCGCGAGGCGGTGCGCGCCTTCCTGGCCGGCAGTCGGTTGGACCGCGACACCACGACCCTGGTGCGCTTCAGCGGCGACGCGGGGGTGGTGGCCTCCGGCTCGGACCGCGCGGCGCTGGAGCAGGCGGTCGATGGGCTGGCGCTGACGCCGGGGACGCGGATCGACCTGGGGCTGGAGGTCGCCCACGGCCTGGTCCCGCCGGCCGGCCGGCAGCCCGAGCTGCGCACGGTGATCGTCCTGCTCTCGGACGGCGCGCCGACGCCCGGGACGCGCGACGCGGCGCTGGCGGCGGCCGGTGCGCTGCGCGAGTCGGCGGTGACGCTGTACACCGTCGCGGTCGGCGCGGACGCCGATCGCGCGCTGATGGCGCAGATCGCCGGCCATCCCGATCGTGCGCTGGTCGCCGAGGACGGCGCGACCCTGGTGCGGCTGTACGAGCAAGTCGCGGGGCGATTGGCGCCGTGCGTGCCGAGCTGGGAGGACCGCACGCCGCATTACTGACCTTCTCAATAGCCGCTAAAGTCACTGCTCTGATAACACAGCCCGGTGCGGGTTTAGCGACTTGCGAGAAGATCAGTAGGGTGTGGCTAACAACCGTCGGGCCGTAGGGACGAAAGACCCTTCGCCCCTACATCCGCCCGCTCTGACGGATCGGCAAGACGCCCAACCACCCGACGGTTGTTAGCCACACCCGCCGCATTAGGCCGCGTGCGAGGACGGCGAGGCGGTCTGAGACGCGGCCTGGACGCGGCGCGCGAGGGCGACGTTGGCCAGCGCAGCCAGGACGGCGAGCGCCACGGCGATCCACGCGAGGCGTTCGTCGGCCAGCCAGGGCAGGCCGACCAGCGCGTCCAGCGAGTACAGACCGGGGCCGACGAAGGCGAAGATCAGGGCGCCGACGGCGTAGAGCAGCAGCATCTCGACACCGTTGTTCGTGGCGAAGAAGCCGTGGTGGAGGTGGACGGTCAGCGCGGCGACCAGCATCACGGCGATCATCACCGCCGGCCCGAATGGGCCGAACAGGCCCAGCGCCAGCAGCAGGCCGCCGCCCAGCTCGGCCAGCCCGGCTGCCGCGGCGAAGAAGCGCCCCGGTCGGAAGCCGAGCATCTCGAAGAAGCCGGCGGTGCCGGCCAGACCATGGCCGCCGAACCAGCCGAAGATCTTTTGGGCGCCGTGTGCGGCGAGGCCGAGGCCGAAGAAGAGTCGGGTGAGAAGTAGGATGGTGTCCATGAGGGTTGATTGCTCCTTGGTTGTCGCGGTCAACCGGCCGGGGGGGCCGGTTGGGCAGAGTCATCGTGGTTACCGTTGCCAGGGTGGCGGTGCCTCCCGATCGATCCGTCATGCCTGAATGGTTCAGCTTATAGATGTTCATAGCTGTACTATTCTTACAAAAAAAGATCCGGTGATTCAGCCCAACGCGGACAAAGCCCGCGCCAGCGCCGCCCTGTCTCCCGCGGGCAGTTGGGCGGAGACCTCACGCTGGACCCTGTCGTAGGCCGCCGCTCCCGCGATCTGCCGCTGGGTGCCGAGGGGGGTCAGCGCCGCCCGGATGCTCCGGCGGTCCGACGCGTCCGGCAGCCGGCGGACCAGGCCGTCGGCATCGAGGCGATCGACGAGCTGGGTGATATTCGACCGCACGCAGGCGAGCCGGCTGGCCAGATCGGACAAGGTCAGCGGCTCGGAGGCGGCGGCGAGCTGTTGGAGCACGCCGTAGCGGGCAATCGTCAATCCATGCTCCGCCAGGGCCTGCTCCAGCCGCGCCTCGATCACGCTGGCCGCATGCAGCACCTGGAAGATCTGCACATCCCGAGACTCGTTTGTAGAAGCCTCGTGGACAGACGGGGTCGCGTCAGCGGCTGGATGGTTCATGGGCTGAATGGTACAGCACTGCGTGGACCCGTCCAAGTTTTATGGGAGCACGCACCACTCCGGAATCGTCGTGGCGCCATTGGGCGGCCTGTGGTACACTGGCCGGGGGACAACCGGCACTCGCGTGGAGGTTGGTAAGTGGGCATCGCCGCGGACATCGCCATCATCGTCGTCGCCGGGCTGGTCGGCGGGCTGATCGCCCAGCGGCTGAACCTGCCGCTGGTCCTGGGCTACATCGTCGCCGGCGTGCTAGTCGGCCCCTACACCGGCGGGATCTCGGTGACCGATGTCCACGACATCGAGCTCCTGGCCGAGATCGGCGTCGCGCTGCTGCTCTTCGCGCTCGGCATCGAGTTCTCCTTCGACGAGCTGCGCCCGGTGCGGCGGATCGCCATGGTCGGCACGCCCTTGCAGATCGCCATGGTCACCGCCTACGGGGCGCCGCTGGGGAGCCTGCTCGGCTGGCCCTGGCAGGCGGCGGTGTGGTTCGGCGCGATGATCTCGCTCTCCAGCACGATGGTGATCCTGAAGACGCTATCGCATCAGGGCCTGCTGGGGACGCTCTCGGCACGGGTGATGATCGGGATCCTGATCGCGCAGGACCTGGCCTTCGTACCGCTGACCATCCTCCTGCCCTTCGTCGGCGACCTGGCGGCGGGGCTGCCGATGCTCGCCGCGGCGGCGGTGCGCGCGACGATCTTCCTGCTAGGGATGTTCTTCATCGGGACCCGCCTGATCCCGTGGCTGATGGCCCACGTCGCGAGCTGGAACTCGCGCGAGCTGTTCATGCTGGCGGTTACCGCCATCGGCTTGGGGATCGCTTATGTCACCTACCTGTTCGGCCTGTCCTTCGCCTTCGGCGCCTTCGTCGCCGGCATGGTGCTCAGCGAGTCGGATTACAGCCACCAGGCGCTGGGCGACATCCTGCCGCTGCGCGACCTCTTCGGCCTGCTCTTCTTCGCCTCGGTCGGCATGTTGGTCGACCCGATGGTCCTGGTCACCCATGCCGGCACCGTCGCGCTCCTGGTCGCGGCGGTTGCCCTGGGCAAGGGCATCATCCTGGGCGGGACCACCTGGGCCTTCGGTTATCGCAACATCATCCCGCTGGCGGTGGGCTTCGGGCTTTTCCAGATCGGCGAGCTGTCCTTCGTCCTGGCGCGCATCGGCGTGCGCATGGGGGCGATCGACGAGGAGCTGTACGCGCTGATCCTGACCACCGCCGTCGTGACGATGGTGCTCACGCCCTTCGGCTCGCGGATCGCCGCGCCGCTGTACGCCCGACTGCGGGGCAGTCGCCTGCTCATGCCGCCGCAGTTGGTCAACGTGCGGCGCGAGGCGATGCGCGACCACGTCGTCCTGGCCGGGGGCGGGCGGGTGGGGATGCGCATCGCCGAGGTGCTGCGCCGGCGTGACGAGCGCTTCGTCATCATCGAGCTGAACCAGCACCAGCACAACCTCTGCGTCGAGCGCGGCTTCCCGGTGATCTACGGCGATGCGAGCTACACCACGGTGCTCGAAGCCGCGCGCCTCCACCGCGCCCGGCTGCTCATCAACACCGTCCCCTCGCCCGCGGTGACCCACGCGATCATCGCCCACACTCGGGCGATCAGCCAGACCCTGCCCACTATCGTCCGCGCCACCAGCGAGGAGGAGATGCGCGACCTCAACAAGATGGGCTACTGCGACGTGGTGCAGCCGGAGCTCGAAGCCAGCCTGGCGATGCTGCGCCAGGCGCTGGTCCACCTGGAGGTCCCGCTGAGCGAAGTCGACCCCCTGATCGACGCCGTCCGCGACGAGGTGCTGCGCAGCGAGCCGGATGAGCTGGCGGAGTGACGTTTCGCGTGTGGCGTGGCATAATCCGTACAATGGTCCTGCACGCGCGGCGGTGTCATGCTCCGCTCCTATTCGCCTGCGCTGCCCTTCTGTTCGGCGGCTGCGCTTGGTCCGAGCCTACGGGCGCGCGCGCGCCGGACCAGCCGGCGACAGCCGTGCCGCAGCACCAGGCGCTCTCGCTTCCTCTGATCTGGCGCGATGCAGAGCTGTCGGCGCTGGCGCCGCCGGTCTACGTGACGCCGCACGCGACCGCGACGCCGCACGCGCACCCGACGGAGCCGGCCGCGACGCCGCATCCCACCTCGCCCCACCCCGAGACGCCGACCACGCCGCCGGAACATCCCAGCCCGACGCCCCATCCCTCGCACGAGCCGCCGACCCCGACCGCGGTCCCGACGCACCACCCCGGCCGACCGGACCCGGCGACCTATCGCTACACCGAGTGGACGATCCCCGGCCCCTCGGCGCACCCGCACGACATCGGCGTAGCGCCGGACGGCGGCGTGTGGTACAGCGGCCAGGAGAGCAACCAGATCGGCCGGCTGGACCCCGAGACCGGGGAGTTCAAGCGTTGGGACGTGCCGACGGCGAACGCCGGGCCGCACGGCCTGATGGTCGATCGGGCGGGCAGGGTTTGGATCACCGAGATCGACGCCGGCAAGGTCGCGCGGCTCGATCCCGAGACCGGGGCGATCCGCGAGTACGCGCTGCCGGTCCGCCCCAACGGCCCGCACACGATCCAAGAGGCGGCGGACGGCTTCGTCTGGTTCACCGAGCAATCCGGCCACGCGATCTCGAAGCTCGACCCGGACAGCGGCGAGGTCACGCGCTACCGCACGCCGACCCAGCCGTCCGGTCCGTATGGGCTGGACATCGCGGCCGACGGCGGCATCTGGTTCGCCGAGTTCAACACCGGCGCGGACCGCATCGGGCGGCTGGACCCGGAGACCGGCGCCATCGTGGAGCTCAGCCCGCCGACACCGCGCCAGGGCGCCCGGAGGGTGGCGATCGACAGCCGGAGCCGGGTCTGGGTGGCCGAGTTCCGCTCGGGCAAGCTGGGCATGTACGATCCCGCGGCCGAGTCCTGGCGCGAGCTCGACCCGCCGACCGCGGGCGGCCAGACCTACGCGGTGGCGGTCGACCCCTGGGACGGCGTCTGGATCAGCCAGTTCCGCCCGCACCAGCTCGTCCACTTCGACCTGATCGCGGAGAAGTTCACGGAGTTCCCCCTGCCTTCGCCGAACGCCGCCTGCCGGTTCCTGGACATCAGCCCGGACGGGGCGGTGTGGTGCCCGGAGTCGGGGGCGGACAAGGTGGCGCGGTTGGGGCCATAGCTCGGTTCATCTGACAACCGAACCCGCTCCTAATACCTTTCCCCATCACTCCCCACCCGGCAAATCCAACACCCACACCGCTTTGTCCCCGCTCTCCACGAACGCCACCCGCTGCCCATCCGGCGACACCGCCCAGTCGCCGCCGGTGATCTTGAAGGGCCTCGTCGCCGGGTCGGTCAGGTGCCGTGCCTCAAGGATGGCCGCGTCGATCTCCAGGTGGACTGGACGGATCGAAGCGATGTGGCCATGCCAGGGCTGTCACGCGCCATGCTGCGCAAGCCCCCGTGAGCAACACCGTTTGACACCTCGCCCCCAGCCGTGTACACTTAGTCGTTAGGTATGGAAGTATGACTAGGACATCGGAGGCGAAGGTGCGCAGATCAAACATGGCCCTTGTTCAAGAGAAGGGCCAAGTGACCATCCCAACCGAGTTCCGCCGGAAGTACGGCATCGGCAAGGGTGACTACGTGGCGTTCGTGGACACGGGCGAGGGCATCCTCATCAAGCGCCAGGAGGTGGTTGCCACCGAACTCCTCGATCAGATCGGCCGGCTCCTGAAGGAAAAGGGGGTCACGGTGGACGATCTGATGGAATCGGGCGCCGAGATCCGTGAAGAGATCGCCGTGGAGCGCTACGGGTTGTCCAAGCCGACCACCCCATGAACCGCGTCTTTGTGGACGCCAGTGTCTTCTACTCCGCGTGCCTCTCGGCCACCGGCGCTTCCCGCGAAATCCTGCTGCGAGGTCTTCGACAGCAACTCGTGCTCGTCGTGTCCGACGTGGTGCGCGAGGAAACCGAGCGCAATCTCAGCCATGATCACCCGGAAGTCCTTCCTCTCTTGACCGCCTTCTGGGACCTCGTACCCTTTGAAATTGTCAGCCCCACGACAGGGCAGGTTGAGGCAGCCGCCGTCTACACCAAATTGAAGGATGCGCCCATTGTCGCCGCCGCCAAGGCTGCCGGCATTGACTACCTGGTCAGTCTCGACCGGAAGGACTTGGTGGACAATGCCGATGTGGTTCGAGAGTCGGGCCTTGCCATCGTCTTGCCAGGGCAGCTCATGATAATACTTCGCCAGCAAGATGAGAGCGTCAACATTGAACCGACTTAACGGCCTATCCCACGCTTGTTGCGATCCACCACGATCCATCGCGGCAGCACACTGCCCCAGGGCCGACCACCACCGCAGCGGATCTACCGCGATGGCAACTCCCGACCATTACTGGCCCTCTGGCAAATCCAACACCCACACCGCTTTGTCCCCGCTCTCCACGAACGCCACCCGCTGCCCATCCGGCGACACCGCCCAGTCGCCGCCGGTGATCTTGAAGGGCGTGGTCGTCGGGTCGGTCAGTTGTCGTCCCGCGAGCGTCGCCGCGTCGATCTCCCATAGCTCGTGCGAAGGTTGGGCGCCGGTCCGGGCCGCGTCGGCGTGCATCGGGACGAGGAGCAGCCGGTCCGCGTCGCGCCAGCGGTAGGCACCGAAGAGCGAGGCGTCGAGGCGTTTGGGGGGGCCGGCGCCGGGCGTCGTCGGCGCGATCCACAGGCCGTTCGCGGCCGGGTCGGTCAGGCGCGCGACGTAGTAGGCGATCCAGCGGCCGTCCGGCGAGGGCACGATGCCGCTGATGCGCTCGGAGCGCATGATCTCGTGCCGCTCGCCGCCGCCTAGCGGCAGCGCCCAGAGGATGTCTTCGTCAGCGTCCAGGCGCTCGCGGCCGCGGACCAGGAGGCGGTCGTCGCCCAGCCAGGCGGCCAGTGAGCCGCGCGGGAGGGTCGCGACCTCGCGCGCCTCACTGCCGTCGAGCTCGGCGACCCACACTCTCGACGTGCGCCGCTCTGCCGGGACCTCGTTGGGGCTGACCTGCCAAGCGATGCGCGTCCCGCCGGGCGAGATCGAGACCGCCCGACCACCCGCCGGCACGGTCCAGCGCTGGCCATCCGCCAGCCGCACCAGCGTCGTCGTCTCGGCCTCCCGTTCGACGCGGTACGCCAGGTCCGCGCTGTAGCTCGCCATGCCTTCGACCACCAGCTCCGGCGGCGCGCCGGGCCGATCCAGCCTGGCCGCCCAGATGCCGACCGGCTGATCGGGAGCGGGCTTGTCGACGAAGAGCACCCGGCGGCCATCCGCCGACCAGAAGGGCTGCGTGCAGCAGCCCGGCTCGGTCAGGCGGGTAAGCTTGCCCGGGCTGGGCGCGGGCATGGGGACGAGGTCGGCCGATTCTGCGGCGGCGGCCTCCCCGATACCGCCCTCGCCGATCCCATCCTCCGGCGCGTCGCCATGAATGTCGTCCTCGCCTTCGACCAGCGCTCCAAGATCGCCAGCTTCATGCGACGAGGTCTCGGCGGCATCCGTGGATTCCGCTGCCGCCCTGGGCGCGGGAGCGACGACCGTCCCGAGGTCGACGCCGGTCGGTGGGAGGGATCCGACCTCGCCGCTCGCCGCGGGCTCGTCGGGCGAAGCCGGGGCCGTCGGCGTGGGGCTGCACGCCGCCATCAGCAGGGCGGCCAGCAGGACCAGGCACGCATCCGCGCGCCCCGCCCGCGCTCGGAGGGGGTGGACCGGGCGTGGGCGGGGCGCAAGGCGGTTGTGTGGGAGTGGGTTCAAGATCGGCCGAATTCGACCGATCGTGGATAAGTCAAGGATCGTCCTTCGCATCACGACTCCGGCGGCCAGGGCTTGGCGTAATCGTTGAGCAAGGGGCCGCCGATCACGGTCTCGGGCTGGTCGTCGAGGTGCTGCCAGCGGCGCGGGTTGTCCAGGTCGCGCTGGAAGCCGACCGCGAAGGAGCCGAGCAGGGCCAGGCTGTCCCAATCCGCCTCGACCAAGGGCACGGGATTGTACTTGCGCGCATGGCGCAGGTCGCGGATCTCCATGTGCAGGTGCGGGCGGCTCTTGCACGTGATGCCCGGATCGCCGACCTTGGCGACAACCTCGCCGCGCGCCACGGTCTGCCCCGGCCGGAGGTTCGGGCGCTCCAGCAAATGGCCGTAGAACGTGGCGTAGCCGAGGTCCGGATGGTCGATCATCAGGTTGTGCGGCGCGGCGCCGAAGCTCATCGCGTCCGCGGCGAAGACCACCCCGTCGGCCATCGCGGCGACATCGAGCCCGCACGGCGCCGGGAAGTCCACCCCGAAGTGCAGCCCCTGCGCGGCCCGGTAGGTCGAGCGACGCTGGCGAAAGGCGCCGGTGGTGTTGCCGTAGGCCTGACCGAGGAGCCAGGTGTCGGGTCCGGGCGGCATGGCAAAGGGCAGGCTGAAAGGCCGCGGCGCCGGCTCGGCCGGCTGAGCGAGCGCTTGCCGATAGACGGGTGCCGGCAAATCGCTAGCGCCGGCCGTAAGCACCGCCAGCGCCAGGGTCACGGCGCGGATTCGTTTCGTCCTGTGCACGTGCAGGGCACCTCCTCACGCCTGGCGCCGGTCGATCACCGGCGTCTCAACGCTTAAAACGTGGGGCGGGTGATTGGATTCAAGGGGCGGGATCGCGCATGGGATCGCCGGCTCGCGGCGCTTCCATGTCTAGGTTGATCGACGCTACACTATATTTCTTACGTCCGCACCGCCTCCACGCCACCTGCCCCGATGCTCGAAGCTTTCGCCGCCCTCTCCCCCATCACCCAAGCACTGCTCGCGACCCTCTTCACCTGGGGCATCACCGCCCTGGGCGCGGCGCTGGTGTTCACCACCCGCGAGATCAGTCAGCGGAGCCTGGACTGGCTGCTGGGCTTCGCCGGCGGGGTCATGCTGGCGGCGAGCTACTGGTCGCTGCTGGCGCCGGCGATCGATCTCTCCGCCGAGATCGGCTGGCGCCCCTGGCTGCCGCCGGTGGTCGGCTTCCTCTGCGGCGGACTGGTGCTCCGCCTGGTCGACCGCATCCTTCCTCACCTGCACCTCTTCGGCCGGCTGGAGGAGGCGGAGGGCATTCCGACGAGCTGGCGGCGGGTGATCCTCCTGGTCCTGGCGATCACCCTGCACAACATCCCCGAGGGCCTGGCGGTTGGCGTGGCCTTCGGGGCGGCCGGCCTGGGCATCCCCTCGGCGACGCTGGCGGGGGCGGTGGCGCTGGCGATCGGCATCGGCCTGCAGAACTTCCCCGAGGGCGTGGCGGTGGCGATGCCGCTGCGGCGCGAGGGCATGAGCGTCGGGCGCAGCTTCTGGTACGGTCAGATCTCCGGCGCGGTCGAGCCGGTGGCGGGCGTGCTGGGGGCGGCGGCGGTGCTCCTGGCCCAGCCGCTCCTGCCCTTCGCGCTGAGCTTCGCCGCCGGCGCGATGGTCTTCGTCGTGGTCGAAGAGGTCATCCCGGAATCCCAACGCGCCGGCCACGGCGACCTGGCCACGCTGGGCCTGATGCTGGGCTTCGCGGTGATGATGGTGCTGGACGTGGCGTTGGGGTGAGAGGTGATGATTCCAGCACAAGACCCTTGCTCACCGTTTTGCAGGACGCGCAAGACAACCTATAATGGGCACGGCTCAGAACTCGCTAATACCAAGTTGACTATGTCAACCTGATCTGCGCATATTATGAACCACGCCCTACAATGAGTGCTTGGTGCCAAGCTCGTCTACTACAGTGGTAACGGGCCCGAAAATAGCATACCAACCAGCACTCCAAGATAGAACGATAGCTGTTCTAGCTTGATCTACAGCACCGCCGGTTAGAGTCACAGGATCTCGGGAGTCAATCACGTGCCAGACAACCAAAATAATCTCAGAATGGCTTACCAAGAGCTGTGTACTAGTTATCGTTCAATTGACGACTTTCGCACGAAGTTGCTTGCTTTCTTGCCGCTGGCGACTGGCACTGGGATATTCATTTTGATTGGTGATCGGAGCAAGAACGCGGCGGATATGCCCTACTTGCAGCCAATAGGTGCCTTTGGATTCATTATAACTCTTGGGTTGTTCTTTTTTGAGCTCTACGGAATTAAGAAATGCACTATGCTGATCTACGCCGGACAGCAGCTTGAAGGTGTGCTCGAGATTGATTCAGGACAGTTTATCACACGCCCAGGCGGCTTCGCTGGATTTATCAATGAGCCGTTTGCATCCGGCGTAATCTATCCGGCGGTTCTTGGCGCGTGGACTTATCTGGCACTAGTCACTTCACAACCTGAAAGCGCAAGACGGTGGGCCATACTCGTTGTTCTTGTTGGGTTTGGGCTTTCGTTTTGTTATAACCTCCTCTTGACATATCGAGACAAGAAAAGAAGACGAGAGCGGATCTGAATTTTCGAACCGTTCACAGGACTGGACACTCAATGGTCGAGCGCAAGGTCATACAGTCTCGTTCATACCCCGCTTCTCTCACTCATCATATAACACAGTCGCCTCCTCATACACCCGGATCTCCCGCCCCTGCAGCTTGTGGCGCGTCCACTCCGCCAGCCAGCGGTTCTTTTCGGAAAGCTGCTGGTCGCTCCACAGGAAGGTCAGCTCCGTGTTGGCGCGCAGGGCGCGCAAGGGGATCAGGTGGCGGGTGATGCCGGTCGGCACCTTCAGGTCCAGCCGCGCCAGCGCCAGGATCTCGGCCGGGCGGTAGCTGGGGAAGACCACGAGCCCCGCGATCTCGTCGTAGAAGGGCCGCAGGCCGGCCATGTCGTCGGTCTGCACGCGGTGGATGTTCGCGCGGCCCCTGTAGACCGCCACCGCCTCGCGCAGGCGCGCCGTCCGCTCGGCCAGGTCGCCGCCGCCGCGCAGGGTGAAGGCCTCGCCATCGGGCATCACGAGGTAGGCGATCGCGGCGCCCGACTCCAGCGCAAGCCGTGCCTCGTCCAGCGTCGCCGCCTCGACCGCCAGGCCTTCGATCTGGCGGATCGCGCCTAGCAGCCGCTCCGGCCGCGCGCCGGTGACCAAGTGGAACCAGGTCGAGAGCGACACTTGGCCGTAATCGACCACCTGAACCACGACATCCGGCACTCCGAGCCGCCGCAGCGCGCTGGTGCGGTTGGCGCCGTCGAGGACGACGAAGCGCGTCTCGTCCAGCGGAGCGACGATCGGCGGGTTGCGGAGCACGCCTTCGGCTTGCAGGCGCTGGCTGAGCGCGGCGACCCGGCGCTCGTCGGCGCCCTCGTGTAGCACGACGTCGGCCATGGCGACGACGCGCAGGTCGGGGAGGTCGATCCCGGTCACGGGCTAACCGGCTTCTCGCTGCGTCAGGTAGTCGATCAGGTCGATCTTGGTCAGCACCGAGGTCAGGGCGCCGTGCTCGCGGACGACGGCGATGGCGCGGCTGGTGAAGAGGTGGCCGAGGGCTGAGAGCGAGGTGTGCGGCTCGACCTCGGCGATGCGGTCGTTGATCATCGGCTCGATGGTCGCCTCGGGGCCATGGCGGTAGCCGGGATCGAGCATCCAGCGCAGCACGTCGCGCTCGGCGACCATGCCGACCACCGCGCCGCCCTCGTCGACCACCGGCATCTGCGAGATGTCGTGGTGCTTCATCAAGGCGACGACCTCGGAGACCCGCGCGGTCGGCGGGGCGGTGATGACCGGGCGCGCACCGAGCGAGGCGACCAAGTCGGCGACCTTGTCGGACGGCGCCTCGTCGATCTCGAAGCCATGCTCGCGCAGCCAGTCGTCGTTGAAGACCTTGCTGAGGTAGCGCGCGCCGGAGTCCGGCAGGATGACGACGACCACCGCGTCGCGCCCGAGCTCGCGCGCCTCGATGTGCTTCATCGCGCCGGCCACCGCCGTGCCGCAGGAGCCGCCGCCGAAGATGCCCTCCTCGCGCACCAGGCGGCGCGCCATGGCGAAGGACTCGGCGTCGGTGACCTGCACCACGTCGTCGACCACGCCGAAGTCGGTCGTCGTCGGCAGGAAGTCCTCGCCGATGCCTTCCACGAGGTAGCCCTCGGCCTGGCTGTGCTCGCCGGTGTAGAAGAGGTGGTGCAGGATCGAGCCGATCGGATCGACGCCGACGACCTGGATGTCCGGGTTCTGTTCCTTGAGGTAGCGGCCGGTGCCCGAGATCGTCCCCCCGGTGCCCAGGCAGCAGACGAAGTGGGTGATGCGGCCGGCGGTCTGGCGCCAGATCTCCGGCCCGGTGGTCCGGTAGTGGCTGTCGGGGTTGGCGGGATTGTGGTACTGGTTGCCCAGGATCGCGCCCGGCGTCTCGCGCGCCAGGCGCTCGGCGACCTTGTAGTAAGAGCGCGGATCGTCGGGATCGACCGCGGTGGGCGTGATCACCACACGCGCGCCGTAGGCCCGCAGCAGGCGGATCTTCTCCTCGCTCATCTTGTCGGGCATGACGAAGATCGTCTTGTAGCCCTTCAGCGCCGCGGCGATCGCCAGGCCGACGCCGGTATTCCCGCTGGTCGGCTCGACGATCGTCCCGCCCGGCCGCAGCCGGCCCTCGCGCTCGGCGGCCTCGACGATGCTCATGCCGATGCGGTCCTTGACCGACCCGCCCGGGTTGAAGTACTCCACCTTGCCCAGCACATCCGCCTCGACGCCGCGCGCGACGCTGTGCAGCCGCACGATCGGCGTGTTGCCGATCGTCTCGGCGATGCTGTCATGCACCCCCGGCATCGGGGGATGCGCCTTGCCGTTGTGCCGCCCTCGCTCCATGCCCCTCTCCTGGCCTTGCCTGGCTCACCCTGCGGGCATAATCTACCATCCGGGCGCGGGGGGGTCAATTGGCGGTCTCCGGCTGCGCTGCGATTTCAACTGCGACAGAAAGGACGGTGTGCGACATGGAACCGAGCCGTAATCGCCACATCAGCCACGGCGTCTCGCGGGCCTTGCGATGTTGCCTCGTCGGACTGATCACCGCCGGTCTGTTGCTCGCCACCGCTTTGGCGGCGCGTCTTTCGGCCGCAAACGCTGCCGCGCTAGCGCAGTCGCCCGCGGTCGCGCCGCTCCACATGGTCGACCAGTTCGGCGGCGCCCTGAACGCGGTCGTCGCGCGGGGCGACCGCGCCTATGTCGGCAGCGGGTCGCGGGTGGCGGTGTTGGATGTGAGCGATCCCGCCGATCCGCGGCGCATAGGCCAGAGCCCGATCCTGGACGGGCTGGTGGTCGGCCTGGCGATCCGCGGTGAGATCGTATTCGCCGCGACGGAAGCCGGCCTGCAAGCGCTGGACGTGACCGCGCCCGCCGCGCCGCGCCGCGTCGGCGGGCTGCGGCTGGCCGGCGAGGACCGCGTCGAGGCCTTGACCATTCAGGGCGATATCGCGGTCCTGACCCTGTTCGATCCCTCAACTTGGAACGAGTGGGCCGCGGTGGTCCGCATCGGCGACCCGGCCGCGCTGAACGGCACGCCGATCGGCCGGATCGATCCGACCGGCTACATCCGCGACGTCGCGGTGCGCGGCCAGGTGTTGTACTTGGCGACGGGCGGCATGATCGCCGGCTACGACATCGCGGATCCGACGAGCCCGCGGCCGCTGTGGACCGAACCGCTGCCCGCCGT
>CAZCJG010000044.1:8392-18471 GCA_964498575.1 uncultured Anaerolineales bacterium | reverse complement strand
GAGCGCGAGGGCGGCGGCAATCGCGACGCGCTGGCGCTCGCCGCCGGAGAGCGTGTCGATCGGCCGCGCCGCCAGCTCCGTCAGGCCGACCCGCCCCAGCGCCTCGGCGACACGCGCGCGCATCTCGCCCCGCGGCAGGCCCTGCTGCTCGAGCGCGAATGCCACCTCCTCCGCCACACCGTCCAGCACGAAGGCGGCCTCGGGATCCCCGCCGACCAGCCCGACGTGGGCGCTCATCGGGCCGGGACCGAGCGCGATCGGGTCGAGCGGACCGACGCGGACGGCGCCGCGTACGGTTCCGCCTGACGCATGCGGCACCAGCCCGTTGATCGCCCGCAGCAGGGTGGACTTGCCACTGCCGCTGGGGCCGACCACCAGCGTCAGCACCCCGGCGGGCAGCGCGATCTCGGCGTCGGCGACGGCGGGCGCGGCGGCATCGGGGTAGGTGTAGTGGAAGTCGGTGAAGTGGATGGGTAAGGCTGGCAGATGGCCGGCTCTGATTCCCCAGCCTTCCCTCTCTTCCGTGCCGTTGGGGAGCGGGGAATCGGGAGGGCGGGGTCTCCTCACCGACACCACCGCCGGCACCACCAAGCCGAGCAGCGCCAGCGCCAGGACCGGCGCCGGCGGGGGAAGCGCCAGTGTCGGGTAGGGTGACCAGGCCAGCGCCGCCCGGGCGTCGGGACTGATAAGCCACAGCAGCGCCGGGACGAAGGCGGCGCAGGCGACCAGCGTGTCCGCGCCCATCCACGGCATCGCGCGAAAGTCGCTGCGCGGGGCCCGCCGGCCGAGGAGGATCAGGGCGCCGAGGGCGCAGCTCACCCCGAGGATCATCACCAGTGGGCCGATGATGGCGCCCATCGACGCTCCTACCAAGCCGGCGAATGTCCCGGATACCAACCCGAGCCAGCCCGCCACGACCAGCGCCAGCCCGCCGAGCACGGCCAGCCGCGCGCCGGTGGGCGGTGGTCCCGCCGGGGGGGCCAGACCGCGGGCGGTCATCGACTCCGCGAGCGCCAGCGCGCGTTCGAGGCCGCCGACGAGGAGCGGCAGCGCCAGCGGAGCGACGGCGCGCAGGCCGCGCCCGCGGTGGCCGCGGACCATCTGGGCCTCCCGCACCGCCGCGATGTGCTTGCGCGTGGCGGGGATGTAGGTCAGGGCGACCGAGCAGATCATGGCCAGCGCCGCGAAAGCGCGCGGCACGAGCCGCACGATCTCGCGCGCCGACAGTGCGCGCTGGAAGGTGGCGAAGGCCGCGGCGAGTGCCACCAGGGCCAGCGCGCTCAAGGCGCCGTATGCCAGCGACTCGAGCGTCAGCGGTCCGCCCAACAACGGGATGGACGCCGGCAGGCGGGCGACCACCGTC
Source organism: uncultured Anaerolineales bacterium (assembly GCA_964498575.1). Taxonomy (GTDB): domain Bacteria; phylum Chloroflexota; class Anaerolineae; order Epilineales; family Epilineaceae; genus CAZCJG01. Next base: position 17,108 of record CAZCJG010000044.1, on the reverse strand, counting down.
GTGCCCGCATGGGCGAACAGGAAGTTGTAGATGGCCGCGAACGGGATCACCACGCAGGCGAAGCGGGCGAGCGAGAGCGAGGCGAGCTGCGGGGCTGACTGTGTCGCCGACTCTTCAGCGGTTCGCTGCCGGGCAAGCGCCGCGCCGACAGCCGCGACCGCGAGCAGCAGCATCGCCAGGGTGAATGGATTGCGGGTGAGCGACGCGATGAAGACGATTCCGAGCAACCAGGCGAGCCAGGCGCGGGGGTGGATCGCCCCCTCCCCGGCCTCGCTCCGCTCGTCCACCCCTCCCCCGCAAGCGGGAGAGGGGACAGTCATGCTTCCGAGGGAATGCGCGAGATTCCGGGGGTCACCCAGCAGGGCAGGGTGAACACCCGACGCCACGCTACTCCCCTCTCCCGCTTGCGGGGGAGGGGTGGCCGAGCGCAGCAAGGCCGGGGAGGGGGAAAATCCGAATCGCCGCTCGAACCGCCGCAGCGCGGCCAGGATCGGCGCGCCGAGGAGGAGGATCAGCACCGCGTTGCCCGCGGCGCGGAAGAGATCCCAGGCGAGCGCGCGGGTGGCGTAGTAGAAGAGGAAGCGGTCGAGGGTGGCTCGAACCAGCAAGCCGCGGATACGAGAGGCGGCCAGGGGCAAGGACGACGCAGGATTTGTCGCCGTCGCCATCCCCGCCGCGTCCAGACCCAGGAAGGACCAGTCCCACAGCGTCAGTAGCAGCCCGTAGCCGAAACCCCAGGCCGCGCCGAAAACCGCCAACATGGCGATCTCCCGGCGAGTCGCCGCTCCGCCCGGGCCGGGGTGGCGCGGCAGCCAGCCGGCGGTCAGGCCGACCCAGCCGGCGGCGAGCATCTGGTAGGGCAGCCAGGGGCCGACGCCGCCGGTGATCAGCGCTGAGACCGCCAGGGTCAGCGCGCCCATGAGGAAGCCCATCCGCGCGCCAAGCGCGTAGCCGACCAGGATGATCGGCGCGAACACCGGGCTGAACTCGCCGGGGCCGGGCAAGGCGTTCTCGGCGAAGCGCAGGATGCTGTTCAGCGCGACCAGCATCCCCAGGAGCGCCACCGCGCGCGCTCCGATCCCCGTGCTGCCCGCCTCGAAGGCCAGCGCGACCAGGCAGAGCGCGACCAGGAGCATCAGCAGCAGCGCCGCGCTCCCACCGGCCGGCGCGCGGCCGCCGGCCAGCACACGCCACAGGGGATAGAGGAAAGCCGCCAGGCCGACGACGCTGGCCAGGGCGTAGATGCCGGCTCCGGCCAGCGCGCCGATCCGTGCTCGTGGCATTCAGTCAGGCAAGGCGATCACCCGCGTCCCCCGAGCGGACCGTGGCTTACCGCACCACCGCCAGCGCCATGCCGTCGCGCAAGGGGACGAGCGTGGCGTCCAGCCGCGGGTCCTCGGCCAGGCGCTGGTTGAAGGCGCGCATGCCGGCGTTGCGCGGGCTGCCGTCCGGCGTGGCGATCCCGCCGTGCAGGTAGACGTTGTGGGCCAGGATCGCGGCGCCCGGACGGGTCAGCTTCAGCGCCCAGTCCAGGTATTCCGGGTAGCTTTCCTTGTCGGCGTCGATGAAGACCAGGTCGAAAGGCGCCTCGCCGGCCAGCGCCGGCAGCAGGTCCAGCGCCGCGCCGAGGCGGATCTCCACGCGGTCGGCCAGGCCGGCGCGATCGAAGGTCCGCCGGGCGACCGCGGCGTGGTGAGGGTCGTACTCCAGGGTGACGAGGCGCCCGCCCGGACCCAGCGCGCGTGCGATCCACACCCCGCTGTAGCCGGCCAGGGTGCCGATCTCCAGCGCCCGCCGCGCACCGGTGGCGGTGGCGACGACCTGCAGGAAGCGGCCTTCCTCGGGCCCGATCGAGATCGCCGGCAAGCCCTCGGCCGCGGCGGCGGGGCCGATGCCGGCGAGGATCTCGTCCTCCGGCATGAACAGGGCACGAGCATAGGACTGGACGGCGGGGCTGTATTCGTCGCTCAAGCGGCTCCTCCAAGGTGGGGTGATGAGGGGGTTGGGGGACTTCCTGGCACGGGGCCGACTCCCTGGATCGAGGAACTTCCGAGCGGCGCGACGCGGCGGGCGACCCGGGCGCGGTCTTCTCCCTGGATCACGGGACCTCCCCGGCGGTGGCCATGATCAGGTACAGGCCCTGGCCATAGGGTTTGATCTGATCGGTCGGGATGCGGTTGTAGATGTCGATCGACGGCGCGACGCCGGTACCGCTCGAGACCTGGGTCAACATGCCGTCGGCGGCTACGCGCGCGCGCACGGCCTCGCGGGTTTCCAGGCCGACCGGCCAGAAGCCGGGGTCCACCCAACCCGCCTGCGACGCGCGGAGCATCGCCGCGGCGATCCCGGCGCTGCCCGAGGCCTCGAGATAGAAGTCCGGCCGGGTGACCACGGTATGCCACAGCTTGGAGCGGTCGCGCCAGGTCAGGAGGCCGCGAAGCTGATGATCGAGCACGGTGATCACCTCCTGGCGCTGGGGATGATCCTCCGGCAAGAAGTGCAAGAGCTCGGTGGCGGCGAGCGCCGCCCAACTGTTGCCGCGGGCCCAGAAGGCGCCCGACATGTGCGGGAACTCGCCGTCGCGGGCGGCGGAGGCATCCCAGCCGTGATACCAGCAGCCGGTCCGCGGGTCCTGCAGCCGGCGCGCATGGGCCAGGTACTCGTCCAGCGCCAGGTCCAGGCACTCCCGGCAACTGTACTCCGCGCCGTAGCGCGCGAGGAGCGGCACACTGACGATGAGGGTATCGTCCCACAGTTGGTCGTCGACGTGGCTCAGCGTGCCGTGCACGCGCGAGGCGTGGTGCATCAGGAAGTCGACCGAGCGCTCGACGATCGCCCGGTAGCGCGGGTCGGGCACGTGCCCGTAGAGCATCAGGACGCCCCAGGCCGGCGTGGTGTGGTTGGGATGGCTGATCGTCACGCCCTCGGCCAGCCGCGCGTCGGTCCAGCGCTGCACCTCGCGCAGGATGGCGGGGTCGCCGGTCGCCTCGTAGGCGTACATCAAGCCCGCAACGGCGACGCCGCCCTCCCAGTCCCACAGGTTGATCGCGTCGCCCTGCCTCAAGGTCATCGCCACGGTGCGGTCGGCGACGCGCTTGATCGTGGCGCGGTCCAGGCTCCCGCTGTCGGCGCGCGGCGCGGCACCCGCGGCGATGCGGGTGAGGTCCAGATTGCCGGCGTAGGCGAGATAGGCGCTGTCGGTCCGGGTCGCCTCGATGCCCACGGCGCTGTTCAAGCCGTCCGCATCCTCCGCTTGCACGCCTGCGAGCCGGGGGTCCGGCGCCGCCAGGTCCGCCGGGGCTTGAGCCACCGCGAGCTGCGGCAGCAGAGCGAGGCCCACGGCCACCACGGCGCGGGCGGCCGGCCGGCGCAGCGGATTGGGTTGAGGCGTCCGGGGTATCATGTTCAGAGGCATCCTTTCATCGCTCGGCACCGCTCATGACGCCATTGTATCGCTGGCGCGCCGCGTGGCGACTCTGCAGCGGTCCGGTTTGGACGATAGGACGGTTCAGCCGTCGCGAACGTTGCACGCGCCCGCGGCCGAAACGCGAAGCCCGCGTCGGGTTGGGCGACGCGGGCTTCGGGCGCTGGTGGAGCAAAGGGGACTCGAACCCCTGACCTCTACAGTGCGATTGTAGCGCTCTTCCAACTGAGCTACTGCCCCGCACCGACGCGGGATAGTATAGGGGAAGGATGGGTCTAGGGGCAAACCGCCATGCACCGGGGCCGCCCGCGGTGCGCGTCCCCTGCCGCCCCGTTTGCCCACCCCGCGCGACTGACGCACAATAAAGTCCAGGAAGGGTCCCTCCCGATGCAGGATCGAGGTCTCCGGTGAAAAGCACTGCGGCGCGGCTCGTCGCGCTGGTCGTCGGCGTGGCGCTGGCCATCGGGCTGATCGAAGCGGTGTTGCATTTCATGCCCACGCTGATCCCCGGGCCGGTGCTCGATCGCCTACCCGGTGGCGGGCGCTATCTTGAACCCCTGGTGTTCGACCAGCCGATCGAGCTGGGCTACCGCTACAAGCCGCGGCTGAAGCGGTCCGTCACCCTTTACCCGGACGATCCCAACCTGCTCGGCGAGCGCCAGGCCGCCGAGATCGCCCCGCGCGACGAGCCGCGCACGCTGCGCCTGCCGCTCGAGACCGATGCCAACGGCTTCATGAACCGCCCGATCCGTGACGTGGTCTATCCGGTCGCGATCACGGGCGATGACTTCCTCGCCCCCTCGGCCGATACACACTGGCTCTCCTGGCTCTCTACCTACACCGAGGCGCGGGCGCGCAACCTCGGCATGCCGGGCTGGGGGCCGCAGGCCGAGGCGGCGGCGTTGCGGCTGTACGGCGCCCCCGACAAGCCCGCCGACATGGTGCTGGCCTACAACGAAGGCGACGACCTGGCAGACGCCCAGGACTACGAGCTGCGGCGCGCCTCGGGCCTGAGCTGGCGCGCCTATGACCTGAAGGACAGCGGCTGGCTCGACCGGCTGGTGCTGCCCACCCTGGTCCCCTGGATCGCCGGCCAGCTCTATCGAAGCTGGCAGGCCGACCCCGACCGGGTCTACCGCTACCCGTTCAACGTGCAGATCGGCGGGCGCAACCTGGCGCTGGTGTTCGCGGACGAGCAGGTGGGCCGTTTGACCACGCCGCGCGCGGACATCGAGGCCTCTCAGGGTTTCCGGCTGGCCACCGACGCGCTGCGCAAAGCCTCGGCCATCGCCGCCGTAAACGGGTCACGCTTCACCCTGGTCTACATCCCGACCAAGGAGCGGGTCTATCTGCCGCTGCTGCGTGACCGGCAGGACCTGGTCGATCGCGCGCTGGCCGGTGCCTTCACCGAGGGCATCGGCCCGGACGGCCAGCTCGGCCCCAGCGCCACGCCGGCGGATGCCGACACGCTCTTCGCCCACATCGACGACCAGGCCGCGGCGCTGGCCGAATTCGCCGCGCGCGAGAAGATCACCCTGGTCGACCTGACGCCGGCCTTCCGCGAGGCGGCGGCGGGCGGCGAGACGCTGTACAACTTCGCCGACCGGCATTGGAACGCCGAGGGCCACAAGCTGGCCGCCAAGGTGCTGGGGGAGCACCTCGAGGGCGGCGGCTGAGCGGCTGAGGGCCATCGCGGAGTTGTTCGTGAGGCCAGCCTGCGCCGGTTACTCACCGTATCGAAGGCTCGCGCGCGCCAACTGATGATCGGATGCAGGTTTAGGAGTTGCGAGAAGATCAATGAGGCGCAACCCGCCCCCCCCGCGCCCGCTGAACCTGGATCACCACCCGCCCGAAGTTGCGCCACTGGCTGCTGAACTTGGCGTCCGCGCGCCAGGCCAGCTCGTGCCGCTCGCTGGCAGGATCAGCGAAGCCCCAGCCGCGCTCGGGATCGTGCGCCAGTAGGACCATGTAGTGCGCCCAGGGCTTGGGTCGCCACGCGCCGACGATGGGGATCTGGAGCTGCCCGCGGCGCAGCCCGGCGCGCAGCTCGTGCTCCAGGGCCAGGACGCGCCAGCAGGCGTCCAGGCCATGCTCGTGGAGGAGGTCGACCATGCCCCAGGGGAAGGTGGCCGAGCGCGGCCAACGGCGGACGAGGGGCAGGAGCCCGAGGATGGCGCGCGGGCGCGGGCGGTCGAGCTGGCGCGCCAGGTCCAGCGGGTCCAGGCTCTGCCCGGCCAGTGCGTGGATCACCATCATCGCCGAGAAGGGGCCGCAGTCGTTGCTCTGCCTCTGGCACTGATGGGCCGCGAGCACCGCGTCGGCGTAGGCGGAGGTCTGGCGGATCGCGGCGGTCGGCGCGGTAGGATCCTGGTTCATCGGGGGTCTCCGAGGGTGTCGTCGCGCTTGGGGCTTGGGAAGCCGTGCCGGCACTGGGGTGGCCACTCGGCGACGGGAGCCGATCCCTATTGTAGCGCGGCGGTGCTAGAATTCCTGGCATCAGGTCGATCTGGTATACTTCGCGCCGTCGAGAGGAACATCTGTGCTTCAGTGATCGAACGTGAGCGGACTGTTGCGAGCGAGCGGACCATCGCGCCGGAGCGCCGGCCCGAGGACATCGCCGAGCCGGCCCTGCGTCCGCGGCGGCTCGACGAGTACATCGGCCAGGACCGGGTTTGCGCCAACTTGCAGATCCTCATCCAGGCCGCCCAGGCGCGCGACGAGACGCTGGATCACGTGCTGTTCTACGGCCCGCCGGGGCTGGGCAAGACCACGCTAGCCTTCATCCTGGCCAACGAGATGGGCGTCAAGGTCAAGACCACCGCCGGCCCGGCGATCGAGCGTGCCGGCGACCTGGCGGCGATCCTGACCAATCTCGGGCCGGGCGACGTGCTGTTCATCGACGAGGTCCACCGCTTGCGCCGCGACGTCGAAGAGGTGCTGTACACCGCGATGGAGGACTTCGCGCTGGACATCATCGTCGGCAAGGGGCCGTCGGCGCGCAGCATCCGCCTCAACCTGCCGCCCTTTTCCATCGTCGGCGCGACAACGCGGCCGGCGATGTTGACCGCGCCGCTGCGCGACCGCTTCGGGGCGGTGTACCGGCTGGACTTCTACGTCCACGCCGCGATGTGCGAGATCGTCGTGCGCGGGGCGGGGGTGCTTGGCATCGCGATCGATCCCGGCGGGGCCGCGGCGATCGCCAGCCGGGCGCGCGGCACCCCGCGCGTGGCCCTGCGACTCCTGCGCCGCGTCCGCGACTACGCCCAGGTGCGTGCGGCGGGCGTGATCGACACCGCGGTCGCCGAGGAGGCGCTGACGATGCTGGACATCGACCCGCTGGGGCTGGACGACCTCGACCGGCGCGTGCTGGACCTGATCGTCACCAAGTTCGCCGGCGGCCCGGTCGGCCTGGACACGATCGCCGCGGCGCTGGCCGAGGAGCCGGAGACGATCGAGGACGTGGTCGAGCCTTACCTGCTCCAGCTCGCCTTCATCGAGCGCACCCCCCGTGGCCGCGTCGCCACCCCGCGCGCCTTCGCCCACCTGGGTGTGCCCTATCACCCGCCCGCGGCGCCGGGTCCAGACAGTCGTGCCGCGGGCGCGCGGACCGGCGATCAGCCCGCCTTGTTCAACGAGTAGCCCACCGACATGGATCCACGAGCCCTAGAGTTCCTCAACCTGCTGTTCCTCCTCGGTCTGTTCACCGGCTTCGGCCTGTTCCTGTCGCTGGCCTATCTCGGCGAGCGGGAGGTGGCGGTCAAGTGGCTGGTGCTCGTCGTGCTGCTGCTGGGCCTCGGCGGGCTGGCCCTCACCGGGCTGGCACTGGCCGCCTTCCCGCTGCTGGTGCCGATGCTCGCTCGGGCGCTCGCCGCGGACGACGCGCTTTCGGGGATGACGCAGGAGGCGCTGCGGCAAGCCAATATCGACGCCCAGGACCTCCTGGCGCCGATGGCGACCTCGTTGGGTTGGGCAGGCTGGTTGGTGCTGCTGATCGCCGTCCTCGCCTTCGTCGCCCTGCTCCTGCCGGTGCGACGCCTGCTCGCGCGCGTGCTGCCGATCGAGCCGGATCGCCTGGTCCACACGGTCGCCCTGCAGTACGCGGCCTACCTGATGGTGCTGTCGGTGCTGACCCTGGCCTCGGTCAACATCCTGCTCGGCGCCGAGCCTTCCGAGGAGCTGATCGAATCGCTCGGCGCGGGCGCGACCCTGGCTTCGCTGTGGGTGCAGGCGCTCGGCTTCGTGATCATCGCGGCGCTCGGCGTCGGCCTGCTGGTCCGCCGCGACGGGCGGGAGACCGCCGGGCGCCTCGGCCTGACGCGCGCCTTCAGCCTGCGCTGGTTCCTGCTGGTCGTCCTGGTCGGGCTGGTCACGGGCTTCGGCACCGACCAAGCCTGGAAGCTCGTCGCGCCCGAGTCGCAGGCCGCAGTCGAGCGCCTGACCGAGATGATGCTCGGGCCGATCATCCAGACCGGCCTCGTCGGCGCGCTGACGATCGGCCTCTCGGCGGGCATCGGCGAGGAGCTGCTGTTTCGCGGGGCGGCCCAGCCCAAGCTCGGCCTGGTCTTCACGTCGCTACTCTTCGCCGCGATCCACACCCAGTACGCGATCTCCCCGGCCTTGATCCAGGTCTTCGTCCTCGGCCTCCTGCTCGGCCTGACCCGCCAGCGCGCGAACACGACGACCGCCATCGCGGCGCATGCGGCCTACAACTTCACGCTGGCGATGCTGGCGCTGTATGCGCCGGAGCTGGGGCCGTGAGGGAAGGTCTTGGTGCGGAGCGCCAAGATGCATCGAGCGCTCCAACGCGTCAAACGGGTCGCGAAGAATCCTGAAGGTGTGCTGGTTCAGCGTGACTTGGGTATCAGGCCGGCATCCTGAACAACAACAAGTTCCTTAGATTGGGTTGGAGTTGGGATAAAAGCGTTGGCCGCAACATGTTCGGCTTACATGGCGACGTTCCGCGATCGCCGGGGCACTGGCACCAGACACCCATCCCCGGGCCACGAGGCCCTGCTGTCGTTCCGTGGGGCCAGGGGAGTGGTGTTGCCGGTGGCGCGATCGCTGCGATTACAAGTCAAGGTGCCAACCGCGAGTCGCCCTGCAATGACAGAGTAGAGGCCATATCAACGCGGCGCCGGGCTTCGCGGGCGCGCGCGGCGCGGCTGTAGACGGCGATGGGTTGGGTCAGCGTGGTTGCCATGCTCACAGCAAATTCGTGATGGTCCGAGCGGTCATAAGGAGGCCCGCAGCCGCGCCAGCTCCGCCTCCGCCGCTTCCGCCCGTGCCCGCTCC
>CAZCJG010000044.1:0-8292 GCA_964498575.1 uncultured Anaerolineales bacterium | reverse complement strand
CCTGCTCCGCCCGCGCCCGGTCATCCAGGATCTCCTCGCCCGTGCCGAGATCCCACAAGCGCAGCCGGCTGCCGGCGCGGATCAGCCGAATTCCCAGCGCCTCATTGGTCAACCCACCCTCGGCGTCCGGCGCGATGGGCAGGTAGGCGTCACCGACAAGCCTGAAGCTCTGGAGTGGCGGCTTGAGGTATTCCGCGAGTGGATCGACGAGGAAATACTCGCGGATGCCGAGCCGGGCGTAGAGCGCGCGCTTGGTCTGCGTGTCCTCGCGGCGGGTGGAGCGTGAGGTGAGCTCGAAGACCGCCGCGGGCGGCGTGCCTTCTTCCCACAGCAGGTAGGTCCGGCGGTCGCCGGGCGGCACGCCGCGGACGACGAAGCAGTCCGGGGCGACCGACCGCCGGGGATTGCCCTCCTCGTAGTACAGGAGCAGGTTGCCGCTGACGTAGACCAGAGGATCGTCGCGGAAATGCCATTGCAGCGTGTTGATCAGCCAGAACATCAGGTTGCGATGCACGTCGGTCTCCGCCATGGGCTTGCCATCCGATTCCGGGTAGTACACCTTGCCATGGCGGGCGGCCGAGGGGACCTTGGGGATTGTGAGCGCCATCGCCAGCCTCCGTACTTGTTGCTTGGGCTTGGAACGATAGCATGGCGAAGTCGCGGGGTCCAGGTGACCGCGCCGGCGTACGCCCCCCAGACCTCACGGACACCCCGTCAACCTCCCCGCGAAGCGCCGGTAGATCTCGGCCAGGTCCTCGCCGTCCGGCGCGAAGGCGTAGTCCGCCGGGTCCGACGCCGCCGCGGCCAGCAGCTTGCGCAGCACCTCGTCGGGTTCGCCCAGGCCGATCGTGAACACGCGCGTGCCGGCGGCGTGGACCGCGCGCGCCGCGGCCAGGACGGTGTCCTCCTGGCTGCCGCCGGCGGCGGGCAGAGCAGCTCGAGGTCGCCGAGGTTGCCCGGGAACTTGCGCGCGGCCGGCAGGCCGGCAGCATAGACGATGCTGTAGTCGGCGATGGTTTCGCGCCGGCGCGAGCGCCCGGTGGCGTTGTCGAACCAGGCCACGCCGACGCTGTGATAGCGCTCGGGTGCCAGGACCGTCGCGACGAGCTGGTCCCCCGCCGGGCTGGCCGCCAGCGCGCCGATGGCGCTTTCGTCGTAGGTTATCAGGTCGTCGTAGCTCTCCGGCTGGGTGACCACCTCCCAGCCTTCGCTGCCGAGCCGACCCAGCAGAATGTCACCGTGGGGAACCAGGCCGAAGTAAGCATCGCCGATCCGATCCCGCAGGCCGAGCACCATGTCGCTGCCGGCGGTGAACTCGATGTCGGCAAGCATGGGCTGGCGCCAGGCGGCGGAACCGGCGCTGTCCCAGCGACCCCACTGGTAATAGCCGCCGGCCTGGCGGTAGCGCAGGTCGAAGCGAGCCACCTCGGCCATGTCCGAGCCGTCCGGCCAGGACGCGTAGACGCGACCCTCGAAGGGCCCGCCGCGCGAACCGTTCTTAAGCAGACCGGGGGGCAGGGTCAACCCCTGCCCCCCCCGAATGGCACGCTTGTCCGCCCGGGTCTAGCGCCCCGCCCGCCTCAGGGTGACCGCCCGATGCACCGCCGGCAGGTACGCCCGCTCGGTCAGCACGCCCCGATCGATGGTGGGGATGATGTCCGGCCCCTGCCACTGGACCGGGATCCGCCCGCCCAGCCGATCCGCCAGCTTGACTGAGGTGAGCGCGTAGGCGCCCGCCGGATCGCCGGCGACGACCTCGAAGGTCACGGTCGCCAGCACCACGTCGCCGGTCATCGGCTTGGACGGCTCGAGCAGGACGGCGCCGAAGTCCACCTGGTGCGCGGTCAGGTCCACCGCGTTGAGCGGGATAAAGGGCGCCGGCCCCCAGGCCGTGCCGGGCTGGATCTGCACGCCGGGATCCTCGGGCATCGCGTCCACGACCTTGAGCCGGGCAGGATCGTAGCTCAAGCTGAAGTCGGCGCCGTAGAGCCGGTCCATCTTGCGCGCGATCACCGACACCTCCAACGTCCCGTCGTCCTGCTCCGTCGCCGCCAGCGCCAGCGGCGCGCCGCCACGATCGCCTTGCGGGCCGACCTGCACGCGCGCCCAATCGATCGCCGGGCGGGCGCCATCGCCGGACGGACGCGGTGCCGCGGCACGGCCGTCCGGCGCGGCCCGGCCGTCCGTCGATGCCTGACCGCCCGACGACGCCTGGCTGGCCGAGGACGACATGCCCCAGCTCACCGGGCCGCTCTTGCGGTAGTTCGAGCCGACCAGCACCAGGTCGAACAGGTTGACCGAGCCGTCCTCGTTGCAGTCGGCGTCGGCGTCGCGCGGCGGGCTGGAGCGGTAGTCGGCGCCGACGCGCACCAGGTCGAACAGGTCGACTTGCTCGTCGTCGTTGACGTCGCCTCCCGGCAGCGCCACGTCCGACAATCCGCTGGTGGCCTCGCCCTCGACCGGCACGCCGTTGGCGACCGCCTTGATCGCGCAGCGGCCGGCGGCCAGGACATTCGACGCACCGGCGGGCACGCCGCAGATCTCGAAGCTGCCGTCGGCGCCGGTCGTGCCGACTGGCACGTCGCCGACGTAGATGGTGGAGCCTTCGTGGCTGGCCTTGCCCTGGACGAAGACCTTGCCGGCGACGCAGCCGAGGACGCCAGCGCCAGGGTTGCCGGTGGTGCAGGTCGAGCTCGGCGTCGAGAACGGCGAATTCTGGTTGGTCCCCGTGTTGCGCGCCCGCACCCGGAACTGGAAGCTGGCGTTGGCGATCAGCGGCGGGGTGTCGTAGGTGTACGGCGTGCCGGTGGTCGCCTGCGAGGTGCTCGCCACGCTGTCCAAGAGGGCGAACGGGCCGCCGTTGATGCTGGCCTGGATCTCGAACAGGTTCTCGAAGGTCGAGCCGTCGGTCCAGCTCACCCGGATCTGCAGCGGCGCGAGGGTCTGGCAGCCGACGCCGGTCGGCGTGCCGCCGGTGCCGGGCGCCGCGTTGATCTCGACCGAGGCGTTCGCCGGCCCGGCGGAGACCGCGCCGCCAGTGGCGGTGGCGCTGGCGCTGTTGTCCATCTTGGCCGGATCGTTGGTCACCGCCGTTGCGGTGAAGTTGACCGTGATCACGATGCTCTCGCCGGGGTCGAAGTTGCCGCCCGGCGCGCTGGCCTCGAGGTCGTTCCAGTTGATGATCCCGATCGCGTCGTTGAAGCCGGTCTGGGCCGGTGTGGCCGAGGCGAAGTCGACGAACTCGGTCTCGTAGGTGTCGATGACATCGACATCGGACAGCACCGTGCCGCCGACGTTGGACAGCCGCAGCTCGAACTGCACGTTCTGGCCGACGACGGTCGGATCGGGCGTCAGCAGGCGCTTGGTGATCCGCAGCGCCGGGTTCGGCGCCGGGTTGATCTTCACCCCCGCCACCGCCGGGCCGGCGCCGACCGTGCCGCCTTCCGCGCTGACGCTGGCCGCGTTCTCGGCGCGGTCGGGGTCTTGCGTCACCGCCGTCGCGGTCAGGTTGACCGTCAGGGCGATGCTCTCACCGGGGTCGAAGCCGCCGCCGGGCGCGAAGCCTTCGATGTTGTCCCAGAAGACCGTCCCGGCCGCCTCGTTGAAGCTGGTCTGCACCGGGCTGGCCGACAGGAAGTCGAAGTTGCCCGTCTCGAACGAGTCGGTGACGTCGACATTGGTCAGCACGGTGTCGCCGGCGTTGAAGACGGTGATGTTGAAGCTGACCACGGCGGTCACCGTCGCCGGATCGGGCGAGGTGAGGGTCTTGGTGATCCGCAGCCGCGGCGTCGGGCGCGTGTTGATCTCGACCTCGGCCACCGACGGCCCGGCGCCGACCGCGCCCTGGCCGGCCGCCACGCTGGCGCTGTTCTTCGCCTTGGCCGGGTCCGGCGTCGCGGCGGTGGCGGTGAAGTTCAGCACCAGGACGATGCTCTCGCCCGGATCGAAGCTACCGCCCGGCGCGCTGGTCTCGATGTCGTTCCAGCCGAGCGTCCCGGCGCCCTCGTTGACCGAGGCCGGCGCCGGCACGGCCGACACGAAGTCCAGGTACGCCGTGTCGAAGGTGTCGCTGACGTCGACGTCCGAGAGCACGGTGTTGCCGTTGTTGGTCACCGTGACACGGAAGTTGACCGGGTCGCCGACCAGGGCCGGGTCCGCGCTGGTGAGCTGCTTGGTGATCTGGATGCTCGACGCCGGCGCGGTGTTGATCTCCACCTCCGCCGTCGCCGGGCCGGCCTGGACCGAGCCGCCGTTTGCGCTGGCCCGGGCGTTGTTCCTGGCCCGATCCGGGTCCGGCGTGGCCGCCAGCGCGGTGAAGTTGACCGTGAGCAGCACGGTCTCGCCGGGGTCGAAGCTGCCGCCCGGCGCGCTGGTCTCGACGTTGTCCCAGGTGAGCAGGCCGGTAACCTCGTCGGCCGTGGTCGGCACCGGGATGGCCGAGCCGAAGTCCAGGAAGGCCGGCGGATAGTCGTCGCGCACGTCGACGTCGGTCAGCACCGTGTTGCCGGCGTTGATCACCGCGATCTCGAACACCACCAGCGAGCCGACGTTGGCCGGGCTGGCGGTGGCGAGCCGCTTGAGGATGCGCAGGGCCGGCCGCGGCGGATCGTTGATCTCGACCGTGGCGAGCGCCGGCGGGTCGGCGACGACGCTCCCGCCCTGAGCGGTGGCGGCCGCGGCGTTCCTGGCGCGGTCGGGGTCCGGCGTCTGAGCCGTGGCCAGGAAGCGCAGCACGATCACGATGCTCTCGCCCGGGTCGAAGGTGCCGCCCGGAGCGTTGGTCTCGACGTTGTCCCAGCGCAAGAGGCCCGCGGCCTCGTTGACCAGGCCCGGCGCGATCGAGGCGGAGACGAAGTCCAGATAGGCGGTCTCGAAGGCGTCGCCGACGTCGACGTCGGTGAGCTGGGTATTGCCGGTGTTCTTGACCACGATCTCGAAGCCCACCGGGTCGCCGACCAGGGCCGGATCGCGCGTCAGCAGGCGCTTCTCGATCGCCAGCCTCGGCAGGCGCACCGGGATCTCCACCGGCACCAGGCGCGGGTTGAGGAAGGGATCGTTATTGTCGCGCGGGTCGTAGAAGAACTTCACCCGCACGGGGTCCGGCCCGATCCGCGCGTCGTAGTAGGGGATGCCGGCCGGCGAGGTCCGGTTCGGCGGCGGGATCGGGTTGAAGGGCGGCGCCCAGCCGTTGGCGAGCTGGGTCAGCTCGGCGTGGGTGATCCCCGGCACGCCGCTCGGGAAGGGACCCGGCGCCGCCATCGTGCAGCCGTAGAACGCCAGCCGGCTGAACGGCGAGGTCCAGTTATTGGTCAGGAGGTACTGCTGATCCTCCGGCAGCTTGAGCTCGGTGTATTGATAGGGCGTGACGCGGAGCTGGTCGGTCTCCCAGCGCAGTCTGGCGCCGTTGGCGCCTTGCTCCGTCTCGCTCCAGATCTCGCGCAGCTCGGTGCCGAAGCGCCGCTCGATGGTCTCGGCGGTGATCGTCTGGACCAGCGGCCCCGCCGCGCGCAGGTCGCCGACGCAGCTCAGCAAGCCCGCCCGCTCGGCGAACTCGCCGCGGCTGATGCGCTTGACGTCCTCGACGATAGTGTGGTCGACGTTGAACGGCGGCATGACCGAGATCTGCGGCGTCAGGCCGTCCAGGTAGTAGCCCTGCAGGAGCAGCGTGTCCTGCGGGTTGAAGAAGTTGCCCTTGGGCACGGGGGTGCGGATCGTGATGAACTGGAACAGGTCCGCCCCGGCCGCGCCCGGCCGGCCCGCCGGCCGCGTCATCACCGCGACCACGTTGTACTCGTGGCCGTCGACGTAGAAGCGCTTGAGGTACCAGGGATCGCCCGGCGTCAGGTCGTGCCCGCCGGCGCCGTCGTCGATGGCGGAGTGGCTGGCGCCCAGCGCCCGGCCGATGGTCACCGTCACGCGGTCGTCGTCGGTGGCCACGTCCTCCAGGAACACGAACCAGGCGCCGTCGGTGCCGGTGTTCTGGCCGCTCGGGCCGACGATCGTCACCCGGTCCTGGAAGCGGTCGACGATCGCCGCGTCGCCGATGCGCAGGCTGCGCACCCCGCCGACCTGCTCCGGCCGCGCGTTCGTGCCGTTGCCGCCGGTGAACCAGAAGCGGAGCTGGGCGCGCGAGCCGCGGGTCACGTTCTCCAACGTCACCATGTGGTCCAGCAGCATCGCGCTCGGCCCCTCCGGCGTGTTGCCGTCGAGGTCCAGCGTCAGACTCTCGACCGCGAAGACCACCATCTCGTTGCCGGAGAGCGGCACCCCGTCCGCGTCGAGGTCGTCGACCACCCCGTCGCCGTCGAAGTCCAGCACCGGCCCCGGCACGGGCGGCGGCGGCGGACCCGGTGGGAGCGGGCGGTTGCTCTGCCACTGCGTGTCCAGGTAGCTGGCCAGCGTGCCCTCGGTGTGGACGGTTACCGCCTCGGGAAAGTTGTCGAAGTTGGCGTCGAAGGTCGTCAGCCCGTAGCCGAACTGCCCGCCGGCCGGCAGCGTCCCGCCGGGACCCGGCTCGGGCAGCTCGCGCGCGCGAGTGCCGATCGGGAAGGCGAAGCGGCTGACGCCCGGTGTCGCGGCGCCCGGATTGTCGGTGATGTCGACATAAAAGTAGGAAAACTCCTGCATCATCGCCGGGAACTTCAGGTCGCGCGAGCAGTCTTCCGAGAAGCGGATCTTGGTGATGTACTCGGGCTCGTACCAGGTGCGATAGTAGACCTTCTCGCGCGCGTTTTGGACGGTGTTGGAGAGCTGGGCGTAGAGCAGGCGCAGCGGCTCGTTGAAGTTGCGGAACTCGTCCATGTAGGCCGGGTTGAAGGTCAGGCTGTCGCCGCGCGGGGCATGCGGATGTTGCGGGTTGAAGGGCGCGAACGGGTCCGTGTAGGGCGCCACCTCGACCGGCAGCGCCGGGTCCAGCGGATCGACGGCGCCGAAGTCGCCCGCTCCGGCGGCCTGGCTCCGGCGCGGCCGCGTCGGCGAGCAGGGGAACTCCGTCGGTTGGGGCTGCCCGCCGAAGAGGCGCACGCCGTCGGCGTCGTAGAACAGCTTGCCCGCGATGTCGGGATCGAACTCGAAGGCCGCCCGGCGCGGCGAGCCGAAGGGGAAGCCGCCATCCGGAGTGTGGTTGATCTCGAGATCGGGCGGGGTCGGCGGGATCTGCGCCGGCACCGGGCCGCTCGGCATCCCCCAGCGCCGCCAGCGGGCGGTGGGGTTGGTCCAGGCGGTGGTCACGAGATAGTTGTCGGGATCGTAAGCCTGTGGATTCCCGCCGGGATCTGTGTAGTTGGGCAGCACGAACTCGGTGTAGTGCCAGGGCAGGGTCCAGATCTGCTCGTTGTAGAAGAAGCCGTTGGCCGAGGCCGGCGGGACGGTCTGGCCCGGCGCGCGGGCGCCGAACTTCTCGCGGAGCTGGCCGAGGAAGGCCGGATCGACGTCCTCCTTGGTGTAGAACCAGCGCAGCGCGCGCACGTCGTCGTAGGGGCCGACCACGTGATCGGGATCGCGCCCGGTGTAGGGCAGCCGCTCGCCCGCGCCGAGCACCGGCGGGATCGGGCCGATCGGCCCGCCCATGTACAGGATCTTCGGCCGCGGCAAGCTGCTGGCCGGCGAGCCGGGCGGGATGACCACCGGGTCGAAGCCGGTCAGCTCGACGATGTCTTCCAGGATCGTATGCTCGTAGTTGTACGGCGGCGGCAGCGCCAGCGGGCGGTTGACCGCATAGGGTTGCAGGCGCACCGAATGCTGCTCGATCGTCACCGCGACCTTGGGCAGCGGCGCGCGCAGCGTGATGTACTGGAAGGAGCGCTGCCCGCAGGTCTGGATGGCGACCACGTTGTACTCGTGGCCGTCGACGTATAGCCGCTTGAGGAACCAGGGTCCGCCCGGCGTCCGGTTGGTGACGCCCGGCGCGCTCTCCATCGCCGCGCAGGGCGCGCCCAGGGCGCGGCCGAGGACGACGATCGCCGTCCCGTCGCGCGGATCGACGTCCTGCACGTACAGGAACCACGGCCCGACCGGCACGTTGCCCAGGTTGGTGCCGCCCGGGGCGATCACCTGCACCGGGCCGACGTCGCCCGACAAGGCCACCGCGCCGATGCCGACCGAGCGGCGCTGGATCAGTCGCGGCACCAGGTCGCCGTTGTAGTAGAAGTCCAGCGACACCGCCGAGTCGGTGATCGACCGCACCTCGATGTAGTGGTCCAGGAACTGCGCCTTGGCCCCGCGCTTGAGGAGCAGCCCGTCGGTGTGCATCACCAGCATCTCGTCGCAGGACAGGCCGTTGCCGTCGGGGTC
>CAZCJG010000043.1:0-18595 GCA_964498575.1 uncultured Anaerolineales bacterium | reverse complement strand
CCTTAGCCGCGAATTCCATTCGCCGGGCTGGTGGCCGAACTAATGACTGTGGCCTGTCGGGTGCACCGACCCCGCAGCCGCGTGATCCCGCCACCAGACGTGACGATCCAGGCGGACCGCAGGTTACCGGCGGCACGCCTGGCCGCGTCGGGGGCCGGGGGCGGCGCAGGGAACGTGCACCGGCCCGGAGCCGAGGGGGATCAGCTCCGGGCCGGTGGCAGTAGGGGTGGAAAGAGAGTGCTCTTTAGTTGTATGGAGAGAGTGCTATTCAGTTGTGGAGTCCAACGATCCGTTCAACTCGCCCGTTCAACGCTACGCGCCGACCGGCGCACGGACACTTCCGCACGGTCGGCGTGTTGCAGCACCGCCGCGACCTTGGCGCGGGGCTTGTAGGCTGGCACCGTCGGCCAAACGGTCGCGCAAGGTCCGGATGGCTCGGTGCTGGGTCACCTTGACCGCTACCTCGCTCATCCCGAACAGGCGACCGACCTCGGCGTGGGACAGGTCGCGGGCAAAGCGCAGGAACAGCACTTGGGCTTGTTCCGGCTTCAGCTCGCCGACGGCCTTCCAGATCTCATGCGCGACCAGTTGGCGATCGACCTCGTCGTCCATGCCGTTCTCCCCGGTCGTCGCGGTTTCCTCCGACAGCTCGCACTGCGGCCGCCGACGGGTGGCCCGCACATGATCGATGAGGAGGTTTCGCGCGATACGGTTCAGCCAGCCCGGGAAGGATCGCTGCCAGGTGTGGCCGCCGTCGATGGCCTCGAGCACGCGGACGAACACGTGGTCCGTCAGATCCGCGGTCAGCTCGCGATCGCCGGTGTGCCGATACAGGTAGCGATAGACGTCCGGGCTGAAGTGCTCGTAGAGCGCACCGAGGGCTTGCGGGTCGCGCTTGCGCGCCCGCTCGATGATCGACTCGATCGCGGTGTCGGGCGTCCGAGCCGAAGCGCCAGCCCTGGGAGATCCGTCCGTGGCCCCGTTGCCGCCGCCGGCCGCGACGATGGCTCGGTCCCAGGCAGGGGTCTTGCCTTGTTGCGCGGTTGGGCGGGGTGCGGGACGTGTGGTTGTTGGCATGGGTTTGCTCGCTTCTCGCGCCGCGGACGGCGCCGGTGTCGTCGCCGGTCGCCCCAGGGCAGTGGGGCGTAGGTCGCGTGGCTGGAACCACGCTGTCCGGTCTCCAACAGCATAACCGATCCGCGCCCCGCGCGAAACGTCCCCACGGCCAGTCTTGGCATGCCAAGGAAGGGTAGGGAAGCTGCCAGCGGCGGGCGGCTTCACCTGTCGCAAACGACGGGTGGGCGGGCGGCGGGAGAGGGGGATGGAGAGCGCCTGAGAGGCTGTTTATTAGGGCCGGCCCTAATAAACAGCCTCTCAGGTATGACCTTCGCGAAAGGCCCAGGCGATGGCTTCACCGCGCGTGTTGACGCCGAGCTTGTCGTAGATGTTGCGCAAGTGGAAGCGCACGGTGCGCTCGGAAAGGCAGAGTTCCTCGCCGATCTGGCCGTTGGTCCAGCCGCGCGCGAGCAGCCGCAGCACCTCGGCCTCGCGTTCGGTCAGGCGGGCGAAGCTCTCCTGGTCGCGGCGGGTCCAGGCGGCGATGCTCGCCGCCGCCCGGCGGCTGAGCCAGCCCTCCTCGCCTCGCGCCACGCCGCGCACCGCGTCGACGATGGTCTCGGGCGCCTCTTCCTTGGTCAGGTAGCCCGCCGCGCCGATCGCCAGGAGTTCCAGGATGTAGTGGCCGTCGTCGTAGGCGCTGAGCGCCAGGACGCGAACCGATGCGCCGCCGGCCTTGAGGCGACGCGCCACCTCGACGCCGGTGAGATCGGGCATCTCCATGTCCAGCAGGAGGACGTCGGGGGCCAGGGTTTCGACCAGGCGCAGCGCTTCGAGGCCGCCGCTCGCCTCCCCGACCACGCTCATGTCGGGCTCCGCTTCCAGCAGCGCGCGAATGCCCGAGCGCACCACCGGGTGGTCGTCGGCCAGCACGATGCGAATCGGGTTCATGCGGCCACCTTGTCCGCCGCCGCGGCGCGCGTCGCCTCGCCCCCCGGCACGATCGGCGCGCTGACCCGCACCAGCGTGCCTTCGCCCGGCCGCGACTCGACCTCGAGCCGACCGCCGATGGCCTCGGCGCGCTCGGCGGCGCCCAGCAGGCCGAGGTGGCCCTGGCGGGCGAGCTTGAGCCAGTGGCGGGGCACGTCGAAGCCGCAGCCGTCGTCGGTGACGCTCAGGGTCACGGCGTGATCCCCCGCCAGCACCAAACGCACCAGCACGTGCTCGGCCTGCGCGTGGCGGATGACGTTGTCCATGGCCTGCTGGTAGATGCGATACAAGGCCAGGCGGGTCCGTTCCGGCAAGCGCTGCTTGTCGGGGTCGAGGTCCAGATCGAGGCCCAGCTCCGGATGGGCGGCGCGGAAGTGCTCGGCGTGGGAGCGGATCGCGACCTCCAGGCCGAAGGGCACCAGCGCGGGCGGCCGCAGGTCGTGGCAAATGCCCCGCAGCCGATCGATGATGTCGCGCAGCATCGCCTGCGCCTCGTCGATCGTCGGCCGGCCGCCGGGCGGTCGCTTCGCCACGTCGCCCAGGAACAGGCGTACCCCGTAGAGGTCTTGCAGCGGGCCGTCGTGGATCTCTTGGGCGAGCCGCAGGCGCTCGGCCTCGCGACTGTCGGCCAGGCGCCGCGCGGCCTCGGCCAGCTCGGCCTCCGCGACGAGGCGCCTGGAGACGTCCTGCACGATCGCGGTGTAGGAGCCGCCCCGGCCTGCCCGCCCGCGCGACAGCGACACCTCCAGCGGGATCTCGTGGCCGTCCTGGTGTCGCCCGAACACCTGAAGCGTGTGGCCGATGGCGCGCTCCGGCTCGCCGCGTTCCAGGCGCTCGATGCCCTGGCGATGCTCCTTGCGATAGCGCACCGGAACCAGGAGATCGACCGAACGGCCACGCACCTCCGCCTCGGTATAGCCGAAGATCGTCTCGGCGGCCTGGTTCCAGAACGTGATATCGCCGCGGGCATCGGTCGAGATGATCGCCTGGGTGGCCGACTCGGCGACCGACCGGAAGTGTTCCTCCGACGCGCGCAGCGCTTCCTCGGCCATGCGCCGCTCGGTGATGTCCTGCCCGGTGCCCCACATGCGGATCACCTGTCCATCCGGTCCGGCGACGATCGCCCCCCGACCCTGCAGCACGCGCACCTCTCCGTCCGGCCGGACGATGCGGTGGATGAACTCGAAAGGCGCCTGGTCGACCATGGCCTGCCCCACGACGCGCTCGGCCAGCGCCCGGTCGTCGGGATGCACGCGTTCGAGGAAGGTTTCCATCCGCACGTCGACCTCGCCGGGCCGGTAGCCATAGACGCGGTACATCTCGTCGGACCAGGTGATGCGGTCGCCGGCGACGTCCCAGTCCCAACTGCCGATGTGGGCCAGGCGCTGCGCCTCGCCCAGCTTCGCCTCGCTCTCCCGCAGCACCGCGTTCGCCTCGGCCATCGCCCGGCCGCTCGCGTCGGCCTGCCGGAAGAGCGCGTCCATGCTGAGCACGAGGCCAACGAGAATGCAGGTGAAGCTGAGCGCCTTGAGCAGGTGGGCCGCATCATACAGCGGCGTCGACGGACCGCTGGCCAGCACGAGATAGGGGGTGTGCGCGGCGGCGGCGAGGATCAATCCGAGGGCGATCCAGTGGTCCAGGTCGTCGCGCGCCCATCCCCCCGAGCGCAGGAGACTCGCCAGGGCCAGGATGAAGAAGACGGCCGGCACGAGGTCGAGCGGGCGGATCAGCGGCCCGGCGGACCGATAATAGGCGGGCAGGACCCCGGCGACCAGGGCCACCAGGCCGATCAGCGCCAGCGCGAACAAGCCCACGGCCAAGCGCCAATCGCGGAGGAAGGGCCCCTGCTCTGGGGCGATCTCCGGGCTCGATCGCGTGCTCATCCAGAGCAGCACGGCCAGCGGCAAGACGGCCAGGAAGCCGGACCAGCCGCTCTGGGAGCCGAAGGGGGACCGCGCATGGGCCGCCAGCACCGGTTCGGCGACAAAGGCCGACGTGGTGAAGGTGTGGACGGCGCCCAGCAGCACGGCGGTGGCGAAGGCCGCGCAGAAGTAGAACAGCTTTCGGCTGGGGCGACTGTGGTAGCGGATGAGGGCGACCAGGGCGATGATCAGCGCGAGGAGGGTGGCGATGGTCTCGAGCACGGTGTGCACTTCGTGGGTCGTGCGGAAGGTCGCCTGAGCGAGCAGCGGCCAGGCGGACAAGACCACCAGGGCGGTAACCCCGTAGGCCGCCGCGCGTGCCCGTTTCGTCGCATCCGTCTCCGCCAGCGTCATCCTCTCGCCCTCCGACCGCGACTCCGCGCCACCCGATCCGCGAGCGCGCGCATTCCAACGCCGGCCATTATCCCCGTCGCCTGCGCGGGCGTCAAGCCGCCCCTCGGCGTCGGCGTGCCGATTCCATCGCGGGGCGCCGGCGCGCGGCGACCGGGGGAAGCGCCGGCGCGCTGTAACCGAGCCGACGGCTGGAGCGTCGAGCCATCGCGGCGGCGTATCGTATCGCCGCCACGGGGAAAGCCGCTGGAGGTTGGTTGCATTGTCGTGCCTCAGTCACATACAGAGGGGATCACGGTTACGACCGGGGAGCGGGACGGCATGATCCATGTCGAGGCCGCGATGGTGCTGGATTGGTCACGCGACGAAGTGTACAGCTTCTGGCGCAACCCGGAGAACCTGCCGCGTTTTATGGAGCGCCTCGAGTCCGTCACCATCGTCGATCCCTGGCGCTCATTCTGGGTCCTGCGAACGGACGGTGTGCAGAGCGTAGCTTGGTACGTCGAGGTCGTCGCCGACACGACGGACGAGCTGATCGCCTGGAAGTCGATCTCACGGAAAGGCGAGGTCCCGGACTACGCCAGCGAGGCGCGCTTTCACGACGCGGACGACGGGCGCGGCACGCGCCTGGAGCTGGAGGTCAAGTGCCGTCCGGACAGCCCCGCGGCGCGGGTTCTGGGCGACGATCCGGAGGGCCAGGTCCACGCCGACATCCTGCGCCTCGCGGCCGCTCTGGCGCGCGTCAAGGATGCAGCAGCCGGCCCTCCATCCCCCCCGCCACCGGCAGAATCACCCCACTGATGTGCCCCGCCCGGCGATCGCTGGCCAGGAAGGTGATGGCCGCGGCGACATCTTCGGGCGTCGCGATCTTGCGCAGCGGCATCGTGGCGGTGACGCGCGCCAGCGCCGCCGGATCGATCGACCCCGCCGCCATCGGCGTCGCGGTCCAGCCCGGGCAGACGCAGTTGACCCGCCCGCGCGGCGCCAGGCGCGCGATCTCGTTCTTCAGGCTGAGCGTCAACCCGTAGGTCAGCCCCGCCTTGGCCGCCGCGTAGTCCGCATGGCCCGCCTCGCCGAACAGCGCGGCGGTCGAGCCGACCAGGACGATCGCGGCGGCCTCGCGCGGGACCTCTGCCACGTGGCGCAGGAAGCCGCGGCAGGTCAGGAAGGCGCTGGTCAGGTCCGCCCGCAGCGTGCCCTCCCACTGGTCGAGCGTCATCCGGAGCAGCGGGACCGCGTCCGGCGGCCAGATGCCGGCGTTGACGACGACCGCGTCGATGCGGGAATGGGTCGCCAGCACCGTCCGGAACATCGCCTGTACCGCCGCCTCGTCCCGCAGGTCCGCGCCGACGACCAGCGCCGGGGCGCCAAGCTCGCGCCCGAGCGCGGTGGCGGCGTCCGCCTGGGTGTGGTAGTGCAGCGCCACGGTCGCGCCCTCGGCGGCGAAGGCGCGCGCCGTGGCCCGGCCGATGCCGCCGGAGGCGCCGGTGATCAGGACGACGGGCGGGTCGTATTCCCCAGCTTCGCTCACGTCAACTCACCTCCTTGTCTCCCGCGGCCGCCCCGCCCGCCGCTCGATCCAGCCGCACCAGCCGGCCGAGCAGGATCAGCAGCGCGACGGCGGCCAGCGCCAGGGCGCCCAGGACCAGCCAATGGGTTTGGGATTCGGTGGGCCATGACCCCCGCGCGCCGCCACCGCCGCCCGCACGGACCAGCGCGACGGCCTTGCGCGCAGGACGCGCCAACAGCTCGGCTTCCAGCGCCTGGATGTCGTAGTCCGGCGCGCCGAGCCGCGGATTTCCGGCCATGAGCCGCACCGTGCCGGCACCGGGCCAGACGAAGACGAGCTGGTCACTCCGGCGCCACAGGCGGATGCCGACCTCGGGCAGCGGCGCGTCGTCGGCGTCGTGGAAGGCGATCTCCAGGCGCGGCGCGGAGCCGACGGCGCCATCTGTGCTGGACGCTCCGCTCGATGCGTCGCTACCTCGGTGGTCACCTGCTCCCCGCTGGCTGCGCGCGCCGCGGTCACCCAACAAACCGCCGAGCCCGCCCGCGCCGACATCCAGCACCAACCGACAGGGGAGCGCCGACGCGCCGGCGCAGTGCCAGTCGGCCGCGGCCACCGTCTGGCGGCGTGGCCGATCGTCGCCCGGCCGCCCGTCCGTGACCAGGTCGACCTCGACCGGGCGATCGAACAGCCGGGCCGGCGTGATCAGCTCGAGCTCGGTGTAGGGCAGGGGCGGCTCCGGCAGGTCGACCACGATGCGGCTGGTCCGCGGCTGCGGGCCGGGGACGGGCGCCTGGTCGGGGCCGCCGACCACCAGGTCCGGGATCGGCGAGCTCCAACGTATGAACGGCGCCTGGCGCGGCGTGCTTCCGTCCGTTGACGCAAAGGCGAGGCGCAGATCGGCCAGATCGGGGCGGGCGACGGCGTACAGCTCGGGTGCCAGGTCCAGCCGCACGACCGAGCCGGGGGGCAAGTCCGTGACCGCCGCCGGAGTGCTGGCTGCCGCCTGTGTACCGCCGACCGTGAGCGTGCCGCCGGCCGCCGACGTGTTGCCGGGTGCCGGCGTCGCTGCGACGGCGACGTCCCAAGCGGCGGCGAACGTCGCCGTCGGCATGGCGCCGCCCAGCGCGGCGCCCGCCGCCGGCAAGTCCGGCCAGGGGCGGGATTGGGCGGTCCCTGGCTGGACTTCGGGGATCTCGGATAAGGGCAGGGGAGGCGGAGACGCCAACATGTCCGCCGGTGCCATGCCCAGGTCGCCGTAGGCCAGGTCGAAGCGTCCGGCCTCGGGCGCGTAGAACACCAGCCACTCGCGCGGCACAACCCCGCTCGCTGCGTCCATCGCGATCTCCGCGCTGCCCCCGCCCGCGAGCTCGAGGCGCAAGACGAGGGATCCGACCGGCGCGCCGGCCAGTGGGATCGCCGCTGGCACCTGGCCGGTGGTCGGCTGGACCAGCGTCCCCTCGGCCAGCACTCGCCAGCGCCCGTCGTCCGGTTGGAGCAAGCGATAGGCCGCCGTCCCCGATCCGCGCCAGGCCAGCTCGATGCGATCGAGCGGCAAGCCCGGTCCCGCCAGCGGCAGGTCGTAGGCCGCCCGGCCGGGTGCCCGCTCGGACTCCACCGGCGACAGGGGTACGCGCTCGACCGGGGGCGGGGTGGCCGGCGCCGGCAGCACGGCGATGTGCTGGATCTCCGGGTAGCCGGCGGTCGCGGGCCAGCTCAGGCGCAGATAGCGGGCATCGGTCGCGGGATAGCGCAAGGTGCTCTGCTGGAGCTGCGCCGACGCGCCGATGCGGAACAGGTCGGCGGAGGCCAGCGGCTGCCAGTCGGCGCGGTCCGCGCTGGCTTCCAGCCGCACCCCGGGCGCCGCGGTGCGGTTGGCGAACGCGAACAGCAGCCCGTCATGCGGCGCGGGAGCTTCCCCGGCGTCAAGCACGATCGACCAGCCGCCGGAGGTCTCGTCGATAGCCGCCACCACCACGCCGCGCGCGGCCACGGCCGGGCCGACGCCGGCGATCGCGAACGGGATCTCCGCCCCGGACGGGTCGAGCACGCGCAGGTCGTGGCCATCGGGCGCCAGGCGAGCGCGCGTGGCGGGATCGAGCGGCACCTTTACCCAGCCTGGCTCATGCACCTCCACCGGGCGGGTGGCGGGCGCGGCGTCGTCCGCCCGCGCGAGATCGGCGGCGCCGAGGCTCCACGCCATGCCGGCCGCCAGGATGGACCGGCGGAGCAGGGATCGTCCGGACCGGGTTCGCGCGGTCATGGTGCTTCCTCTCGCAGCACGAAGCGCTGGTACACGTAGCCGAGCAAGAGCAGGCTCAGCCCCAGCCCGAAGAACGAGAACACCCGATAGAGGCCGCTGAGGTAGGACATGTCGTACAGGAAGACCTTGGCGACCGCCACCACCATCACCGCGAGGGACGCGTAGCGCAGCAGCCGCCCCTGCGTCACGATGCCGAGCACGAGCAGCCCGATGCCGAGCAGCACCCAGGTCAGCGAGTAGGCGTATTGCTCGGCCAGCGTCGCGCCGCCGCTGTCCAGGAACGGCCCCCGGAAGGCTTGGCGCACCTCCAGCGTGAGGCCGACGAAGACGAAGAGCAGCGCGGCGGCCCCGATCACCCAGACCCCGCGCTGGCCGATGTCGCCGCGGGAGGCGAGCGCCCGCGCGACGACCAGCGCCAGCAGCGCGGGGGCGCCGTAGGCGAAGAGCAGGCGGTTGAAGAAGGGCGGCGATCCCACGTCGCTGTGGGTCCAGGCGGGGTTGGCGACCAGGCCGAGCGCGACGAGCCCCAGCCCCAGGGCGATGCCGGTGACCACTTGCGCGCCCAGCGCCAGGCTCGGCAACGCCCAGCGCCGGCCGGCCCACAGCAGCCCGAGCGCGTACAGCAGCCAGGCCACGATCAAGACGCCCCACTCGGCGAGATAGACGTCGCCCAGGAAGAACGGGAAGTCGCCCATGTCGTCCCGGTGATAGAAGTGCCGCACCTGCAGGCCGATCAGATAGAGGCCCAGCGCCATCGCCAGCCACTCGAGGACGACCGCCATCCGCCGGTCCCCGGCGTCGGCGCTCTCCCGCGCCGCCAGCGCGAAGGCGATGATCGGCAGGCCGTAGCCATAGAGGAGCCAGTTGAACACCGGCCAGGCGCCGATCGGGTAGTCGAGCACGAAGGGGTTGAGCAGCAGCCGTACCCCCACGAGGGCGATCAGCGGCCAGGCGAGCCAGCGCAGCGCGGGCACGCCCAGCGCTCCCGCCAGCCAGACCAGCGCCGCGACCTCCAAGGCCCAGGCGACCGTGATCCACTCGCGTTGCAGCTCGATCGGGACCGCCAAGCTGATGAATACCGTCGCGGCCGCCGCCAGCGCGGCGAGGGACTCGGTGGCATGGCGGTAGTCGGTTCCCTCGACGGGCGTGGTGCTGGCGTTGTCGCTGGGCGGGTCGGGTTCCTCCGCTGCATCGACACTCGCGGGCGGCGGCCCGCCCAGCGCAAGCGAGCGTCGCTGGCGGGCGATCGGGAAAGCGGCCACGACGTAGACCAGCGCCAGGACGATGGCGGTCGCGCCCCAAGGAAAGTCGATGCTCTGCCAGCGCAGCACGCCATAGCCCACCAGAAAGTAGACCACGCCCGCCGTGCCGCTGAGCGCGGCCCAGACCGGCGGGCGCGCCGCGCCCCAGAGCGCCGCGTAGCCGCCGACCGCGAACACTGCGCCGAGGGCCAGGAGGGTGCCGAGGTAGCGCGCGACCGTCAGCGCGTCGCCGTCCATGCCCAGGCGCCAGCCTTCGCTAAATCCCCAGATCGCAAGCAGCAGCGCCGTCAGGCCGGCGGCCAACCAGGGCAGGCCCAGGTAGTCGCGGTCCAGCCGCCCCATGATGATGGCGCCGGCGCCCAGCAGGCCGAGGTAGGCCCACTCCAGGCTGCCGAAGTCGGACAGACCGATCACCGGCGCCATCACCACCAGCGCGCCGGCCATCGCCGCCCAGCCGAGCAGCTCGGCTGCCCGCGGTGGCTTCCACGCGTCGACCCCTGCGCGCCCCCAGGTCGAGGCGACGAAGGCCGCCGTCGACGTGAGCAGGAAGAGCCCAAGCACCCGGCTGTCGCCTTCCTCATACGGCTCCGCCAGCCAGACCATCACCCACACCAGCCCGGCCGCCAGCGTCAGCCCGGCCAGCTCGTACCAGCCGCGCCGGCGGGTGACGACGAGCAGCCCGACTTGCAGCAGCAGCAGGTAGGCGAACAGCGGCGCGGGGCGCGGGTCGGGCGTCGGTCCCAGCAGCGCCGGCGCCAGGAAGCCGCCGGCCAGCCCGACGACCGCGATCAAGCGGCCCTGGCGCAGCGACAGCCCGATGGCCACCGCCGTCGTCAGCGCCATCAGCGCGAAGGCGGCGAGATGGGGGACGAGGTCGTACAGGCGGCCCGCGGCGAGGAAGCTGGCGTACAGCACGGCGATGCCGGCCGCCGACAAGGCGGCGGGTATCCGCGGCGTTCGCCCGAACGACCACTCGCCGACGGCCAGCAGCCCGACGCCGAAGACCACCCCGAGCGCCACCCGTACCGCCGGACCGAGCCAATCGTTCTCGAAGGCATACTTGACGAGGAACATCCCGGCGAGGGCCAGGCAGATCGCGCCGATCCACACCGGCCAGCGCGCCGCGATCTGCGCCTCGAAGTCGATCCCACCGCCGGATCCTGAT
Organism: uncultured Anaerolineales bacterium; assembly: GCA_964498575.1. Classification (GTDB taxonomy): domain Bacteria; phylum Chloroflexota; class Anaerolineae; order Epilineales; family Epilineaceae; genus CAZCJG01. Next base: position 8,079 of record CAZCJG010000043.1, on the reverse strand, counting down.
GCGGCAACCTGCGCCGCGGCCGGCGGGGCGGGCCGTGCGGCCGGTGGGATGACCTGTGCCGGCGCGGCAGGTGGGTCAGCGCTTGCCGCCCCGAGCCCGATCGCCGCGGCAGGCGCCGCCGCGCGCGGTTCGGCCGGCAGCGGGGGCGCGACCGCGCCCGCCGGCTGAACGGCCGGGCGGGGTGAGGATGGCGGCGTCGCGGTCCTCGGCAGGGCTGCCAGCCACGCTTCGACCCGATCGAGCCGTTCCTGTAGCTCGCGGACATCTTTCAGTGCGCCTCGTATGATGACGACGGCGAAGATCGCGATGACCGCCACGGCGATCAAGCTGAAGACCATCAAGCATTCCATCGTCATCCCCCTCCGGACAGATCAGATCGGCCGAAGCAAATCAAACAGCTACCGGAACTGTGGCTGGTTGGGACAATACCCGCGCGGTCGCGTGGGGTCAAGCTGGCCGTTCCCGATCGCGCACCCGCGGACGCCCGCAACGGTAACCCTTGGCTGTCGCGCGTCGTCGTGCCGTACGGGCAGCGGAAAGATAAGTGCACGCAATGCGCGAATGAGAGGACAACCATGCCATACGATCGCAATGACGATCTGCCGAAATCGGTGAAGGACAAGCTCCCGGCCTACGCCCAGGACATCTATCGCAGCGCGTACAACAGCGCCTGGGACCAGTACGACCAGCCTGCGGAGCGCCGCGGCAACAACAAGCGCGAAGAAACGGCGCACCAAGTGGCCTGGGCGGCGGTCAAGAAGAAGTACACCAAGTCGGGCGACCGCTGGGTCGCCAAGAAGGACTGACCCGGTCTCGGCCCCGCCTGCTGCGTACAGGCATGGAGTCCTGTGGGATCGCGTCTTCGAAGAGATCGATTCTGGACGACGGTTACGACTTTCGCCATTCCTTAACGCGTCACCGACCCGGCCGGTTCGATTCGCAAGCGTGCCAGCGGCAGCGCATCGCCGGAGACGGGCGTGCGGTCGTCCCCACTGACCCTATCGATCGGTAGCCGCCGGCCGGAGATCGGGTCGTACATGCCCAGGACGATCGGTTCGTCGCGCGGGGTCCCGCCCAGACCGGTGACGTCGATCACGTGGCGGTCGACCAGCACTTCGCCCGGACGCCAGCCGCCGGTCGGCCGCGTCCAGCCCACCGGCACCGCGTCGGATTGCGCGGCCGGGGTGTCTGGCCGACCGGGGTCCTGCACGTGGACGAAGACCTTGTAGTCACCATCCGGGCGCTCGGTCGCCTCCCAGACAAGGTCGAGGCACAGCGGCTCGCCCGCCGGCAGGCGGATCAGGTCGGAACCGCTTTGCCCCTGCGGTTCGGTCTCGATCCGGCCCGCGCCACACAGGTTGTAGCCCCGGAACACCACCGCGTCGCCGAAAAGCGCCTCGTGCGGCCGCTCGATAGCCGGTAGGGTCGTCTCGATCGGAAAGGCGTCGACCTCGAAGGACGCGACCGTGCTCCAGGACTCGATCTCAGGCTGCTGATCCGGCCCGGGCTGGACGTCCGGCGGACCAGCCGGCGCCTCGTCCGCGCGATCCGAACCCGCGCGAACCGCGGGCGCCAACCCCACTTGCAGGCGGTAGGCGCCCGGCGCGAGGTCGGCCGGCAGGTCCAGCGCATAGCGGCGGGCGACCAAGTCGCCCGGCCAGCCGACCGGCGGCTCGGGGATCGCCGCGTCCGGATCGGAGCTGGATATCGCGGGTGACACAAGCGGCGATCGGGCGAGCTCGCGGCCGCCGGCATCGACGACGCGGACGGCGGAGGGCGGCGAAGCGTCCGCCGGCTCGCCCGGCGGCGGCGCCCAGGTCAGCAGCGGGCCGAGCCGCTGGCCCGGCTTGGCATGTTCCGGCAGGTAGCCGTAGGCGACCACGGCGGGACCGGCCGCGAAGCTGATCGGCCGATCCAACAGCCGGCGGTCGGGGTCGCGCGCCAGTTGGGCGCGCCGCAGCCGGGCGTCCGCCGCGGGGTCGACGTCGCCCGGGCGGTGCACGTCGACCGGACCCAGGTCGAGCCACCCGTCGTCGTGCGGGATCGTGGCGGCCGAGACCGCCGGCTCGGGCACGTCGCCGATCGGGATCAGGCGCAGCTCCAGGCTGTAGCGCCCCGCCGGCAGATCGGCCGGGAGCTCGAACTCCAGCGGTGTCGCGATCACCCGGCCGGCCGGCCAGTCGACGACCGGCCAGTCGAAGGCCAGCGGGCCGCTGTGGCGCCATTGGACCTCGCCGTCGGCGTCGACGAGCCGCAGCTCGCGGCCGTAGTCATGCGCGGCGGGGCGATCGAGCCGCCAGAAGAGCCGTCCCCGATACCACCGCCCCGGCCCCGGCGCCGCCGGATCGGGGTCCTGCCCGACCATAGCCAGGCCGTTGTCCCAGCCCACGCTGACCGGCGCGATCCCTTCCGGTAGGCCGTCCAGGACGCGCGGGCCGGTGTCGAATCCGACGAGGCCGACGTCGAGCCACATATGGGGGTAGCCCTGGTCGCTGATCGCGGTCCACGCCTCGTGCGCCACCCGCGGCAGCAAACCGGGACTCGGGAAACCGCGCGGCGCTGGCTCGGCGAGGAACCAGACGCGCGGATAGTCGGCTCCGAGCTCGAGCAGCCGCCGGCGCGCGGCCTGGACGTCCAGCTCGCCGAACCGCGGCCAGGTGATCCAGCCCGCCCGTCCCCGCCAGGTCCGGTCGTAGTCGTAGCCGAACACGAACTGAATCAGCGCGTCGTGTAGGATGATCAGGTCGCCCGGCCTGGCCCGCGCCGCCAGGTCCAGCGCCGCCGAGCGCAGGTCGTCCTTGATGTAGCGCGAATCGAAAAACTGGCGCGCAAGCTGCACGCGTGTCGCGTTCGCGTAGCGGAAACCGCCGATGATCAGCACCGCCAGCGCCGCGATCCCGATCGCGATCCGCACGCGGCCCGTGTCATGCCTGCCTGAGCCGCCGATCGGGATGTCCACGCCGGCCGTCCGCCCGCCCGTGTCGCCGCCCCGCCGCGCCGCTCGCCGGCCGGCGAGCGCGCCCGCCGCGCCGACCAGGAAGGCCGCGCCCACCCCGGCCAGCAGGTAAAACGCCGGCAGGGCCGGCAGCAGGTGGCGCGGACCGTTATAGATCGGGTTGAGCCGCGACAGCCCGATCACGCCGGCGACCGGGACGGCGAGAAGGATCCAGCAGGCCACGGCCCCCGTCCGCCAGGCCCGCCGCCACAGTCCGACCACCGTTCCCATCACCAGCAGCAGGCCGAGCGGCCAGATATCGCTCAGCGGATGGCTCAGCGACGGCGAGATCCCCTGTGCGAACGCGCTCCAACCCTGGTAGAGCACCGTCCCCACCGGCAGGACTTCGTAGTCGACCTGCCGCGGCCCCGTGAAGTAGCCGATCGCCAGCGGTGCCAGCGGCAGCGCGATGACCACCGCCAGGCCGGCCACCACGCCGACCGCGCGCCGCTGGCCGGACCGCCAGGCCAGGATGAGCAGGATCAAGCCCTGGGCCGCCACGACGAACACGGCGAAATAGTGGACGTAGACCGACAGCGCCGAAAGGACGAGCCACAAGACTAAATTGACATAACGTGGGCGCATCGGAGCAAGTCGCGGCTCGTCTGGTCGCATCCTTGCGAAGTCGGCGGACGCGCGAACGGGTCGAAGGGGGTGCGGACCGACGGCATCCCACAGCACGACCAGCGCCGCCAGGCTGAGGGCGATCTGGAGCGGATACTGCCGCAGCTCCTGGCTGTACCACAGGAAGAACGGCGATAGCGCCAGGAACAGGCTCGCGGCAATCCCCACCGTGCGGCCGAACAGCCGTCGGCCGGCGGCGTCGATCAGCGGGACGCACAGAGTCCCGAGCATCACGCCCGCGATCCTGAGCCCGAAAATCGAGTCGCCGAACCCGGTGCGCGCGGCGTGAAGCAGGGCGAAGAACAGCGGCGGCGAGAGGTCGCGCGTCGCCACCCCGTCGACGACGATGCGGTTGCTCAGGATCTCGGCCAGCGGCAGCGCCGAGCGATACAGGCTGAGGCCCTCGTCACTCCACAAGGGCTGCGCTTCCAGCCGATACAGGCGCAATGCCCAGGCGACCAGGCTCAGGCCGATGATCGCCAGGCGAGTAACGCCGATAGGGCTGAGCCGCCGCTCAGTCGCAGCCATCGCCGACCTGCACCGCCGGCAGGCGGACCTCGTCGGCCGGGGCCGGCTGGCCGCCGATCCGCACGGGCAGGCGCACCATGTCGCCCAGGCGGTACATGCCGACCGCCAGCGTGTAATCGCCCGGGGGGATGTCGCCGGGCAGCTTGATCACCCGGCGGTCGGAGATCGTCTCACCGACGCTCCACAGGGTGGTCGGATAGTCGCGGGTTGCGGCCTGGTCGTCGCCCGCCACGCGCGCGGGACCGTCCGCCTGGGCGATCGGCGCGCCGCCGGATGAGGGGCGGAGCTGCACGAAGACCGTGTAGTCGTCCGCCAAGCGGGCCAGCGGTTGCCAGAACAAGCTGAGGGTCAGCGACTGGCCCGGGCACACACGGTCCGCTCCGGCCGGGGCATCGACCGTGTAGCCCGCGAGACGGACCGCGCCGGGTGCCGCGGTGCTCGCGGACGGTGGTTCGTCCAGCCGGGTGCCCGGCAGCGGGTGCGGGATGGTCACCGCCGGGAACGGCGCGCCATCCGCCGGGACGATCTTGACGTGACCGATCAGGTTGCCTTCGACCGGATGGCCGTTGCCATCGAAGGTCGGCAGCCGCTCCTTGGTCACCGGGTCGAACAAGCCCGCGACGACCTCGTAGGGTCCCGGCGGGACGTCCTCGCCGATGAGGACGGCCATGTCGTCGCAAAAGGCGTCGCCCGCGCGCCAGGCCGGGGTCGGGAAGGTGCCGGCCGCCGGGATGCTGTGGAGGCTGGCGACCACGCGGTCCACCGGCCGCACCAGGTGGACGAACACCGCGTACTGGCCCGAGGTCGGTGCCAGCACGCGCCAGCAGGCGGTGACCGGCCAGGCGGAATCCGCGGGCTGCTCGAGCGTGGCGGGCGTGAAGCTCAGCAGCTCGGCCAGCGAGTCGATGCGCCAGCCGACCGGGTCGCCGGCGGCGGCGGCGACCTCGGGGCGGACCTGCGGTGGCGGCCGCAGGGTCGGCCACAAGGCCAGCCACGGGCTGCACACCGCCAGGATGGCCAGCCCGCCGACCGCCAGGGCCGGCAGGCGCCGGCGGGGCGCGAGCTGGTCCAGCCCCACCACCAGCATCAGTGCGGTCGCCCCGATGGCCGGGAAGTACAGGCGGCCCCAGTGCCCCTTGACGAGCTGCATCCAGCGCACCAGGCTGACCAGCACCAGGCCGCCCCACAGACCGGCGAGCAGCAGGCCCCAAGGCAGGCGCGCCCGGCGCGAGCCTTCCCCACGCCACCACCGCCAGGCGCCAAGGCCCAGCCCGACGACCGCGGCCAGGCCGACCAGGCCGATCAGCACGTAAAGCTGGTCCGGATAGCGGATCGTGCCCCAGCCGAAGGCGGCCCAATAGGACACGAACACCAGCCAGAACTCGTGGTCGCGGGCGAGGCGCAGCAGCGAGGCGGGGCTGGGCCTGGCCCAGGGCATCGCCAGGTGCAGCTCCTGCCCCAGCAAGGTGTGGTAGACCAGCAGGTTGCGCGCGTACCACCAGCCGCCGACCAGCGCCGCCACGCCGAACACCGGGATGCCGAGCCGTAGCGCCGAGTCCAGGCGGCGCGGCGAGCGGGCGACCGCCACCAGCAGCGCCGCGCCCGCCACCGCCGCCAGGGCCAGCGCGCTGCTCTTGGCGAGCCAGGCCAGGCCCAACGTGATCCCGAGCAGCGCTGCCGAGCGCGCGGTCGGCCGGTGGATCAAGGCGACCGACCGCCACAGCGCCAGCGTGCACAGGGCGGCGGCCGTGGTGTCGTTGCTCACGCTGCCGCCGAGGAACAGGAACTGCGGGTTGAAGGCCACCAGCCCGGCCGCGGCCAGGGCGAGGTCGCGCCGCTCGGGCAGGACCTCGCACGCCAGCCGCCAGGTGGCCCAGACCGCCAGCGCGCCCATCGCCAGCGCCACCAGCCGGGCCAGGTGCAGGGCGCGGATGTAGGCCGAGGTCTCCCAGGCATCCCAGCCGCCGTGCAGGGCGTAGGTGTGGTTCTGCCGGTGCAAGCCGACGCCGCCGAAGCGGAACGGGTTCTCCACCAGCGTCCCGGCGCCGCCGCTCACGTCCTGCGGCAAGCTGGCCAGCGCCGCCAGCAGATAAAACAGCGGCGGCTGGCTGGCCTCTTGATGCACCGGCGTCTCCAGCACGTCCAGGCTCAGCGGCGGCAAGCGGCGCTCGTTGCGCAGCCAGGCCACGTAGCCCATGTGCCAGGGCTCGTCGGGCGTCTCCCAGGGCGGCGTGACCAGGCCGTAGATGAGTCCCAGTAGGATATACGCCGCGATCAGCAGAGCAAGGCGGCGGTCGAGCACGGTGGGATGCATCCAGGCGAGGTTCGCATGACGGCAGGGACGGCGCAGATTCTAGCCTGGTCCCAGTGGCGGGTCAATCGGTGACAGGGCGGACGCATTCTCGCCCGCGCGGGAGCCAGGCGGTTGGAAACCGCGGCTAGGGGCCTGCGGCCGAGCGTCGGCCTTCGCCGACTTTTCATGTCGCCGCAGGGCGACATTCGGCGGCTCCGCCGCCCCTAGCCGCGGTTTCCAACCGCCTGGCTCCCGCCCGCGCGACCGTGTCCACCTTGACCCGCGTTGGCCGCTCACCTAGCATTGTCGGCCACGACCGCGCGGCGCCAAGCCTCCCCGCGTCCGCTCTCCCTCCGCCAACCGCCTCACAACACTGGAAGTAGACCCATGCTCAAGACCAACCCGTCGCCGCGCATCCCCGCCGAAGCCAGCCATGCCGTCGCCAACAGCCTGCGGGTCGCGGCCAACGTCGCCCGGAAACGCCAGACCGTTCCCGACTACGTGGTGTTTACGCTGGAGGGCGACTATCCCGACCTGCCGCCGGTGCGCAACTTCTGGCAGCAGCGCTTCCTGCCCCCGGTGCTCAGCCTGTACGACCTGGCGCGCGCCTTTCGGACCGTGGCGGGCGATCCGCGCGTGCGCGGCGTGGTGCTGCACCTGCGGCCGCTCGCGCTGTCGCTGGCGCAGCTCCAGGCCCTGCGCGGCCTGATCCTCTCCCTGCGCCAGGCGGGCAAGCATGTCGTGGTCTGGTCGCACAGCCTCCACACCGGCAACTACTTCGTCGCCTCGGCGGCCGACGAGATCCTGCTGCAGCCTGGCGCCCCGGTGGCGCCGCTCGGGCTGAAGCGCCGCTACGCCTTCCTGGCCGATGCGCTGGACCGGGTGGGGCTGCGCTTCGACGTCGTGCAGATCTCGCCCTACAAGTCCGCCGGCGACGTCTTTGCCCGCAGCGAGATGTCCGACGCGGTGCGTGAGATGGCCAACTGGCTGGCGGACGCGGACTACGACGAGCTGATCCGCGCCATCGCCGAGGGGCGCGGCATCGACCCGGCCGCCGCGCGCGAGATGGTCGACGGCTCGCCCTACACCGACTTGCAAGCGCTGGACGCCGGCCTCGTCGACGCCATTGTCGGCGAAGAGGACCTGCCGGCGCGGTTGGGCGATGCCGACAAGCCGGCCAAGCTTGCGACTTGGAGCGAGGTGCACCGGCGCCTGATTCTCCCCCGCTTGCCGCGCGCCGGCAAGCATGTCGCCCTGATCCGTATCGAGGGCATGATCGTTGATGGCGAGAGCGAGCAGCCGCCGATGCCCGCGCCGGTGCCGATCCCGCTGGCCGGCGAGGCGCGCGCGGGTGACCTGACCGTGGTACAGGAGGCGCGCGCGGCGCTGGACGACCCGGCGGTGGCGGCGGCGGTGGTCTATATCGACTCGCCCGGCGGCTCGGCGACGGCCTCGGAAGCGATGGCAGCCGCCCTGGCCAAGCTGGCCGCCAAGAAGCCGCTGGTGGCGGTGATGGGACCGGTCGCGGCATCGGGCGGCTACTACGTCGCGACGCCGGCGCGGCACATCGTCGCCCAGCCCGGCACGCTGACCGGCTCGATCGGCGTGGTCAGCGGCAAGTTCGTCAACTCCGGCTTGC
>CAZCJG010000042.1:0-19211 GCA_964498575.1 uncultured Anaerolineales bacterium | reverse complement strand
CTTTACTTGCGCAACGGGAGCTTCTACCGCGCCGACGCGGCACAAAGCGGCAGTGGCGAGCCGCTGGCGCTGGAGAACGCCGAGATGCCGCCGGTCTGGGCACCGCCGGACGATCCCGGCAAGGCCTGGCGGTCGCCGGACGGCCGGCACGTGGCCTTCTTCGCGGGACCCGATGCCGCCCTGTGGGTGATGGAAACCGATGGCAAGGCCAATCACGCGGTGTCGGGCGACAACCTGCCCGCGGAGATGCACAGCGCGACCGCGGATGGCCGCTCACAGCCCGTGCGGCTGCGGCCCGGCAAGGACTACACCCTGGTCTACCTGCCGGGAACACACGAGCCGCTGTCGGTGCTGATCGACGACAACAGCCATGTGGTGCGCGGCAACGGGCGGTTGCGGGTGGTTCATGCGGCCGAGCCGCTGGCCGATAGCAAGCTGGTGGTCTACCTGGATGGCCAGCCGCTGGGCGCGCCGATGGCCTACGGCCGGGCCAACGGGCTGATCAACGTACCGGTGGGCCAGGTGCAGCTCGAGATCCGCGATGGCGACGGCAAGCCGGTGACGACGCTGCCGCCCTTCAGCCTGGGCGAGAAGGAGATCAAGACGGTCTTCCTGACCGGCCAGGGGAGCGCGATCAGCGGTGTGCCGGCGTCCTACGATCCCGGCGAGCCGGCCGGGATGTACGCCAACACGCGGGTGTTCAACGCCGGGGCCGAGCCGATCGACCTGACGCTGGACGGCAGCCACAAGCTGGCCGGCGGTCTGGCGGCGGGCACGCTCGGACCCTACGTGCGCGTTCCGTCCACGCTGTCGGTGACGCAGCACCAGGACATGCAGGTGCTGCTCTACGGGCTGCGCGGCAACGAGTTCCCGGTCGCCTGGTCGCCCGACGGCCGGCGGCTGGCCTTCCTCGGCGCGGGCGATGGCAAGATCGACCTGTACGTCAGCGACATCGAGGGTCCCGCGCGGCGCCTGACCGATGACCCGTTGCGCGAGCTCAACCCGGTCTGGTCGCCCGACGGCCGCAGCGTGGCCTGGCTGGCCGAGGACGAGGTATCCAGCATCTACAGCCTGTTCACCTGGCGCGAGGGCGACGCCAAGCCGCGCGAGATCGATCTGGCGCCGGTGCGGCAGGCGGCCGGGCTGGCGCCGACCGACAAGATCTACCTGCCCGACGACGTGGTATGGGTGGACAACGACCGGCTGGCCTTCGCCCCGACCAAGGAGTATCAGGACTCGCTCGGCATCTGGCTGGCCGATGCCCGCGATGGCGCGGTCGAAGCGGTGTACCAGGAACCGGTCGACGAGTTGAGCTGGTCGCCCGCCGCGCGGGCCTGGGCTTTCAGCAGCGATCCCGAGGCCGGCAAGCTGGAGGTCGTGACGCTGGACGGCCAGACCCGGCCCGTCGCCGAGGGCCTGGCCCATTTCCCGCAATGGACGCCGGACGGGCGGGCGCTGACCTACGCCGAGGGCGACCCCGTTGGCAGCCAGGGCTGGCGCCTGCACTTGATCAACGCGGATGGCACGGGCGACCGGGTGCTGACCGACTGGTGGCCGATCATGCAGGGCACGATGCCCGCGCCGGGCCCGAACGCCAAGCGCTTCTGGCTGGAGGACGGCAAGGAGCTGGTCTTCACGCGGGTGGGCAAGGACTACGGCCTGGCCGAACGGTCCGGCATCGGCCGCCAAATGGCGGCGGGTCCGGACCTCGAGAACTTCTACGCCGTGCGCGTCGACGGCCAGGGGCAGCCCGCCGCCCCCAAGCAGCTCACCGACCTGACGCAGGTCTTCTATCTCGACAACCTGACGCCGTCGCCGGACAAGGGCAGCCTGGCCTTCGTCGGCCTGTGGTATGCCTCGCGCGTCCAGCAGCTCTGGGCGGTGCCGGCCGACGGCGGCAAGCCGGTCCAAATCGACGGCCCGGTGCGCTGGTTCACCTGGTTGAACTGAGCGGCATCGGCCCAACCGCGCTTGGCTTGGCGGGCCTTTATCACTCGACCACCTCAAGCTCACCCCGAAGGAGAAAACACCGATGAGCAACAACAACAACCAAGTCACGATTCGGCTCGATTCGCGCGTGCTCTACGGCCTGATCGCCATCGTCGGCGTGATCGGCTTCCTCGCGCTCGGCGTCTGGGTCGGCCAGTACTGGCGCGGCAACCAGCAAGCGGCGGCTACCGATCCGGCCGCCCAGCCCGGCGCGCTGGTCCCTGGCGCGGTCCCCGGTCAGCCGACCCCCGGCTTCCAGATCAGCACGGCCGTGCCGGGCGGCATGCCGGGCGACCCGGCGGCGGCCGCGCCGGCGGCGGCGAGCAAGCCGGTCAGCCCGGACGAGGTCAAGGTCGGCTCGGCCGAGCCGCGCTTGTGGATCGAGGAGGCGGCGGCGAGCAACTGGACCGTCGACCTCGGCCAGATCGCGGCCGACAAGCCGGTCGAGAAGGACTTCAAGATCGAGAACGTCGGCACCAGCGAGCTGGTGATCGAGGACACCAGCGCCTCCTGCGGCTGCACCGCCGCCCACATCGGCGAGAAGAACCTCGCTCCGGGCGCGACCACGGTGCTGCGGGTGTCCTACGACCCGCGCGTCAACAGCGAGTTCGGCCGCTTCATCCAGAAGCAGATCCAGGTCAAGTCCAACGATCCGCTCGTGCCGCTGGCCGAGTTCACGATCACGGCAGACGTGGCGTCGCAGTAGGCGCGGACGTCTTCGGCAAGCGTGTGGCCGGCCGGCAGAGGTCGGACGGCCGCAGCAACTCGATCAGGCACTGAAAGCGAGGTACGGCATGGCCAGGAAGCGCGACGCGGCCTATGGGGCGCCGCAGGAAGAGAAAGAAGTCGTCGTCAGCATCGACAGTCGGTTGCTCGTGGGCGTCGGCCTGGTGCTGCTGTGCGTGGTCGCGCTCGGGGCCGGGTTCTGGTATGCCCAGCGCGGGGCGCCGGCCGCGGTCTCGTCCGCGCCGCCGGAGGTAACGCTGGCGCAGGCGAACGCCCAGGCGACGGCGGACATGGCGGCCCAGAAGTCGGCGCTCGGCCTGCCGGACTCGGCGGTCGTGGTCGAGCCGATGAAGCGCACGACCGAGCTCGCCGCGCCGGTCGCGACGGCCGGGCCAGGCGGCGGCGCAGAAGGCGCGGGTGCGGCCGTCCCCGGCCAGGGCACCGCCGCGCCCGCCCAGGACCCCGCCGGCGATCTGCCGCCCGCGGCGGCGACGATGGCGAGCGAGCATGGGGGCCAGATCATCCCCTTCGAGGAAGGCCGGCCCAACGCGAGCGACTGGGACTGGGACGTGACGGTCAACTACGAGGATCCCAACGTCACCAAGCCCGAGTACGAGCCGGCGCGCACCGAGGAGGTGAAGCAGCCGCTGCAGGGGCCGCGCCTGGGCATCTCCGAGCTGAACTTCCTCAACTCCTTCGCCTACGGCAAGGTGCCGATGGACATGCCGGCCGCGCACGACTTCACCATGACCAATGTCGGCGACGCGGACCTGGTGGTCGGCCGGATCTACACCGGCTGCGGCTGCACGGCGACGCGCTTCGGCGAGGTGTACCTCGACAACGCCGGCTTCCTGCCGAAGCCGATGACCCTCCGCCCGGGCGAGTCGCAGGTCTTCACGATCGAGTTCGACCCGCGCGCCGAGGGCAAGCCGGGCGCACAGTCGAAGTACATCCAGATCTTCTCCAACGACCCGACCAAGACGCAGTTCGACACGGCCGACCCGAACAGCCGCGAGACGCGCTTCCGGATCGTGGTCCAGCCGGCCTACGAGGTCAAGGCGCCGGAAGGCGCGAAGGCCTTCAAGGTCGCCAAGTTCGGCGGCGACTCGGTCGCGCCGACGCCGGATAAGAGGTAGCCCGATGCCCCGGTGGATCCAGATCGAGACCAGCTCGCGTGACCAGCCTCCCAAGCGCGACAAGCGCAAGACCGGCGAGTCGAAAGGGTCGCACGGTGAGGCCGACATCGCGCGGGGCGCGGGGAACACGGCGGGCGGCTCGGCGGGTGAGTCGGACGACGCCGGTGCGTCCGGTGGGCGGGTGATCGGCGCCGGCTGGTGGGTCGTCGCGCTGCTCGCCCTGGTGGTGGTCGTCGTCGGCGGCTACTGGCTCGGCTCGCGCGCGGGCGGGGAGGCGAGCGCGGCCGGGACCGCGACGGCCCCGGGCGGATTGTTGAGCACCCTGACAAGCCTGATCCCCGGCGTGGGCGGCGGCGGTGTTTCGGGCGGTGCGGCGCCAGGGGCCGGCACCCTGGCGACGATCAACGGACAGGCGCTGACCGAGCGCGACATCGACGTCGAGCAGGCGGTGCAGAAGGTGCTGCAAGCGCAGACCGGCCGGGTGATGAGCGAGGACCCGGCCGCGCAAACCTCGTTCCGGCGCGAGCTGCTCAGCCAGGTCGTCGACCAGGTCCTCTTGCTCCAAGCGGCCCAGGCGGCCGGCATCAACCCGACCGACGCGGAGGTCGACGGCGAGCTGCCGCGGATGCTGGGGCAGTACGGGCTGGACGGGGCGACCTTGCTGCAGCGGCTGCTGGCGCTGGGGATCACCGAGGCCGAGTATCGCGCCTGGGCGCGCCGGCAGGTGACCAACGGCCGCTACGTCCAGTCGCCCGCCGCCCTGCAGCTCGCCGGCGGCATGGTCACCTCGCCGGAGCAAGTTGCGTCGGCCTTGCAGACCCATGCCGACGTCGTGCTGTACATCAAGGGCCAGCCCGTCGCGCCGGTAAAGCAGGGCCAGCCGGCGCCGGACTTCACGCTCCAGACGCCTGACGGCCAGACCGTTCGGCTTTCGGAGCTGCGCGGCAAGCCGGTGATGATCAACTTCTGGGCCACATGGTGCGGTCCCTGCCAGGTCGAGATGCCGCTGTTCATCGACGCCTACACCAAGAACAAGGACAAGCTGGTCGTGCTCGGCGTGGACGTCCAGGAGCAGCCGGCGCAGGTCACCGCCTTCGCCCAGAAGATGGGCCTGAACTTCCCGCTGGTGATCGACCCCGACGGCGAGGTCTCGACGATCTACCAGGTCCGCGGCCTGCCGACGACGATCTTCGTCAACGCCGACGGCATCGTCGAGGCCGCCCACCGCGGCGCGATCCTGTCGCGCCCGCAGCTCGAGCCATACCTGGCGCAGATTCTCCGGGGCGCGGAGGGGGGCTGAGCCATTGAGGCGCCGCGACGCCGCATTCGGACCGCAATGGGACTGAAAGCAGCGCTGGTCCCTCCTTCCGCCGTTGACCCGCACAGGCAAGGGGACTACACTTCCAAATCGGAGGGAGTGGTCATGCAGACACGATTCATCATCGGCGGCGCGCTGATCCTGGGCGCGATGCTCACCATGGCGATCGCGACGTACTTCGCCAACGCGGAGGCGTATTACTCCGTCGATGAGCTGGTGGGTAATCCGGAGGTGTATCGATGGGGGCGGGGTGGGGTGGACGCAGGGGATCGAGCGGACACCTTGGGAGCCTCGGATGCTTCGGGGCTGGGCAGCCAGGGCGATGGGGCGGTGCGGGCCGCCGAGTTGGTGCCGAGCGGCCCGCGGATGCAGGTTCGCGGCACGGTGGATGACGCCTCGGTGCGGCGGGAGCAGGATGGGCTGGTGATGGTGTTCACGCTGGTCGGCAAGGAGGGCGCGCTGCCGGTGGTTTATCGGGGCATCGTGCCCGACACTTTCGACCTGGCCGAGGCGGTGACGGTCGGCGGGCGGCTGGCGGAGGATGGGACGTTTGTCGCGGACCAGCTCCTGGTGCAGTGCCCGTCGAAGTACGAAGCGGTCCCGCCCGGCGAGGCGCCGGCGGAGGCGCCGGCACCGGCGGGTGGCTGATCCGCGCCTGACCTGACCATGCGACGACCTGTGCCCGTTCGCCCCTGCCTGTCCTCGCGATCACCGGTGTCCGGGCGACTGCCCTTGCCCGCACGATCAGCGCAGGGCTGGCGATGACCGCCGTCCAGGCCCTGCCGACGGCGGAGCTCGGCTACCTGGCGGTGGCGCTGGCGCTGGGGATGACGCTCTACGCCGCGCTCGCCTCGGTGGTCGGCGCGCGGCGGCGGCTGGGCGAGCTGGTCGCCAGTGGGCGGCGCGCGATGCTGGCGGCGGCGGGGCTGACGACGGTGGCGGTGGCCGTGCTGGTCTACAGCTTCCTGGCGCATGACTTCTCGATCCAGTACGTCTGGCAGACCTCCAGCACCACCACCCCGCTGTTCTACTTGCTGACCGGGCTGTGGGGTGGGCAGGCCGGGTCGCTGCTCTTCTGGAGCTGGCTGATGGCGGTCTTCACCGCGCTTGCCCTCCTTCGACCCTGGCGCGCGGATGCCGCGCTCCTGCCCTGGTTCACCGCGATTGCCGCCGGCGTCACCGGCTTCTTCCTGCTGCTGGTGACCTTCGTCGCCAACCCCTTCGAGCGGTTGACCGTGGTGCCGCCCGAAGGCAACGGGCTGAACCCGCTGCTGCAGCACCCCGGAATGGCCTTCCACCCGCCCTCGCTCTACCTCGGCTTCACCGGCATGGTGATTCCCTACGCCTTCGCGATGGCCGCGCTGGTCGCCCGGCGCACCGACGCGGGCTGGATCCACGCCTCGCGGCGCTGGATGCTGGTCGCCTGGGCTTTCCTGTCGATCGGCCTGTCGCTCGGCGGGCGCTGGGCCTACGACGTCCTGGGCTGGGGCGGCTACTGGGGTTGGGACCCCGTGGAGAACGCGGCCTTCATGCCCTGGCTTGCGGCGACGGCCTTCCTGCACTCGGTGATGGTCCAGGAGCGGCGAGGGACCTTCAAGGTGTGGAACATGGCGCTGGTGATCCTGACCTTCGGGCTGGTGATCACCGGGACCTTCCTGACCCGCGCCGGCCTGGTGTCCAGCGTCCACACCTTCGCCCAGTCGGATATCGGCCCGTACTTCCTGGTCTTCACCGCCGTCGTCCTGGTCGGCAGCATCGTGCTCCTGTGGCGGCGGTTGCCGGATCTGGCCAGCGAGGAGCGGGTCGACCACGTGGTCAGCCGCGAGAGCGCCTTCATGGCCAACAACCTGCTCCTCATGGGCGCGCTGTTCGCGGTATTCTGGGGCACGCTGTTCCCGCTGTTCAGCGAGCTCGTCACCGACCAACGCGTCACCGTCGGCGCGCCTTACTTCAACCGCGTGGTGATCCCGATCTTCGGCGCCTTGATCCTCTTGATGGCGATCGGCCCCCTGGTCGGCTGGCGGCGCGGCGATCCCGCGCGTCTGGGGCGGGCGCTGGTCCGCCCGCTGGTCGCCTCGCTGGCGATCACCGCCGGGCTGTGGCTCCTCGGCGTGCGGCAGTGGATCGCGGTGGTCGGCTTCGGCATCTGCATTTTCGCCCTGCTCGTCACCCTGATCGAGATCGCGCGCGGTGTGCGGGCACGGATGCGGCGCGGCGAGGGTGTGGTCGGGGCGACCACGGCGCTCTTCGGCCGCAACCGGCGGCGCTACGGCGGCTACGTGGTCCACGTCGGGATCATCCTGCTCGCCATCGGGGTGATCGGGTCCAACGTCTACCAGCTCGAGGCCGACCGGACGCTGGCGCTGGGCGAGACCATGGCGATCGGCGCCTACACACTGACCAACCGCGGCCTGGCGGTCGAGAACGCCGCGGACAAGCAGATGGTCCATGCGCGTCTCGACATAACGGCGAACGGTCGCCCCCTCGGCCTGCTCTCACCGCGCAAGGACGTGTTCCGGCTGCGCGAAGGCCAGCCGATGACGATCCCGGGCGTGATGCGCCGGCCGCTGGAGGACCTCTACACCTTGCTCGGCTCCTTTGACCCCGACTCGCAGCAGGTGACGCTCAAGGTCTACGTCAACCCGCTGATCGGCTGCGTGTGGCTGGGGATGATCGTCCTGGTCGCCGGGACGCTGGTCGCCGCCTGGCCCGACGCGCACGAGGCGAAGGTGATGAACGCCGAGCTCGAGCGGCTGGTCGGCGCGGCGGGCGCGGCCGCGCAAGCCTGATCCCGCACGACCGCAGATGGCGCCGCTGCGCAAGCCTGAGTCCGCCCGGCCGATGATGGTGCGCCTCGTCCGCCGGGGGACGATCCTCGTCGCGCTGTTGGGCGGTCTGACCTCGCTCGGCTTTACCGCGGCCGCTTACGCGCAGGGTTCGGGAGATCCGGCGGGTGTCCCGTTGACCGCACCTTCACCGATCTCTTCGCCCGACGTGCTGCCAGAGGACGTCGCGGCGGTGGCGCGCGAGCTGAACTGCCCGCTGTGCCAGGGCTACAACCTGCAGGATTGCCCGCTTGTGGTGTGTGGCCAGATGCGCGAGCAGATCGCCCGGCAGCTCGCGGAAGGCCGGACCGCCGAGGCGATCAAGGCCGGCTTCGTCGCGGACTATGGTCCCCAGGTGTTGAACACGCCCCCGGCGCGGGGCTTCTACCTCGCGGCCTGGGTGCTGCCGGTGGTGATCCTGGCGCTCGGGGCGCTCGGCCTGGGGCTGTTCTGGCGGCGGGCGGGACGGGCGCCGCGGTCGGCGGCGGACGCGGAAGCGCTCGCGGCGGATCCCGCGCCGCCCGACGCGCTGTCGGCGGCCTACGTCGAGCGCTTGGAGCGCCTGGCGGCCGAGGAGGAGCCGTGAGGGGGCGCGACCTCCTGTTCGGCGCGGTGCTCGTCGGCGCGGTGGGCCTGCTGGTGGCGTTCGGGCTGTCGGTCCGGCGGTCCTCGGCCACGCTGGCGGCGGGCGGGGCGGCGCCGGACTTCGCCTTCGAGACCTTCGACGGGCAGCCGGTGGCGCTGGCGGACCTGCGCGGGAAGGTGGTGGTGCTCAACTTCTGGGCCTCGTGGTGCCTGCCTTGCGCCGACGAGGCGGCCGACCTCGAACAGGTCTGGCGCGACTACCGAGATCGCGGCGTCGTGGTGCTGGGGGTGGACTACACCGACACGCGGCCGGCGGCGGAAAGCTACCTTCAGAAGCACGGCATCAGTTATCCGAACGGCATGGACCGCGAGAACAAGATCTCGCGCCGCTACCGCCTGACCGGCGTGCCCGAGACCGTGGTGATCGACCAGGCCGGGCGCCTGGCCGCGCTCGGTGCGGATCCCCAGGGCGGCGGAGAGCGCGTCAAGATCGTCGGCCCGATCGGCCCGACCACCGACTTCTCGCCCGCGGACCTGCGCGCCGTGCTCGATCGCCTGCTCGCCAGCCCCGCCGCCGATGGCTGATCCCACCGGGCTGGCACTCCTGGCGCTCGCGGCCGGCGCCCTGGCCGGGGTCGTGGCCTGGGTGGTGCGGCCGCTGCGCGGCGCCGCCCTGCCGCTGGACCCGCCCGATCCCCGCGCGGTGGCGCTGCTCGCCCGCCGCGAGGCGATCCTGGCCTCGCTGCGCGACCTGGACGCCGACCACGCGGACGGCCGCCTGGGCGACGCCGACCACGCGGCGCTGCGCCAGGACCTTGTCGCGCAGGGCGTGGCGACGCTGGCGGCGCTGGACCGCTTGGCGGATGCCAACGCCGGGCGCGCGGCCGAGCTGGCGGCGGCGATCGAGGCGGAGGTGGCGGCGGAAGTCGAGTCCGAGCGTCGGACTTTGGCGGCTGAGAACCCGTGGGTGAACGCAGATGAGTAAAGGGGGTGCTGGACGGTCGCGGATCGTAGCGCGGGTCAGCTTGGTGCGCCTGATCCTCATTCTGCCATGCCTCGCGCTGGTCGTTCCCATGCGGACTGTCGCCGCCCCTTCAACGACCACCATCGCTACCGCGACCCCCACGCCGGCGCCGACGCCCGAGCAGCCGCCCGATGCCGGGACGGGTCTGGCGATCTATCGCGAGCACTGTGCGGCCTGTCACGGTCCATTGGGCCGCGGCGGCGGGGAGATGGCGGACCGGCTGCCGGCGGAGCCGCCGAGCTTCGCGGATCCCGAGGCCATGCGCGGGCTGACCCCTGATCAGGCCTATGACATTGTGACCAACGGCCGGCTCGACAAGCTGATGCCCCCATGGCGGGACAAGCTGAGCACGCAGCAGCGCTGGGATGCGGTGTATGGCGCATTGTCGTTCTACTACACACCGGCTCGCATGGTCCGGGGCCGCGACGCATGGCAGGCCCACTGTGCGGCATGCCATGCTGGTGGATTGCAGACCGGCGCGAACCCGGCATCCGGTGCGAACTCGGTGTCCGGCGCGGAACACGCGTCCCCCGACCATGCAGGCATGGCGGCTGATCCCGCAAGTATGGCCGCGCGGAGCCAGGCGGACCTGTTCTGGGTGGCGCGCGACCGTCGCCTGGGCGAGCACTCGGAACTAACAGGCATCTCGGACGACGATTTGTGGGCGGCGCTGGACTATGCACGGGCCGCGGCCTTCCGGCCGTTGCCATTCGAGAGCCTGTCACTGGATGGTGCCGTGACGGGTCAGGTGTCCAGCGGCACCGAGGGCGCGGCCTCCGCCGCCGGCACGACGATCGCCGCGGTGCCCTTCGGCGACGGAATGGGCGGCGAGCTGACGGATGGAGAGACGACGGCTTCGGGAGCGGCGAGCGGCATCGTGCCCGGTGATCCGGTCACGGCGACGGTGGGCGCGTCGGGGACCTACACGTTGACGAGCCTCCTGGCGGGGCCGGGCATCGGCTATCGCATCGTCGCGAGCTACGCGGGCGCGGACTACATTCATCCGGAGGAGCTGCGTTTCGACGCGGGGGGGAGCGTGCCGGCCCGGGTGGACTTCGAGGTCTTCGAGCCTTCTGTCGAGGCGCCGATCTCGGCGCGCCGTGCCGAGATCGCGATCTCCCCGCTGCCGGAGGAAGGGCTACTCGACGTCGCCGAGGCCTGGGTGCTCCGCAACGACACGGATCGCACGCGGGTGGCGGGTCCGGGCGGCGCGACGGTTCGGATCGACCTCCTGCCGGGCGCCTTCGACATCGGGATCGACGATCCACGAGTGCGGGCGAGCGCGGCGCTGACCGACACGACGCTCAGCAGCCGCGCGGCGATCCCGCCGGGCGACTACCCGGTGATGCTGCGCTACAGCGTGCCGTACGAGAGCGAGACCGTGGATATCGACCGCGTGCTGGACCTGCCGGCGGAAGCGCTGAACTTGAGCGTGATCGGCGCCGGTGCTACGATCCAGAGCACGGATCTCGGCGCCGCCGAGACGGTGAACCACGCCGGGCAGGTGATCACCCGTGCCGGCGCCCAAGCGCTGGCCGAGGGCAGGAGCATCCGCGCGCGGATCGCGGGCTTGCCGCCGCCCCAGGTGAAGGCGCAGGTCCCGGCGGTGATGCGCCCACTGGCGGCGCCGGCGATCAGCCAGTCCGCCCTGGCCGGAGCGATGCTAGCGATCGCGCTGGCGGGGGCGCTGCTGGTCTTCGCCTACCCGATCCTGGCGGCGCGGCGCGATCCGGTGCGCTACGCCGTGCGGCTGGCTGATGAGCGCGGGCGGCTGGTCCGGGAGATCGCCGAGCTGGACCGCCGCCGGGCGGCGGGCGCGGTAGATGCGACGACCCATGCCCGCCAGCGCGCGGCGCTGCTCGACCGGGCGCTGGCGCTGGCGCGGGCGGCGGACGAAACGGCGGGGCGTGGCCCGCCGACAGAGGAGAACAACGCTTGAGCTACGTCATCGCGGCCTATGCCTTCTCCATCGCCCTCGTCGGGGGCTATGCGCTCTCGATCGTCCTGCGCCGGCGCGCCGTCCGGCGCGAGCTCGCCGCCGCGGGGGAGGGCCAGTCGACAGGCGCAACCGAGCAGCAAGGCGATGCCGGGCAACCGACCCCCGGCCGGCGCGGGGCGGAAGCGCCATGAGTCGCGTTGCCGAAAGGTTGGACGCGGTGGTGCTGTGGATGTCGCGCCACTGGCTGGCGCTGTTCATCCTCGTGCTGGGGATCTTCGTCGCGCTCCCGGTGGCCGCGCCGGTGCTGGCGGCGGGCGGCTACGACCGGGCGGCCGGCGTGATCTACTTCGCCTACCGCGTCACCTGCCACCAGCTCCCGCATCATAGCTGGTTCCTCTTCGGCCCGAAGCACGCCTATTCCTGGGCCGAGGTGCAGCCCTACACCGGCGTCGGCCCGGAGCAAGAGCTGCTCGCCTTCCACAACCCGCTACACACCCCGGAGCTGGGCTACCAGGTCGCGTTCTGCGAGCGCGACACCGCGATCTGGTGGTCGATGTTCCTGACCACGGTCGCCCTGGCGGTGGTGTTCCGGTGGCGCGCGGCCAAGCCGCTACCCTTCCGGTACTTCGCGCTGGCGCTGGTCCCGATCGGCATCGACGGGGTGACCCAGCTCGTCGGCCTGCGGAGCAGCACGCCGCTCCTGCGCACGCTGACGGGCGCCCTGTTCGGGATGGCGACGGCGCTGTTGATCATTCCTTACCTGCACCTGGGCTTCCGCGATGTGAGGCTGGTGACGGAACAGGTGCGGCAGAAGCAGCCCGAGGCGCCCGATCCGCAGCCGTGACGAAGCGGGTTCCGGCAGCGTCGGGCGGGTTGTGCAAGGGATCGTTCCATGCTCGCCGCGCTCAGACATTTGGAGATAAGGTCCCAATCGGTGGTTCGCGCGTCCCGGCGAGCGCGAACCCTCAACTGGACTGACGGCGGGCTAATCTCCAACTGTCTGCCCCGCTCTTGAATGGACGGTCCGGGCCGGCGGTGATAGAATCCGCGCCCCTCGGCTGAGCCGCCGCGGCCGATCGGACGAATCCCCCAATGGCGGCCGATCACGATCTAGAGGAGAGGAGATCCCCCCACGATGTCATCTATCGTCAAGTGCATGACCGCAGGCGCCCTGGTGGTCCTGCTGGTCGCCTGTGCCCAACCGACCGCCACGCCCGAGCCGACGCCGGTGCCCCCGACGCCGGTGCCGCCCACGGAAGCCCCGCCCCCGACCGAGGTGGCCCCCACCGGCGCGAACGCCGCGCCCGCGGTGCAGGTCGTCGCCTTGCAGGAAGGCACGGTCTTCGTCGAAGGCCAGCAGGTCGGCGTAGCCGTGCTGGCCGCAGACAGCGACGGCATCAAGAGCGCCGGCCTGGTGATCGACGGCGATGTCGTGTCGACCCTCGAAGGCACGAGCGGCCAGATCTTCCAGGGCACACTGACCTGGACCCCGGATTCGCCCGGTGAGCACACCGCCGGGGTGATCGTCTACGACAACAGCGGCGGGGTGGCCGACTTGCAGGCCCGCCGCGTCATCGTCCTGCCCGCGGGCACCGCGCCGCCACCAGCAACGGCCCCACCGCCAGGCGATACCACGCCGCCGGCCGTGTCGATCGAGGTGCTCGATGGCTCGGTGTCGGTCGGCGACGACGTCGACGTCGCGGTCAACGCCGTCGACGAGTCCGGCATCGTCAAGCTGGAGCTCTACGCCGACGGCGAGGTGGTCGTGACCTGGAACTACGATCCGAGCACCGGCACGGCCCCGCAGAGCGCCTTCCAGACCCTGGTCTGGCGCGACGCGGAGGAGGGCGACTACGACCTGTACGTCAAAGCCACCGATTCGGCCGGCAACGTCGGCCAGTCCGCCACCGAGAGCGTGGAAGTGTCGGCGGCCGACTCCGGCTCGTCCGACGGCGGCGGCACGGGATTCGTGACGGCCACTCCCTGACGTTTGTCCGGGGAGGCATGGCTTTTCTCGCGAACTCTACAGGTCCGCTACAGGGATCAAGGGCGATCGCAAGGTCCTTTGAACCGGCGATAGACGCGAACCAGGGCGACCCATCATCGGGTCGCCCTGGTGTGTGGTTGCTTGACTGCAGTTCAGCAGGCTGCCGACGAGTACCAGGGAGTCGGTCACGAGCATATCTGGATTGGCACGCATCGCTCCTTGACTCGATCTGCGCAGTCTGCGATAATTGTGCAAATTACCCATTTCCACCCACTTCACATGAAAGCTGTGAGCGTCATGGAGAGGACAATAGGGGCCTTCGAGGTCAGGCGGCAGTTTGGGAAGATGCTCACCGGCATCCTCTCGAGCGGCGACCGCTACATCATCGAGCGGCATGGGGCGCCGGTGGCGGTGTTGGTGCCGCTTGAGCTGTACGAGCAGTGGCAGCGGGGTCGCGATCGCTTTTTCGACCACATCGAAGCGGTTGCGAAGTCCGTCAGCATGGCGCCCGAAGCGGCAGACGAGCTGGTTGGCGAGGCGATCCGAGAGGTGCGCTCGAAGCGCACGGCATGAAGGTCGTGCTTGACACCAACATCGTCGTCGCCAGCTACCTCGTGTCCACCGGGGTGCCGGCGCGACTCCTTTCCCTGTGGCGCGCCGGGGAATTTGACGTGCTTGTTTCCGAGGCCATTCTTGAGGAGTACGAGCGCATCCTTGGCTCGCCACGCTTGATTCGGGTGCATGGCATGACGGCGGCCGAGATCGCCGAGGATATGGAGAGCTTTCGCCAATACGCCTTGCTGGTTGAACCGGAGGAGTCGCTGCGGGTGGTTCAGGATGACCCGGACGACGACAAGTTCTTCGAGTGCGCAGTTGCCGGCGGCGCCGCATATGTCGTATCGCGGGATGAGCAGGTGCTAGCGATCAGGGAGTTCCGGGGGATTCGGGTACTTTTGCCTGAGGCGTTTTTGGTGGTTGTCGAGGGTGGTCGCAGCTCGTAGCTACCAGAGTGAAGGCAGGAGCTTTCCTGCCCAGGCGAAATTTCGCGTCAAGTCCGGTATCCCGAGTCTCGACGCACGACTGAGTCAGGGATGGGGTCGAGCGGCAAGCCCTGACCAAGCAAAACCCCCGATTACTCTGCAAGTCCAGGGCAATCGGGGGCCTTGAAGCGTACTGATTAGCGCGAGTAGAACTCGATGATCAGGTTGTCCTCGATCTGGTGCGGCACTTCTTCCCGTGTCGGGAAGTCGATCATGCGGATCTCCTCGTCGTCGGCGCTGAGCCAGGAGGGGATCATGACCGCCGGGGCTTCGATGGCCCACTTGACGTCCGGCATCTTGCGGGCGCGACCGTCCAGCGCGATGACCATGCCCGGCTCGACCAGGAAGGAGGGGATGTCGACCTTGCGCCCGTCGACCGTGACGTGGCCGTGGTTGACCATCTGGCGCGCCATCGGCAGCGAGCGGGCGAAGCCGCCGCGGAAGACCACGCTGTCCAGCCGCCGCTCCAGCAGCTTGAACAAGGCGGTGCCGGTCTGCTCGGGCTGGCGGCGCGCCAGGTCGACGAAGCGGCGGAAGGGCTTCTCACGCATGCCGTAGATGCGCTTGGCCTTTTGCTTCTCGCGGAGCTGGCGCTTGTAGTCCGACGGGCCGCGGCGGGCGGGCTTGCGGCCGTGCTCGCCGGGCGGCTGCTCGATGCGGCGCTGCAGCGACTGCCCGCCCGTGCCGAACAGGTCGATGCCCTCGCGGCGCGAGAGCTTGCTCTTGGGTCCTCTATAGCGTCCCATATCGGTTGGTGTCTTCCCCTTCTCCTGCCGGGCGGATGCCGCCCCTGGGCCGTGCTGATCACGCGGAATGCAAGTGCAAAAGAATAGCAAAGCCGGCCGCCGCGGGCAAAATCAGAGGGGCGGCAGGCCGGCCGACCGCCCGGCGCGCCCGGACTTGGACTCGCCACACCTGATTCAGGCGCGGACTTGTGTTAGACTATTTCGCAGGCTCGCCCGGCAGCGCCCGAGTCTGGGAGCCGCGCCCCGTCAGAGCCAACCGACGACCTTCATTCTTGGGTCGACCTTCACCCTTGAGGGGGAATGCCATGCCTGATCTGCCTGATCAACCTGCCGAATCGCGCTCGATGCAGACGCATACGCTGTTCACGTCGCGGAAGCAGCGCATCGAGCTCGGCAAGCAACTGCAGGCCAAGCTGCCGCTGGGCGCGCACGCGGCCTGGGCGCCCGCGCCCGATCGGCCCGATCCCGTCGACCTGCTCGAAGCGGCCGCCGTGGGCCGGATCCCCGAGCTGGCGCCGATCCGCTACGGGCGGATGCTGAGCAGCCCGTTCACCTTCCTGCGCGGCTCGGCGGCGGTGATGGCCCGCGACCTGTCGACCCTGCCGGCCAGTGGGATCACGGTCCAGTGCTGCGGCGACTGCCACCTGCTCAACTTCGGCTTCTTCGCCACGCCCGAGCGCAACCTGGTCTTCGACATCAACGACTTCGACGAGACGCTGCCGGCGCCCTGGGAGTGGGACGTCAAGCGGCTGGCGGCGAGCTTCGCCGTCGCGGCGCGCGACCTGCGCCACACGCCGGACGAAGCCCGGGCGGTGGCGGTCGAGGTCACGCGCGCCTATCGCGAGAAGCTGCGCGAGCATTCGCGGATGAGCCCGCTGGAGATCTGGTACGCGCGCCTGGACGTGCAGGCCTTGATCGACATGTCACCCGACGAGGAGACCCGGAAGCTGCGCAAGCAGTTCGCCAAGAAGGCGCGCGAGCGGGTCATCGAGAACGTGTTCCCCAAGATCGTCGAGCAGACCGGCGGCCGGCACCGCTTCGTCGACCAGCCGCCGCTGTTCTACCATTCTGATACGGGCGACGACGCCGAGGAGCGCTGGCGGGCGGGGGTGGAGGTCTACCGCAAGACGCTGTCGGACGAGCGCCGGGTGCTGTTCGACCGCTATCGCCTGGAGGACTACGCGTTGAAGGTGGTGGGCATCGGCAGCGTCGGCACACGCTGCTCGGTGGCGCTGATGTTCTCGGCCGAGAACCACCCGCTGATCCTGCAGATCAAGGAGGCCAAGCGCTCGGTATTGGAACCGTATACCGAGCCGAGCCGGCACGAAAACCAGGGCCAGCGCGTCGTGATCGGGCAGCGCCTGATGCAGTCGTCCAGCGACATCTTCCTGGGTTGGGCACGCAACCTGCTGGGCGCCGATTTCTATGTGCGCCAGCTCCGCGACATGAAGTTCTCGATCCCGGTCCAGGGCGCCAGCGCGTTGCAACTGAGGCGCTACGCCGAGATCTGCGGCTGGACCCTGGCGCGGGCGCACGCCAAGTCCGGCGACTCGGCGACGATCAGCGGCTACCTGGGCAAGACCGACGAGTTCGACCAGGCGATCGGCGGCTTCGCGCTCGCCTATGCGGATCAGACCGAGCGCGACCACGCGATCCTGGCCGAGGCCGAACGGTCGGGCCGGATCCAGGCGCTGTTCGAAGACACGTTCTAGCCGCCCATGCCGCAGCCCTTACCCCTGGTCGCCCTGGTCGGCCGGCCCAACGTCGGCAAGTCCACCCTGTTCAACCGCATCGTCGGCCAGCGCCTGGCGATCGCCCATGCGGAGAGCGGGACGACGCGCGATCGGCTGTACGCCGAGGCCGAGTGGAACGGCAAGGCCTTCAACGTGGTCGATACCGGCGGCCTGGAGGTCGGCGAGACCGCCGAGCTGTCGCTGCGGGTGAAGAACCAGGCCCAGCTCGCCATCGAGGAGGCCGACGTCGTGGTCCTGGTGACCGACGCGCAGGCCGGGATCACCGCGGCCGACGAGGAGGTCGCGCGCCTGCTGCGCGCGTCGAAGAAGCCCGTCGTCCTGGCGGCCAACAAGGCCGAGAAGCAGGCCAGCCGTCAGAACGCCGCCGAGCTCTGGTCGCTGGCACTGGGCGAGCCTTGCCCGGTATCCGCGCTGCACGGCACGGGCTCGGGCGACCTGCTCGACCGGATCGCCGCCGCCCTGCCCGAGGTCGCGCCCGAGGACGAGGTCGACGAGCGGCTGCGGGTGGCGATCGTCGGGCGGCCGAACGTGGGCAAGTCCAGCCTGCTCAACCGCCTGGTCGGCCGCGAGCGGATGATCGTCAGTGCGGCGGCGGGCACGACGCGCGACGCCGTCGACACGACCATCCGTTACGAGGGCGAGGAGATCGTCCTGGTCGACACCGCCGGCATCCGCCGCCGCGGCAAGGTCGAGGTCGGCATCGAGAAGTACGCCGTGCTGCGCGCGACGCGGGCGATCGAGCGCTGCGACGTCGCGGTGCTGCTCGTCGACGCCCAGGACGGGGTGACCGCCCAGGATGCCCACATCGCCGGCACGATCCACGACGCCGGACGCGGGGCGATCATCGCGGTGAACAAGTGGGACCTGGTGGAGAAGGACACTTACACCTTCGACGAGTACCGCGCCTCGGTGCGCGAGGCGCTGAAGTTCCTGGACTACGCGCCGATCGTCGCCATCTCGGCCCTGACCGGCCAGCGGGCGCCGAAGGTGCTCGAGCTGGCGCGGCAGATCGACGCCACGCGCAAGCTCCGCATCCCGACCGGCGAGCTCAACCGCCTGGTCGAGGAGATGCAGGCGCGCCACAGCCTGAGCCGCAAGGGCCGCGATCTCAAGCTCCGCTACGCCTCGCAGGTCGCCGTCGCGCCGCCGACCTTCGTCTTCTTCGCCAACGACCCGAAGCTGGTGCACTTCAGCTACGAGCGCTACGTCGAGAACCAGCTCCGCGAGCGCTACGGCTTCGAGGGCACGCCGATCAAGCTGATCTTCCGGGCCCAGCGGCGGGAGGGCTGAGCGCAGCGGCGGGAGAGGAGGAGAGCGTGACCGCGAGCACCGTCCCACCCAAGGGCCGCCAACTCCCGATCCTGCAGGGCGTCCTGCCGCTCGATCGGGCGCGGCTGCCCGCCGACGTCGTCGCCGGGGTGACGCTAGCGGCCCTGGCGATCCCCGAGGTGATGGGCTATACCAAGATCGCCGGGATGCCGGTGATCACCGGCCTGTACACGATCCTGATCCCGATGGCGCTGTTCGGCATTTTCGGCTCGTCGCGCCACCTCGTCGTCGGGGCCGACTCGGCGACGGCGGCGATCATGGCCTCGGGGCTGGCCGGGCTGGCGAGCCAGGACTCGCCGGAGTACGTGGCCCTGGCGGGCGTTCTGGCACTGATGGCGGCGGGGATCTTGATCATCGCGCGGCTGGTCAAGCTGGGCTTTCTGGCCGACTTCCTGTCGCGAACCGTGCTGATCGGCTTTCTGACCGGCGTCGGCATCCAGGTCGCGATCGGCCAGATCGCCGGCATGCTCGGCATCCCCGGCGGGGGCGACGGGCCGGTCCGGAAGCTCGCCACCGACCTCCAGCAGCTCCCTCAGACCAACCCGGCGACGCTGGCGATCTCGGTCGCGGTGATCGCGATCATTCTCGGCGCACGCAAGATCAACAAGCAAATCCCCGGCGCTCTGATCGCGGTGATCGGGGCGATCGTCGCCAGCTACGTTTGGGACCTGTCGGCCTATGGCGTCGCCTTGCTCGGCCCGGTGCCCGGCGGCCTGCCCAGGCTCACTCTGCCCCAGGCCGGCGTGAGCTGGTCTCTCTTCAATCAGCTCGTCCCCACCGCCTTCTCGATGTTCGTGGTCATCCTCGCGCAGA
>CAZCJG010000041.1:0-19228 GCA_964498575.1 uncultured Anaerolineales bacterium | reverse complement strand
GGACGCCGTCCGGGCGGGGCCTGGCCGTGGCGCGGGCGGTGATCGCGGGCGGCGGCGTGCCGGTGCTGGTCGCGCCCGGCGCCTGCGAGGCGATCGAGCGCGTCCTGATCTGCACCGCCGCGGGCGAGCCCGGCAAGGCGGACGTCCGGCTCGGCGGCTGGTTCGCGCGCCGGGCGGGCGCGGCGGTCAGCCTGCTCTACGTCACGCCGGCGGGGCCGCCGCCCCCGCGGGTGCAGCAGCACCTGGAGCGCGCGGCGGCGACCCTGCGCGGGCTGGACGTGCCCGGCGAGATTCGCCAGCGCAGCTCGCCGACGCCGGCGGCGGGGATCCTGGCCGAGATCGAGTCCGGCGACTACGACCTGGTCGTGGTCGGCGGCCACGCCGCCCAGTCGCGCTCGCTCTTCGGCGACGACGACGTCGCCTGGCGCGTGGTCACCGCCAGCCCGCGCCCGGTGCTGGTGGTGCCGGATGAGGCGGGTGCGCGGGGGAGTGGTTGAGGGGGGCCGGGATCGAATCGCGCACAACCCAGACAAGCTCTGGTTGCGGAGCAAACCGATTGACCGCCCCGGCACCGCACGGTATACTCTGGCCAGCGGGCTTGATGCGCCTGATCTCGCTGCCCATAGCCGGAAGGAGAATCGACGATGTCTCACGCTTCACGGTTGTTTGGATGGTCCCGCTGCCGGCGCGTCACGATCGCGCTCGCGAGCACGATGTCGCTGGCGATTGTTTGGAGCGTTGCCGGCCCGCCCGCCCCTGCCGGCCTCCCCGGCGCCGCGCCCCGCCCGGCGCTGGCGCAAGGCGAGCGCTTTGGCCTGTCGGTCGTGGGCCAGATCGGCGGCGGCTCGGCGGGCTTCGTGCTGGCTGGGGATTACCTCTACCTCGGCATCGGCCCGCGTATCGCGGTCTACGACGTGCGCCGGCCCGACGCGCCGGTGCGGATCGCGCAGACCGCGCCCTTCGCCGAGGTCGTCAAGGGCCTGGCGGTCGAGGGATCGCGGCTGTACGCTATCGGCTGGGGCGGGTACTTGGACGAGACCGCCTACCTCGCCGTGTTGGACGTCGCCGATCCGGCGCGCCCGCGCTTGCTCGGCCGCCGCGGGATCGATGACATGTCCCCCATCGGCGCAATCGCCGCCCATGCCAGGCGGGTGTATGTGCTGGACTCGGGTGCGTCGAAAGGCATGCTCCACGTGCTCGATGCGACCGATCCGGCGGACATCCGGTTCGTCCACAGGCTGCCCGTCAAGCGCGTGATCGAGGAGGATCGCCTCCGCGTGGTGGGGGATCGCCTGTGGTGGGTCTCCGGCGCCGAGGGCCTGGTGGCCTTCGACCTGGCCGACCCGGCCGCCCCGCGTGAGCTCGGCCGCTTCAAGCCGGGCGGCGCGTCCCTGCTGGACGCCGCGATCGTCGGCGACCTGGCCTACGCCACCGATGCGGAGAACAACCTGACCGTCATCGACGTCCGCGACCCCGCGGCGATGACGCGGGTCTACGACCAGTCCGTGCCGGAGGAAGCGGTGGCGGTTACCGTCTCCGACGGCCGCCTCTACGTCGCCCACCTGGCCGGCGTCACCGCGTTCACCCTGGCGAACCCGCGCCGGCCGGAGCCGCTGGGCACGCTCGACCTGCCGGATGTGATGGGCATCGGCTTCTACGCCGTCGCCAAGCTCGCCGCGGCGCGCGGCCATGCCTTCCTGCTGACCGACGACGGCAGCCTGCGGGTGGTCGACTACGCCGATCCCGCCGATCCGGCGGTCGTCGCCCAGGCGCAGGTGCTGCCGATCGTCGAAGATGTCGCCGTCGACGGCGACGTCGCCTACGTCGCGACCACGTGGAGCGGGCTGTGGACGCTGGACGTCTCGAATCCGGCCGATCCGCGCCTGCTCGGGGCGGTGGATGTGGACATCGACGAGCTCAATCCGGCGACGCTCTCCAGCCTGACCGCCGCGGGCGGTTTCGCCTACGCCTTCGACGCCTGGTCCGCCACCCTCTTCGTCGTCGACGCCACCGACCCCGCCGCGCTGAGCGTCGTCGGGCGGCTCGACGGCGTGCCGAGCCGGGACGATCGCTCGCCCAACTACAGTATCGCCTATGCCGACGACACCGTGTGGATCCCTTTCGCCAACGTGCTCTCCGCCGTTGATGTCGGCGACCCCACCGCGCCGCGGCTCCTGGGCAGTGTGGATATTCTTGGCGCCAACAGCGTCGCGGTCGCCGGGAGCACGGTCTTCGTCGGCGGTGTCGGCGCGGAGATCGAGTCCGTCGTCTACGCGGTCGACGCCGCGGATCCCGGCGCGCCCACGGTGATTGCCCGGTACGCCGTTCCCCAGGGGCACGACGCACCCGCGCTGGGCCTCGACGGCCACTACCTCTACGCCGCCGGTAAGGCGCTGACGGTGCTGGATGTCAGCGTCCCGGGCGCGCCGGTACAGGTCCAGCGCTACGCCGCCAACGACGAGACCTGGTTTTCCGACGTGGCTCTCGGCGCGGGCTTCGCCTTCCTCTTGGGTGATCGCGTGACCTTGCTCGACACGCGCACGGCCGGCCAGCTCAGCTTCGCCGCCGGGGCCGCGGTGGCCGGGCCGGACTACGTGGCGGGCGGGCGGATCAGCGCACGGGGCGAGTTCGCCTTCCTCGCCGCCGGCGAGGCCGGGCTCTACGTGCTGCGGCGCGCGGCGATCGGCGATCCCGGGCAGCCCGGCCTGCCCGAGGTCACGGGGCAGATCGGCGGCGGCACGGCGGCGGTGGTCGCGGCGGACGACATCGCCTACGTCGCGCGCGGGCCGCGGGTGGCGATCTACCGACGCTCCGACAGGCCGGGCACTCCCTCCGAGCTGCTCGCGACCACCGAAGCCTTCGATGAGGTGGTCCGGGCGCTCGCGGTCGATGGCGACCGGCTCTACGCGATCACCGGCGGCCCGGACGACCGGCGCTACGGCCTGGTCGCGCTGGATGTCGCCGAGCCGCGCGAGCCGCGCCTGCTCGGCCGCAGCCACGTCGGCTACGAGCTGACCGCCCTGGCGGCGCGGGGCGAGCATGTCTACGCCGCGGGACCCGAAGGACTGCGGGTCGTCGACATGTCGGACCCGGCGCTGCCGCGCATTGGGACGAGCTTCGATACCCTGCCCAACGCGGACGCGCGCTTGCTCGTCACCGGCGATCACCTGTACGCGGTGGCGGGCGAGCTGCGGGTTTACGACCTGAGCGATCCCGTCCAGCCCGAGCTGGCCGGCGCCTGGGCGCCGGATGACGACGGCCTGGTCACCGACGTGACCGTGGTGGGCCAGCGCGCCTACGCGCTCGACGACCTGGGCAACCTCCACGTGCTGGACGTTGCGGCGCCGGACGCGATCCAGAGCCTGGGCGGCATCGCGATCGGCGAAGACGCCTCGCGCATCGCGGCGACGGAGGGCGGCGGGCTGTTCGTGGTCTACGCGGGGGGCCTGGCGATGATTGGGCTGGACGATCCCGACCATCCGGCCCTCATCCGCGTGCACCCGCTGCCCGGCCTGTGGCTCGAACCGCAGACCGACCTCGCCCTCGCCGGCGGCACGGTGCTGGTCGCCGGCACCCACTTCGGCGTGCACGTCGTCGATGCCGAAAATCCCGCCCTGGCGCGGGATCTGGAGCCGCTGCGCGGGGTCCCGCCCGCCAAGGGAGCGGCGCTGGCGGGCGACATCGCCTACGTCGCGGGCGGCATCGGCGGCTTGTGGACCGTCGAAGCGAAGGGCGGCGCCCGGCCGCGGGCGCTGGGCCACGTCGACCTGGGCGATGCGGCCGTCGACCCGGAGCCGGCCGACCTGGTCTGCGTAACGGTGGCCGGCGACCACGCCTATGCTCTGAGCGCGCGTTGGAACGGCCTGCTGCACGTGATCGACGTCCGCGATCCCGCCTCGCCGCGCGAGGTCGGCGTGGTGGAGCTGCCTTCGGACCAGGGCGTGACGCCGGACGTCGCCAACATCGCCTACGCCGACGGCCACGTCTACCTGCCCTTCGGCCAGCGGCTGTGGGTGGTCGACGTTCGCGAGCCGACAGCGCCGCGGATCGCCGGGATGACCGAGGTCAAGGGCGCGCACAGCGTCGCCGTGCGGGACGGCATCGCCTACGTCGGCGGCGACGACTACCCCTCCCTGCGGGCGACCCTCAGCATCGTCGATGCTCGCGACCCCGGCCAACCCAAGCTGGTCGAGACCCTCAGAGATCTCGGCGGGTCGAGCGCGCCGGTGCTGGCCCTCGACGGCGGCCGGCTCCACGTGGCGCACGGCCCGCTCGGCATCTTCGACCTGACCGAGCCGCTTCAGCCGCGACGGGTCTTCCAGTCCGGGCCGGGCGAGCGCGGCTTCCTCGGCATCGCGGCCGCCGACGGCTTCGCCTTCCTCGCCGAGAATTTTGCAGAGAACGGCGTGGCCGCCTACGACGTCCGCGAGCCGGCCCGCGCCCGGCGCCTCGGCGCGGCCCGGCTCGCCGGCTCGCTGTTCGCCCAGGGTACCCGCCTCGCCGCCGAAGGCCGCCGCGCCCTGTCCGCGCGCGACGAGGCCGGGCTGTACCTGCTGGACCGCGGCGAGGCCGGGCCGGGGCCGGGGGAGGGGCCGCGGGGCGGCACGCTGTACTTGCCGTGGGCGCAGCGGGGGCGGTAGGAGAGAAGGGATCGTAACGGCTCAGGCACACGCACCTGAGTCGTTACGATTCCAAGCTCTCAATGTCAGCCAAGTCCTGATACCGACCAGTTGCCAGCTTGTTCTTCTTGAGATTCTCCAGGTCGATGAAGTTCACCGCAACGTCATCAATCTCCACCGTGATCCGCGACGCATAACAGGTCTCGAACGCAACCCCGAGAGGTGTGGTGAGAATATCGATACGGATTGGAGCGTAGCCCAATTGAATGATCTGATCTGAAGCAACGAAGTCATCGGCGGTCAACCCGAGAGAGCCGAATCCAAACTGCTCAAGCGCCATCACCATCCTTATCGCATTCTCGGCGCTTGGCTCGATCCACACATCGATGTCCTTGGTATAGCGTGGATGTCCGTGAAAGGCCACGGCGTAGCCACCGATCACCAGATAGTGCACTTGGTTATCGTTTAACGATTGTATAAACTCTTTGAAATCTTGGTTGAACATCGTATCGCCACTGATGGTACTCGCGACGAATCTGTTCCAAGGTCTCCAGACGCATCGCATAGGGCTGGCATCGCCAATATGCAGCATCACTCTCTTGCGCGTGGATCGAAACCTTGTGATAGATCTTGGCAATCGTTGACATTGTACTTACTTGAACAAAATCCTATCACAATCATCGCAATTGCGCAAACGCAGGATTGTGATGATGGATCGCACCATGGAAGCAGCTCGGTACTCGTCTCAAATCGCCTTCGCCATCAACTCCGCCACGCGCCGCGCGAACTGGGCGGGGTTCTTGATCGCCGCGCCCTCAGCCAGGAGCGCCTGGTCGAGCAGCATCTCGGCGCCCTCGCGCAGGCGCCCGTCGTCCGGGTTGACCTGGTGGATCGCGTAGAGCCGGGTGATCAGCGGGTGCTTGGGGTTGACCTCGAGCACCCGCTTCTGGCGCGGCACCTCCTGCCCCATCGCCCGCATCATCTGCTCCATCTGCGGCGTCAGGCCGCCTTCGGGGGAGACCACGCAGACCGCGCTATCGGTCAGCCGCCTGGACACGCGGACGCTCTCGATGTCCTCCGCCAGGAAGGTCTGCAAGTGCGCGAGCAGCGGCCCGAGCGCCTCGGGCACGGGACCGCCGGACCCATCGTCGGCGCCGGCTGCTGCGGACTCCGAGCTCGTCTCGGCGCCGGACGCGTCGCCGGACGCCTCGCCCTCTCCCGGTTCGATCCCCGACAGGTCGATATCGCCCCGCCCCGCCGACTTCAGCGGCTTGTCCTCGTAGTCGCCGACCTGGAACGCGACGATCTCGTCGACCGCGTCGGTCAGCAGCAGCACCTCGACGCCACGCGCGCGGAAGGCCTCGATTTGCGGCGCGTTGCGCAACAGCTCCAGGCTCTCCCCGGTCAGGTAGTAGACCGCGTCCTGGCCCTCGCGCATCCGCCCCGCGTACTCCGCCAGCGTCGTCCAGCCCTCGCCGGCGGTCGACCGGAAGAGGGCGAGCGCCTTCAGAGTATCCGCCTGGGCCGGCTCGTAGTGGAAGCCTTCCTTGACGACGGGGCCGAACTCGGCCCAGAAGCCCTCGTAGGCGGCGCGATCGTCCGCCAGGCGCCGCGCCAGCGCGTCCAGCACGCGGCGGGTGAGGTGCTTGCGGATCGTCATGATCAGGCGATCCTGCTGCACCATCTCGCGGCTGATGTTCAGCGGCAGGTCCGGGCTGTCGACCAGGCCGCGCACGAAGCGCAGGTGCTCGGGCATCAGCTCGCGGCATTCCTCCATGATGAACACGCGCTTGGCGTAAAGCTGCAGGCCGCGGCGGTGCTCGCGCGTGTAGAGGTCTATCGGCGCGCTACCGGGAATGTACATCAGCGTGGTGTACTCGTGCATGCCCTCGATGTGGGCGTGGATCACGTCGAAGGGGTCGTGCCAGTCGTGGGTGATGTGGCGGTAGAACTCGTGGTAGTCGTCCTGGGTGATCTCGTCCCTCGCCCGCGTCCACAGCGGCCGCATCGAGTTAAGCGTCTCCTCATCGGTCCACGTGCGCGGCACACCCCCCTCGACCGGCTTGCCCTCGGCATCCTTCTCCGCTTCCTCGTGCTCCACGTCCATCACGATCGGGAAGGCGATGAAGTCGCTGTGCTGCTTGACGATGCGCCGTAGCGTCCAGGCATCGGTGAACGCCTCGGCCGGCGCCTCCATCCCGAGCTCGTCGTCCTCGCCGGCATTGGGATCGCCCTCGCGCTTGAGGTGCAGCGTGATCGACGTTCCTCGCGCCCGTGGCGGCAGCTTCTCCAGCGTGTAGGTCTCGCCGCCGCTGGACTTCCAGCGCACCGCGTGGCCCGCCCCATGCTTCTGGGACTCGACGACCACCTTGTCGGCGACCATGAACACGCTGTAGAAGCCGACCCCGAACTGGCCGATCAGGTCCGCGTCGGGCGCGCCGCCGGCCGCGGTCTCGGCACCCCCACCGTCGCCCTCCGCGCCGCCCTCATCGACCCCGTCCTCGCTCGCGCCGTCGCCTCCACCCGCATCCGCCTCTCGCCGTAGCTCCGCCAGGAACTCGGCCGAACCCGAGCGGGCGATCGTGCCGAGGTTCTTCACCACGTCGTCCTCGTCCATCCCGATCCCGTTGTCGACCACGGTCAGGGTCCCCGCGGCCGCATCCGGGATCAGCTTGACCTTGAAGTCCTGCGCGTCCGCCGCCAGCGCGGCATCGGTCAGGGCGAGGAAGCGGACCTTGTCGATCGCATCCGAAGCGTTGGAGATCAGCTCGCGCAGGAACACGTCCTTGCGCGAGTAGACGCTGTGGATCATCAGGTCCAACAGCTTCTGGGTTTCGGCTTGGAACTTGCGGGTGCGGGGTTGGGTGGTCATGGGTTGCTCCAGAGATATTGACAAGGTTGGATCTCAGACTGACGCTCGATATTCTAGATCGACCGAGTCCGGCAAGCACGTTGGGATCACCTTGGGACAGGGCTGGGCACCGGGCGTGGCATGGGTGGCACCGTCTTCTCCGCAATCGCGGTCGCCCGCTCCCCCGGCGCGGATGGCGAAGCGGGCGGCAGCGGGGCCACGGTCGGGCCAGCCGGCAGCCCGCCCTGCCCGTCGCAGGCCAGCCACACCAGCACCTGCCGGTAGATCGCGGCGAGGTCGGCGGTCGTCGGCGAGGCGAGGAAGCGGTCGCGGGTGGTCGCCACCGCGCGTAGGATGTCCGCGTCGATGTCGTCCCCCAGACCGATGGTGTAGACGATCACGCCGGCCGCCTTCAGGCCGTCCGCCTGCGCGGTCACCGTCGCGGGATCGCTGCCGTTGTGGCGGCCGTCGGTCAGCAGCACCACCGTCGCCAGCGCCTCGGACCGCCGGCCGGCGCCGAGGATCGCCGCCGCCTGGGCCAGGCCGAGGTCGATGCGCGTGCCGAGGCGGCTGTCCAGGCGCGCGATCGCGGCGTGGACGGCGGTCCGGTCACCCGTCAGCGGCGCAACAGCCCGCGCCTCGCCGTCGAAGGCCGCGACGCCGACGTGGTCCGCCGGCAGCGCGAGCAGATCGACGAAGTCCCGCGCCGCCGCCTTGGCCGCGTCGAGCTTCGTCCCGACCCCGCCCGCGGCCGGCTCGATCATGCTGCTGGACGTGTCCAGCACCAGCACGACGTCCAGCGGCAGCCGCGCCGGCAGGCAGCCGCGGCGAACCGCGAAGGGCAGGTAGATCGTGTGGGGGTCCGGCGGCGCGGGGGTGACGGTGGCGGTGGGCGGGATCGGCGTGGGCGTTGGCGTGGGGGTCGGCGGTACGTAGACCTCGACCTCGGGGATCGGAAAGACCAGGCGCCCGGCCCAGCCCAGCGCGTCGCGGTAGTCGGCGGTCGCCTCGACGTTGGTCGGCCAGATGCCGGGCTCCAGTGGCTCGACCCGGTAGGTCAGCGTGAGCCCGCCCTTCGCCGCGACCGGGCCGAGCGCCCAGGTCAGGCGGTTGGCCGCGGGATCGAAGGCGGCCGGCGGGACCGCGCTGCCGGCGACGTAGCGCATGTTGCGGGGGAGGATGTCGTGGACAATGATGGTCTCGAACAGGCCCTCGACGGCCTGCCAGGCGGTCAGCCGGTCGATCAGCAGGTCGACGCGCGGGCCGGGCACGTCGATGTACACCGCGTCGGGACCACCGAAGAGCTGCTCCAGGCTCTGCCTCACGGGATCCGTGAACTCGCGCGTGGTGTAGATCATCGCGGCGACGTCGATGCCGCTCGCTTTCGCCGCGGCGAGAGCCGGCGCGGGATCGTCCTTGAAGACGCCGTCGCTGACGACCAGGATCGTCCGGCGCGCGTTGGGGTTGCGGCGCGGGCCGGCCAGCTCGATCCGCGCCAGCTCCAGCCCGGCGCCCAGGCGCGTGTCGCCGTCGGCGCCGGCTCGCGCGATCCGGGCGCGCAGGTCGTTGAGGTCGCCGGTCAGCGGCGCCTCCAGGCTGGCGCCGGTGTCATAGGTCACCAGCCCCAGGTCGACGTTGTCCAGGTCCAATGAGCCGACCAGCGGCAGGAGCGCTTCCTTGGCACGATCGAGCGCCCGGTTCCAGGTCATCGAGTAGGACGTATCCAGCACCACCATGATCTGATGCGGCACCTGCCAGCCGGGGCAGCTCCCCTCCACCGTCAGCGTCACGCCGACCGTCGCGCCGAGGGGGATGCGCCGCGGCGCGGCATATTTGTCCGGCCGGGCCAGGCAGGCCTCGCGCGGCGGCACGTCCGGCAGCTCGGGCGCGCCGGGCACCGGCGCGGCGCGCTCGAATACCCAGACACCGGGGCGGGTGACCTCGGCGTCGCGGTAGTCCAGCGCGTCCTCCGGCGCGACGAGGTGAACGCGCGGCACGTAGACCCGGCCCGCCGCGTCGACCGCGATGTCCTGCGGCTCGATCAGGCGCCGTTCGGGCATCGGCCAGCTCGCGACCAGGTCGCCGTCCGGCGCGTACTCCAGCCCCCATCCGCCCCGCCCGAGCACGAACAGGTGGCCATCCGGACCCACCGCGATCCGCTTCGGGCCATCGTGCACGGGCCAGCCGCCGAGCGCAGCGCCGTCGACCCCGCGCAGCTCGATCCGCTGGCGCCCCATGTCCGCCAGGTAGATCCGGTCGCCGTGGATGGCGATGTCGACCGGCAGCGAACGCCGTCCGGGGCCTTCGATCGGCCACTCGGAGACGACATCACCCGCGCGGTCCAGCACCAGCCCCCGCCGCCCGCCGGCGTCCAACAGCGCCAACCGGCCGCCGTCGGCATCGCCCGCGATGAAGAAGCTGTCCGGCGCGCCGAAGCGCCATGCCGGCGGCAGGTCATCCGGGCGGTAGCTCACCGCCTGCTTCTCGATGCCGAAGAAGCCGCCCCCATCGGCGGCGATGTCCACCGTCGCATGCCAGGGGCCGCACAGGTGGGTCTGCCCTACCGGCCGGCCGGCGCGGTTCCAACGCTGGACGACCTCGGGACCGAGGCGCCAGTTGTCGAGGTGGCGCCGGCCCTCGCGGCTGACGGTCGAGGCGTTCAGGAGCAGGATGTCGTCGCCGACCGCCACCCGGACTGGGAGGGCGGGGCCCTCAAGGCGCGGGGCGTCGGACACGCCGACCGCGCGGTCCACGCGCGCCGGCGGGATCGCCGGCGCGCTCGAGTCGCCATAGGCCACCACGGCGTGGGTCAGGCAGAACGAGCGGGTGGTGTGAACCCGACCCGCCGCGGTGACGTCGATGCGCTGGAGGTTGCCGGCGTCGAAGGTCAGCACGTCGCCGCCCAGGCGGCGCGTTTGCCGCAGCAGGTGGCGCAGGCGCCGGTCGCTCACGGTGTAGATCGCGTCGCCGTTAGGCCCCCATGCGTCGAGCGGTCCCGCCGCGATGTCCTCGGCGCCGCTCGGCACCAGCGCCCGGTAGCGCCCGTCGGCATCGAGGATCAGAACGGCCGGGGAAGGCACCTTGATCAGCGCGGTGGCCGGGATCGGCGCGGTGGCCGGGATCGGTGCGGCGGTGGGGATCGACGTAGGGCTCGGGGCCGCGGTTGCCGGCTGGAGTGGGGCCGCGGTGAAGTCCCATGGCAGGTCGTCCAGCGCTGCGCGGCTCAGCCCCGACGGGCGCGGGTCGGGAGTGGGATGGGGCGGCTCCGGATAGCGGCCGGGACACATCCCGCCGTCGAGGCCGACGGTCACATACAGGGTCCCGTCCGCGGCGACGTCGAGGTCGCGGGCAAAGGGCTCGTCGCACTGGCCGGTGCCCGGGGCGAAGCGCAGCGCGATCGGCTCGGCGAGGCCTCCGTCGGGACCGATCAGGTCGATCCACTGCTGGCGCGGCATGGCGTAGTCGTAGACCAGGAGCGCCACGCCGCCGTCGGGCGTCACCGCCAGGTCGATGTAGCCCCAGTCCTCCGGCAGGGTCAGGTCCCGGCTGGCGAGGGGCAGTCCCTGCTCCGTGAAGCGCAAGAGCTTCTGGACTTGCTCGGCACTGGTCAGCACGGACAGAGTGCCGTCCCATCCGGCGTCGGCCCGCAGCACCGGCAGATCCTGCGGCAATTGGAACAGCGAGCGAGGTCGGCCGTCGGCGTCCAGCACATGTACCGCGTTGTGATTCCGCCCCGCGTCCAGCACGAACAGCGTCCCGTCCGGCGCCGAGGTGACGTCGACAGGCTCGCCGAAATGGCCCGCGGTCAGTCGCCACGGCGCGTCGGCCCAGGTTTCGACCAGCCGGTACGTCGTCCCCACCCCCCCCGCAGCCTGCGCGGCCGGCGCGGCGCGCGTCGGGATCGGCCGTGCGGCACCGGCGCCGGCGATCACCAGGACGACAGCGGCCGCCAGGATGACGCGAACGATCGCGACGCGGAGTCGTAAACGGCAGGTCTCGGGCTGGACCATCGGATTCACGCTTTCTGGGCGGGACCGCGGGCGCCATCACGCGGCGGCAGGGATCGAACCGGCGGCCTGCGGGTGTCGCATATCATCGGGCCGGGCCGAGGATTCGTCCAGGGGTAGAACGCACTTCAAGTATAGTAACGTTCGAGCTTGGCAAGCTTACGCGCCGGTGGATTTGGACAGCCGGGGCATTCACGCCAAAATCAGGTCCTGCCGGCGGAGCGAAGACCGGCCAGCGGGGCTCAGTCGGACTTGCGAAAGGAAGTGTGGCATGGCGATGTTGGAACAACCGGTGCTCCTGGATCCGCCCGACGCGCCGCCAACCCCTGCCGGACACGCTCAAAGCGATTGCGCGGGTCGTCGGGCCGGACCAGGTGGCCGACGCGCTGCGCCGGGCGCTGGCGGAAGTCGAACCCGGGTCAGACCGTTGACCTGCCCTGTTGGAGAAACATGAAATGCCAGCCCCCGAAGTCCTTACCCCCTCCGAGCTAGCCGCAGCGCTCACCGATCGGCCCGGCTGGGCCGTGGTGGACGGCAAGCTGCACAAGACCTACACCTTCGCCGACTTCTCCGAGGCCTTCGGGTTTATGAGCCGCGCCGCGCTGGCCGCCGAGCGCATGGACCATCATCCGGACTGGTGCAACAGCTACCGGACGGTGCAGGTGGACCTGGTGACCCATGTGTCCGGCGGTATCACAGGGCGAGATCTGGCTCTGGCGGCGGAGCTGGATAAGCTAGCGACCGCCAAGCCAGCGTCCACGCGCTCGACTTGAACACCTCCCACAGCCCGAGCACGAAGGTCAGCGGGATCATCATGAACAGCAGGAACGCCGCCCCGCCGATCCCCAGCGCCCACAGCGCCGATCCCGCGACCGCGAAGATCGTGTAGCCGATGCCCAGGCCGATGCTGCCCGCGATCGCCAGCACCACCAAGCTGAGCGGAACGAAGACCGCGGTGAACAGCCAGCCGACCAGCAGCAGGAGCAGCCAGAGCAGGCCGACCTCGGCGAGCCGCTGCCGCGCGTGATGCCAGCCTTCGGCGATCGCGTCGCCGATGCCGCGGCCCGCCAGCGTGATCTCGCGCGCCCAGAGCTCGCCGAGGACGCCGAGCGCGATCGAGATGGCGATGACGAACGGGAAAAGCAGGCAAAACAGCAGCACCAGGCCGATGGCAATCCCCAGGAAGGGCCGCGCGCCGCCGGCCAGGCCCATGGTGAGCAGCGGCACCGCGACCATCGCGACCGCGGCGGCGATACAGAAGACGATGGCGCCGAACACGAGCAGCTCGAGCACGAACAGCCGGAAGGTGCGCTGGCTCCAGCCCAATCGGAAGCCCTCGCGCCAGGTCGGGGCGGCGCCGGTCGCCTCGATCCGGTCGACGCCGCGGATCAGCGCGACGCGCGCGATGTAGTGCAGGATCGTGAGCACGACGATCACGATGAGCAGACAGCAGATCGCCATGGCGGCCAGCGTGATCAGCGCCGGCGCGAGCTGCTCCCACTGGTAGCGCGCCAGCTCGTCGCGCAGGATTTCGAGGAAGTGCCGGAGGCCGGGCGGCAGGTTGGGGTTGCCCAGCACGGCATCCCAGCCCGCCGGCTCGCCGGATCCGGCGGCGGCCCCACCACTCTGGTCCCCGAAGATCCACTGGATGCCGCCCCCACCGCCCCCGCCGCCCAGGGCGACCAGGAAGCCGAACAGCCACAAGACACGGTAGTCAAGCGTGATACGCCAGGCGCGGCTCAGGATCGCGGTGTGATTCATCGGGGCTCCTCCTCACTGCTGCGCTGTCTTCGGGCGACAGCCACCTTGACGTCCTTGGGTTCGGACGACGCCTATTGTACGCCAACCGCGGCTTTCGGTCGCGCGGCGGGCGCCGCGTCAGCCCAGCACCGCCCGCCGCTGGAGGTAGGGGATCACCGCCCGTTCGATCGGCCAGTCCGCCGGCAGGAGCACGTGGGTAGCGCCGCGGCCGGCGGCCAGCCGCTGGATGCGTTCCAGGCGCGCGGCCAGCGCGGCGCGATAGCGGGCGCGCATCGCCTCGTCGACCCGCAGGCGCAGGGCGGCGCCGGACTCCGCGTCGATCAGGTCGAGCGGGCCGTCCATGGGCGGGCTGAGCTCGGAGCGGTCCAGGATCTGCAGCACCAGGCTGTCCCAACGCGGCGGCGGCGCGAGCGCGAGCGCCGCTTCGAGGTCATCGACCACCCAGAGGTCCGAGATCACCACCGCCAGACCGCCCGCCGACGCCCGCCGGGTCGCGGTGCGCAGGATCGGCGCCAGGCTGGTCGCGGCGGCTTCGACCGCCGGCAGCTCCGCCAGGTAGCGCAGGTAGGCCGAGCCGCGGCCCTTGCCGCGCGCGGGCTGCCAGGGCGCCAGCGCGGGCGATTCGGGGAAGGGGTGGAGCGTCACCCGGTCGCCCTGGGCCAGGGACAGCCAGCCGAGTGCGGCGGCCAGCTCGATCGACAGCTTGTGCTTGGCCGGCCAGGCCGCCATCGACGGGCTGAGGTCGAGCACCAGGTGGACGTCGGCCGACTGCAGCATCCGCCCGACCTTGACGAAGACCTCGTCGTGGCGGGCCGCGGCGTTCCAGTCGATGTGCCGCTGGTCGTCGCCGGGGCTGTAGGGCCGGTGGTCGACGAAGTCCGCCGCCGGAGCCCGCCGCGTGCCGGGCCGGCCGCCGACGGCGGTGTGCACGCGCCGCAGCGAGAGTGTCAGGCGCTCCAGGCGCCGCAGGAAGGCCTCGTCGAAGCGCGGGCCTTCGGCGCCGGCCGCGGTCATGGGCTTGCCGGCTCGTTCGGCCCTTCGCGCGGGTCGAAATACTGCCGCACCATGTCGCGCATCTCCCAGGGATAGCGCAGCGGATCGGCGCCGACCACCGCCGGCCGCGCGGTTACCGCCCCGCCCCGCACCGGCACGGGCCGGGCCTCGGTCCGCGCGCCGCCGGTTTCGGCGCCGGGTCGCGCCGACATGCCCGTGGTCCGCCCGCCCCGCGACCGCTCGGGCTTGAGACCGGCCGCCGCGGGGGTAGGCTGGACCGCCAGCCGTTCCGCCGGCAGCCCGGGCCGGCCGCGCGGAGCGACGGTCGGCGCTGGACGCGCCGCGGACGAGCCGGCCAGGGCGTCCAGCGCCTCGGCCAGCCGCTCGATCCCGCCGTTGGGCGAGGGGGCGGCCGGATCCCGCAGCGCGCGGCCCGCTTCGCGCAGCGCCTCGGCCAGGGTCGGATCCTGGGGCCCCAGATCCTCCGCGAGCGAATCCAGCGTGCGCGAAAGCTCCGCCCGGCCGGCGGGCGACAGGGCTTCGGCGCGATCGGCCAGGGCGCGCGCGGCCCGCGCGGCCGCCGCCGGGTCGCCCTTGCCCAGCGCCGCCGCGATGCCGCGCGCCGCCGCGTGGTCCCCGAGCTCGGCCGCCAGGCGGCCCATCGCCGGCGAGCCGCCGCCCCCGCCGAGGCCGTCGCCGCTGCCCGGACCGCTGCCCGCGCCATCGCCCCCGCCGCCGCCCGCCGCGATCTCCGGCAGGCGCGCTTGCGGCGGCGGGCCGCCCAGGGTGCCGGCCAGGAGCCACAGCCCGGCGAGGATCAGGCCGAGCGCGGCGAAGGTCTCGACCTCGCGGCGGGTGGCGCGGCCGTCGATGGCGCGCTCGCCGCCGATCTCGGCCACGGCCGACGCCGCGTCGTCGAGCAAGCGCGCCTCGATCGCGCCGCGCGGGCCGCGCCGGTCGACCTCGACGGCGGTCACCAGGAGCTCGTCCAGCCCGAAGCGCCGGTCCAGGTCGCGGTCCAACGCGCCCTCCGGCGCCGGGCGACCGCCCCACCACGCGGCGAGGACGAAGACCAGCCCGGCGCCGACCAGCCACAGGCCCGGGGCGAGCGCCGCGCCACGCAGGATCGACAGCACCACCCCCGCGAGCGGCACCGCGAGCGCCAGCCAGGCCGCGCGCACCAGCGCCGCCCGCCGCCGCACCCAGCCGAGGCGATCGCGCAAGCGCTCGTAGCGCACGCGGAAGTGGATCATGCGGCTATCCTGGGAGCGCGGGCCCCTGGCCCGCACCGGCGCGGCGAGCATCTACCGTGACACGCGAGCTCGTGCGGGCCGGAGGCCCGCGCTCCCAGGGGCGACTCGCCCGGTCGCGCAGCCGCCGGCGGACGTTCCACGCCAGCAGGGCGATCCCGACGAGCAGCAGCGCCCATCCGGCCGGCGCCAGCCGCCGGTCCAGCGCCGTCAGCTTCGCCCTGGCCCGCGCGGCGGCGACATCATTGCCCACCTGGGCGAAGCCGACCGCGGCCTGGTAGGCGGCGTGGCGCGCTTCGATCAACCGCCACGGCGGCAAGCGTTCGGTGCGGGCGAGGGAACGGGCCGCCGCCGCCCCCAGGCGGGCGCGCTCGGCGATGGTGCCCGCCTGGTCCGCGCCGCGACCGTCGCCCAAGCCCGTCAGCGCGCGCCGGGCTTCCAGCGCCGCCACCTCGGCCGCCGGGTAGTCGCCGGCCGCCAGGGCCGCGCCCGCCGCGTCCAGGCTCCGGCGCGCGGCCAGCCCGGACTCGGCGCGCGCCAGCAAGGCACGCGCCGGAGCGGCGGCCGGCGGGTCCGCGCTGGCCAGAAGCGAGAGGACGCCGCCGAGCTGGCGGGTCGCGCCCGCGTAGTCGCCCTGGGCCAGCATCGCCTCGGCCAGGCCGAGGTCCTGGCTGTAGAGCGCGTGCCGACGCCAGCCGCCATCGAGGTAGGACGGCAGCCAGGCCCGCCAAGCGGCTTCGAGCTCGACCGGCGGC
The DNA here is from genome assembly GCA_964498575.1 of uncultured Anaerolineales bacterium. GTDB lineage: Bacteria > Chloroflexota > Anaerolineae > Epilineales > Epilineaceae > CAZCJG01. Next base: position 2,992 of record CAZCJG010000041.1, on the reverse strand, counting down.
CGGCCATACGTGCTTTCCAGGGCATCGCGCCAGCCGGGCGCGCCGGCGCTGGCACGCACGAGGTCCGCCAGCTTGGCGAAGCCGAAGGTGCCGGCGAGATAGTGGACGATCGACAGGTTTTGCGGCAGGGTCAGCGGCGGATCGACGAAGGCGCCGCCGGGCGCGTAGAGCTCCGACCAGTTGTACAGCCGCCCCTCGTCCAGCGCCTCGCGCAGGCGCGCGACCCCGGCCGCGTTCCGCGCGTCCGGCAGCTCGAGGTACTGCGCGATCCCGGCGCGCAGGCCCGCCGGCAGCCGCTCGCCGGACAGGCGGGCGGCGAAGCGGTAGGCCAGCTCGCGCCGCAGGGCGTCGTCCAGCCCGGCATGGGGCGAACCATCCGGCGAGGCGCCGGCGTCACCCATCGCGGCCGGCACCGCGAGGTCGAGCTCGCGCCGGCCGCGCCGGCCGGGTTCGAGCGCGCCGTCGATCTCGGCGGCCAGGGGATTCGCGCCGCGGTAGGCCTCGATCGACCCGAACAGCCGCAGCGTGATCGGCGTTTCGAGCTCGGCGCCGAAGACCGCCGCCAGGGCCTCGTACAGCGCGTCCGCCCGCGTGGCGAAGTAGTCGCGGGCGGGCACGCTCGCCGGTTGCGAGAGGATCACGAAGTGGCGGGTGGCCGTTTCATCCCAGGTCGCCGCCGGATCGCCCGCTGCCGGAGCGGGCGTCTCCGCCGGTTCGCCCGCTGCCGGATTCGGCACCGTCACCGGGTTGCCACCAGCCGCATCGAGCGTTTCCGCGGGCGCCGCGGTCGTCGGACCGGCGGCCGCGGGCGTCACATCTTGAACGGCCGGCGCGGCGCGGCCTGGCCGGACCGTCCCGGCAAGCAGCAGCAGGCCACAGCCGAGCGCGGCCCAACGGCGCCGGGACACGTCCAGCCCCCGTGCTCAGGCGCCCGTCGCCAGCGTGACGCTGACCGGGCAGTGATCGCTGCCCAGGATATCGGCGTGGATCGCGGCGCCGGTGATGCGCGGCGCCAGGTCCGGGCTGGCGAACACGTAGTCGATGCGCCAGCCGACGTTGCGCGTGCGGGCATCCACCCGCACCGTCCACCACGAGTACGCACCCTCGACGTCGCCGTGCACATAGCGATAGGTGTCGATCCAGCCCAAATCGATCAGCGCATCGATCCATGTGCGCTCGACCGGCAGGAAGCCGGTGGTGTTCTTGTTCTCGCGCGGGCGGGCCAGGTCGATCTCGCGGTGGGCGGTGTTGATGTCGCCGCACACGATCACCGACCGGCCCTGGCCGCGCAAGCGCTCGCAGTAGCCGAGCAGGGCGGCCTTGTAGCCCATCTTGTAGGGCACGCGCCCATGATCGTTGCCGCCGTTGGGGGTGTAGGTGGTGATGAAGACGAAATCGTCGAAGTCCGCCACCAGGGTCCGCCCCTCGCGGTCGAAGGCATCGATCCCCAGGCCATAGCGCACCTCGCGCGGGGGGACGCGGCTGTACATCGCCACGCCGCTATAGCCCTTGCGCTCGCCCGAGGCCCAGAAGCTGTGGTAGCCCTCCGGTTCGCGCAGGGCGGTGGAGAGCTGCTCCGGCTGCGCCTTGGTCTCCTGCAAGCCCAGGATGTCCGGCCCGCCCAGCCGCAACCAGTCCAGGAAACCCTTGCGCTCGGCGGCGCGGATGCCGTTGACGTTCCAGCTCGCGATCTGCATGGCGGGTTCAATTGTAGGCGAAGTGGGCGATCCGGGGAACACGCAGGTCATTGCGGGCCGGCCGGGGTGCGCGGGCCTCCGGCCCGCACCTGTGCCGTGACGATAGACCTGGGCCTGCAACAGCCATTGCGGGCCGGTGGCCCGCGTTCCCAGGCATCCCTACCTCCGCAGCCTCCCGAGCAGCCCACTCAGCCCGCCCTCGGCTCGATCCAGACGCTTCAGGCAGACCGCGTACAGGCGGCGCAGCCAGCGCTCGGTCGCCGCGGTCGCCAGGCTCGGGTGCGCCTTGGCGGCGGCCTCGGCGCGGCGGCGGGCGGCGGGGATGGCGGACCGCGGCAGCTCGCCGGCCTCGGCGCGCGCGGCGTCGATTAGGGCCAGGGTCAACGCGACCTGCAGGGTGAGGTCGTGGCTCTCATGCCACGCGTCGATCCGTTCCAGCGCTGCCCGCGCCGGCGCGACCCGGCCATGCAGCGCCGCGTCGAAGGCGAGCCAGGCATGGTGCAAGGGCAGGCCGGGATCGCCGTCGCGGACGTTCTCGACCGCCAGCGCCGCCACGCTCAGGTTGCGCGCCTCCTCGTCCCGGCCCTGGTCGAGCAGGCAGTGCAGGCGGTTGGCGAGCATCCAGGGCTGGGCGCCGTCGACCTCGCGCCAGCCGTCCGTCCAGGCGATGCAGCCCGCCACGTCATCGATGTGGGCATAAGCCCAGGCGGTCCAGCCCCAGGTCTCGGCGTCCCCGGCCAACCAATCCGCCTCCTCGCGCAAGAAGGCGCGCAAGCACGCCTGGTTGGCCGAGCTCGCTTCAATGCCCAGGCGCCTGATCAAACGGGCGGCGGCGGCCCGCGCAAGCGGCTCGCGCCCGCGCTCGCGCAGGCGGTCGACCACCTTTCGCGCCGCGTCCGGACCCTGCTCCTGCAGGGCGAGATGGGTCCACCAGGCCCCCAGCTCCACCGGCAAGTGCTCCGCCTCTTGCTCGACCGTGTCGAACACGTCGAGCAGGGGCTTGCGCCAGCCGGCCTCGACGATCGCATCGACGCCCCGCCCCATGAAGTAGACGGCGGGCTCGGCGTCGCCGGCCAGGCGGCGCATGCCCTCCAGCGCCGCCTCGCGCCGCCCGCGCCGCGTATCGAGCTCCACCTGGCAGGCCTGCGTGATCGGTGCGGGAACCTGCCCCATCTCCATCGTCCGCAGCGTCGCCTCGGCGGCGTCCAGGTCGCCGGCTTCGACGTCCAGGACAAAGCCGTGCGTCCCGGCGAACATGTAGGCCGGTTCGATCTCCAGGGCACGCCGGAAGGCCT
>CAZCJG010000040.1:0-19412 GCA_964498575.1 uncultured Anaerolineales bacterium | reverse complement strand
CGCTCGGCGAGCGCGTCGCGGTCGGCGTCGGCGTCGCGGTCGGCGTCGGCGTCGAGCTCGGCGTCGCCGTCGCCGTCGCGGTCGCGGACGGCGTGGGGGTGTTCGACGCGGTCGGCGTAATCGACGGTGTAGGCGTGATGGACGGCGTCGGGGTGAACGTCAACGTCCCGGGGTTCACCATGACCACCAGTACGGGCTTGAAGGCCGAGGTGGCTTCCTGGGAGTGGAAGTACACGCTGTTGTTCGAGCTGTTCTGCAAGCCGAAGCTGAAGGTCCCGTTGCCGGTCACCGCGCTCGTCACGTCCCATTCCACCCAGACGTTGTTGGCGACCGTCCCGACCGTGGCCAGGGGCGACCCGCTGATCGGCGGGGCGTTGTTCCAGGTGATCCCCGACTCGGTCCACGGCCCGCTGTCGTCGGCATAGTTGCCCGACACCGTGTACACCGAGCCGCCCGAGTCTCCGCCATCGTAGGCGTAGAGCCGCAGCTTCGCGCTCAGGACGCCGAGCTCCGCCCCCGTGACGTCGAACTTCAGGTAGGTGCGGTAGATCGGGTCGTTGGTGTCGCGCAGCCGCAGCAGCACCGCCGAGCCGTAGTTCGAGGTCGCGCTGTCGTTCTTGACATAGGCGTCATGGGGTGGGCTGAACACGAGCATCCCCAGCGGCGTGGCGGTCGGCGTCGCGGTAGGGGTCGGGGTCAGGGTCGGCGTGCGAGTCGGCGTCGGGGTTTGGGTCAGCGTCGGCGTCGGGGTGTTGGACGGCGTCGGCGTGTTGGACGGGGTGGGCGTGATCGAGGGTGTCGGCGTGATCGTCGGCGAAGGCGTGATCGTCGGCGTCGGCGATGGGCCGGCGGTGGCGGTCGGCGTGGGGGACGAGGCGCTGGGCAGGTCGATGGTGTTGTGGAAGTAGTAGTTGGCGTTGGTGTCGCTGGCCAGCACCACCAGGTTGGTCCCGCCGTTGACGTTTTGCTTGGTCGTGGTCGGGTCGTTGATGTGGCTGTAGGCGCTGCCGCGGATAAAGGTCGTCCCCGCCCCGGAGGCGAAGCTGATGTTGTCCAGGTCCGACACCTTGTAGTGGATGCCGCGCTTGCTGTTCACCTGCATGCTGGCGAAGGCGTAGAGGTCGCGGTTCTCGGTGTCGATCAGTAGCGCCGGCCGGGTCGGGCCGCCGTCGCTGTCCTTGAACACCACGTACGAGGTCCAGTTGGTCGGCGAGGTGCAGTTCGTGCCGGCCGAGCACTTGAGCAGGACGACCAGGATGTTGGCCGACGAGGTCTTGCACAACGCGAAGACGTTGCCGGCGTTGTCGGATTGCAGCGTCTTGACGTTCATGTGGTCGTCGGTCGATTGGGTGAACGCCGCCGTCTCGGTCCAGGTCGTGTCGGGGTCGCCGTCGTTGTGCACCGCGTAGTAGAAGTCCATCAGGCTGGACTGGTTGCTCCACAGCACGCCGATCTTGTTGCCGCCGAAGGAGACGATGGCGGAGAGGTCGTCGGCGTTGAGGTTGCTGGCGTGGGCCGTGCCGAGGTCCAGCGGCGTGCCCCAGGTCGCGTCGTTGCCGTTCAGCGTGCGGTTGACCTTTACCTTGTTGCCCAGCGTGTAGGTCACCCACAGCTTGCCGGTCGAGTCCTTGGCCATCACCAGCGCCTCGGTCTTGGCGTCGTTGACCTCCACCGGGAAGCCGCCGTCCAGCGCGTAGGTGTCGGTGGCGCTGTTGTAGCTGTAGCGGTAGAGCTGCGCGCGCTGCCCCGCCGGCGCGGTTACGCCGCCGTTGAGCTCGAAGAGGTGCGAGGCGATGTAGAGCTTGCTCCCGTCCCACAGCGCGTCGGCGCGCGAGGCCAGCCGGGTGTCGACGGCGGTGCCGGTGTCCATCCAGTCCTGGGTCGCGGTGTCGAGCTTGTAGATGCGATAGCCCGCCGGCGCGGCGGTCCGCCACATCACCGCCCACCACAGCCCGTCGTTGTACCACAGCTTGCTCTCGGGCTTCTCCGCGGTCGCGTCGCCGTTGTCGCCCAGGCCGCTGGGATAGCTGAAGTCCCGGTAGCCCGCATCGATCGGCGTCGCCGCGCTGGCCGGCATCGGCCGGCGGGCGACGAGGGCGGCCAGCGCGGCGACGCCGATCAGTACGACCAGGCGCAGGTGGCGCGTCCGGTCGATCAGAGATTCGGTCAGGGCAGGGGCGTGGGGCGTGTGGATGTTGTGGGCCATGCTGCATCCCTTCAGGCGTTGTCATGGCGAGGGCGCACCAGAGTGCGCCCTCGCGCGAGCTGATAAGCTGTCGGTCGCCGGGCCGTGATCACCGCGGGGGATCATCGGCCCAGGCGCCTCGGTATTCCGGCGGCGACTTCCGCCGGCTGTCCAGGTATCAGAGCGCGAAGGCTGGCTCCGCCAGCCGCTCGGCCGCGCGCTCGGCGGCGAAGGCCTCGACCAGCGCGACCACGCGCTGGCCGATCTCGCGCTGGGTGTCGATCGTCGTCGCGCCGATGTGCGGCGTCAGGATGACGTTGGGCAGGCCCGCCAGCGCCGAGACCTGTCCCTCGCCCTCGGCCGCGTGCACGTCCAGCGCCGCCCCGCGCAAGCGGTCGCCGCGGACCAACGCGGCGTGCAAGGCCGCCTCGTCGACCACGCCACCCCGCGCCAGGTTGATCAGGAAGGCGCCGGGCTTGACCTGCGCCAGGGTCTCGGCGTCGATCAGGCCACGCGTCGTCGCGTTCAGCGGCACGTGCAGGGTGATGAAGTCGGCCTCGCGCACCACGCGGTCGAAGGGCGCCAGCGTGATCCCGTGCTGTGCCAGCTCGTCCGCCGAAGCCTCGGACGGATGCCCGACGCAGCCCAGCGGGCGCATCCCGAGCGCCGCGCCGATCTGGCCGACGCGCCGGCCGATGTTGCCGGCGCCGACGATGCCCAGGGTCTTGCCCTGGATCAGGCGCCCCTCGATCTCGTACTTGGCCCAGTGGCCGCGGCGGAGCTGCTCGTCGGCGTAGCGCACGCTGCGCGCCAGCGCCAGCATCAGCGCGAAGGTCAGCTCGGCCACCGCCTGCGCCCCGGGCTCCGGGATGCGCGCCAGGCGGATGCCGTTGGCCTCGGCGTAGGCCAGGTCGATGTTGTCGGTGCCCGAGCCGGCGCGGATGATCAGCCCGAGCCGGGGCGCGCCGGCCATCGCCTCGGCGGTGACCTTGACGCCACTGCGCAGCACCACCACGTCGCGGTCCGCCAGCCGCGCCGCGACCACGTCCGGCGTTGCGTTGAAGGCACAGTCGACATCGTAGCGCGCGCCGAGCGTGGCGATCGTGCCCTTGTCGATCGGGCTGATAATCAAGATCTTGACCAAGGGATTACCTCTCCTTGCTTCGGCGACCCGGGTGGCCAAAGGTTATTAACGGCTGCGCTGGCCCCCGCGATACGGCCTCGCCTGGATTGCGAGGCCGTATCGCGGGCTTGTTGGCGCGCCGCGCCGGCCGCCCGTTGCGGCTTAGCGCAAGCCGAACCGGCGCCCCTCGGCCCCGAGTTCCCCGCCGCCGGGCCAGGGCAGGACGATGTCCCGGCCCGGCCGCACCATAGGCGGAGCCACGCGCACCGGCCCGGCGGCGGCGAAGAAGCTGCCGGTGGTCACGACGAGCTGGGGCTTGTTGCTGGCGTACTCCCGCGAGCGGAAGTACAGGCTGTCGGACGAGGTGTTGGCGACCGCGAAGGAGTAGGTCCCGTTGCCGGTCACCGCTCCCGTCACGTCGTACTCCACCCAGGTGTTGATCGGCACGTTGCCGGCCGACCCGTTGGCCGAGCCGAGCGCCGGCTGGTTGCTCCAGTTGATCGTCCCCTCGGCCCAACCGGTGGACACGCTGTAGGCCGTGCCACCGTTGTCGCTGCCGTCGTAGGCGAACGCGCGCAGCTTGGCGCTGACGACCGTCCCGGAAAGCCCGGTGACGTTGAACTTCAGGTAGGTGCGATGGTCATCGCCCGAGGACAGGCGCACGCGCAGGTAGCTCGACGTGCCGTAGTTGCTGCTCGGCGACGCGCTGCTGGTCCGGCTGTCCTCGCTGGGCACGAAGTTCACCGTCGCCGGCGTGCTGGTCGCCACCGCCGTGTTCTCGGGCGTGTTGGTCGGCAGCGGCGTGTTCACGGGGGTGTTAGTCGGCACCGCCGTGTCGGTGGGAACCGAGGTGTTGGTCGGCACCGCTGTGTTGGTCGGTACCGTGGTGTTGGTCGCCGTCGGCACCGTGGTGTTGGTCGGCACCGCCGTGTTGGTCGGCACCGATGTGTTGGTCGGCGGCACCGCCGTGTTGGTCGCCGTGCTCGTCGGCCCCGGCGTGTTGGTCGGCACCGTCGTGCTGGTCGGACCCGTGGTGTTGGTCGGAGCCGGCGTGTTGGTCGGACCCGCGGTGTTGGTGGGAACCGAGGTGCTGGTCGCCGTCGGCTGGCTCGTCGGAACCGGCGTGTTGGTCGGCGCCGTCGTGCTGGTCTTCGTCGGCGTGCTCGTCGGTCCCGGCGTGTTGGTCGCCGTCGGCTGGCTCGTCGGAACTGTCGTGTTGGTCGGTACCGTGGTGCTGGTCGCCGTCGGCACCGCTGTGTTGGTCGGTACCGTGGTGCTGGTCGCCGTCGGCGTGCTCGTCGGAGCCGTCGTGTTGGTCGGACCCGGCGTGTTCGTCGGGGCGCCGACCAGGGTGATCACGAGCTGCGGCTTGTTGGTCGTCGCCTCGCGCGAGTTGAAGATCGCGCTGTTGGTCGACGTGTTCTTCAAGCCGAACACGTAGGTGCCGTTGCCGGTGACCGCGCTGGTGACGTTGTACTCCACCCAGGTGTTGTTGGCCGCGGTGCCCTTGGTGTCCAGGGCCGTCCCGCCGACCGCCGGCGCGTTGTTCCACGTCAGGCCGGTCTCGGTCCACGGGCCGCTGTTGTCGGCGTAGTTGTTGGACGCGGTGTGAACCGACCCGGCCATGTCGCTGCCGTCGGTGATGTACAGGCGCAGGATCGCGCTCTGGATCGTGCCGCCGACGCCGGTGACGTCGAAGCGGAGGTAGGAGTTGTAGGTCGGATCCACGCTGCGTAGCCGGATCGAGCTGATCGTCCCATAGTTGCTGGTCGGCGACGAGCTCTTCACCTGCACGTCGGCCACCGGGTTGAGCACCAGCGCCCCGGGTGTCGGCGACGGGCCGGCGGTGGCGGTGCTGGACGGCCCCGGCGTGGACGTGGCCGTGCTCGTCGGCGTCGCGGTCTTGGTCGGCGTCGGCGACGGTCCGGATGTAGGCGTGCTCGTCAGCGTCGCGGTCTTGGTCGGCGTCGGCGTGGGTCCGGACGTGGCCGTGCTTGTCGACGTTGCGGTCCCGGTCGCGGTCGCCGATGGCAAGGGCGTCACCGTGCTCGTCGGCGATGGCCCGGCCGTCACAGTGGGCGTCGGCACGCCGTTGCCGCTGCCGGTCGAGATGTTCTGCACGATCCAGTCGGCGCTGTTGTTGTTGGTGTCGGCGCCGTCCGGATTGCGCCCGATCGTCAGCCCGGCCGTGCCCGGATCGACCGGCGCCGTCGTGCCGCCTTCGCAGAAAGCCGCGAAGTCCGGGTCGCAGGTCCCGCCGTTATAGGCCACGCCGTCGATGACGCTGCCCGGGGTGCCTCCGCCGTTGTAGATGCCGAGCGCGGCGATGCCCGTCTTCAAGACGTTGGTCGTCGTGATCGGCGCCGTGCCGCCGCCCACCCCGGTCAGGGTCTTGAGGTCGAGATCGCAGCCCGGAACGTTGGGCGGGTTCGCGCAGCCGACGACCCAGTCGCCCGGGGGAAGGCTGCCGCTCAAGCGCACCCACCACAGCGTCGCCCCCGCCGCATCGTCGATGTGCCGCAGCGAGTAGTTCGCCAGGTTGAGGGTCGTGCCGCCGACGTTCTTGATCTCGACGAACTCGGCGTCATCCGTACCCGGATCGTTGTACTCGACCTCGTTGAGCACCAGCGGGAAGGCCGAATCCGTCGGCGTGGGTGTAATGGTCGGCGTCGCCGTCTTGGTAGGCGTGGGCGAGGGACCCGCCGTCGCCGTCCGCGTCGGTGTCGCCGTCCGCGTCGGCGTCGCCGTCCGCGTCGCCGTCCCTGTGTTGCTCGGCGTGGGCGAGGGGCCCGCCGTCGCCGTCTTGGTCGGGGTCGCCGTCTTGGTCGCCGTCGGCGCCGGGGTGTCCGTCGAGCCGCCGGGGAGATCCAGCTTGTTGTGGAAGTAGGTGTGCGTCGTCGTATCGCTGGCCAGGATCACCAGGTCGGTGATCCCGGTCACGTTCTGCTTGGTCGAGGTCGAGTCGCTGACCTGCGGGTCGTCGGCGCTGGCGATGAAGGTCGTGCCCGTGCCCGCCGGCCAACTGATGGTGTCCAGGTCCGACACCTTGTAGTGGATCTCGCGGTTGGCGCCGATCAGCACCGTCACGAACACGTACAGGTCGCGGTTGGTCTCGTCGATCACCAGGATCGGCCGCGTCGGGTCGCCCTCGGTGCCGACCCACGGGATGGTGTTCGTCCAGTCGGCGGTGGAGGTGCAATCCGTGCCCGCCGCGCACTTGAGCAGCCGGATCAGGCTGGCGCTGGTCGAGGTCTTGACCACCGCGAACAGGTTGCCGGCGCTGTCGGACACCAAGCGATGGATGTTCATGTGGTCGTCGGTCGATACCGAGGACGGCATCGGCTGCGTCTCGGTCCAGGTCGTGTTGGGGTCGGCATCGTTGTGCGCCGCGAAGAAGAAGTCGTTGATCCCCGCCTGCTGGTCGCTCCACAGGATGCCGATCTTGTTGCCGCCGTAAGCGATGATCGTCGACACGTCGTCGGCGTTGAGCGCGGTCGCGTGCGTTGTGCCCAAGCTGAACGGCGTGCCCCACGTCGCCCCGTTATCGGTCGACGTATTGGCCCGTACCTCGTAGACCAGGCCGCCCACGTCCTGGGTCCAGGTCACCCACAGCTTGCCGGTCGAGTCCTTGGCGATGACCAGGGTCTCGCTCTTGGCGTCGTTGACCTCCACCGGGAAGCCGCCGTCCAGGGTGTAGGTGTCGGTAGCCGCGTTGTAACTGTAGCGCCGGAGCTGGCCGCGCTCGCCGGCCGGCGCCGACTGGCCGGAGTTCTGGGCGAAGATGTGCGACACGATGTACAGCTTGCCGCTGTCCCACAACACGTCCGAGCGGGTGTTCGAGCGGCCGTCGACCAAGACGCCCGTGTCGATCCAGTCCTGGGTCGCCAGGTCCAGCCGGTGGATGTTATAGCTGGTGGCGCTGGTGCCATGCCACATCACCCCCCACCAGAGCCCGTCGTTGTACCACAGCTTGCTCTCGGGCTTCTCGGCCGTCACGTCGCCGTTGCCGCCGGTGGACGAGGGGTAATCGAAGTCCTTGAAGCCCGCGGTGATCGGGGTCGAGGCCCGTACCACCACCGTCGATAGCAGCAGGCAGGCCAGCAAGAATAAGCCGGCGATCGCGGTGAAGCGACGCAGCCGAGTATCAGGCGGGGCAGGCCGATGCGCGGCGGGGGTTGGATGAGGGTGGATTTGGTTCATGGTGCTTCTCCCATTTCCTGGATGCGTTCGGGTGTGCCAGGCCTCGGGCCCAGTCCCCTCCCCGCGCGGCGGCCGATCCACGGCCTTACTGCCGCAGGCTGAATGGCCAAACGGTATCGACGGCCCGGACATCCTCCAAGATACGGCCTTGCCCGGAGAACAAGGGCCGACCCAGCAGGTCAAGCGGACGGGTGGGTGGAATCTTCTGTATACGGGTCGGGCGCTTGGCGAGCAGGCTCGCGGCGGAACCGACGCGCGGCTCCGAATCGTTGAATCGATGCTCCCATGTGTGGGTGCACAGGCTGTCGGGCAGAGGGTTGGCGATGACGAAGGCGGAGCCGCCGTTGATGGCGAGCGCGGCCGTGCCATCGCCGTGACCGGTGGTCAAGGCGGAGTATCCGGAGTCCGTGTAGCTCGCTTCGACCAGCACGGCGGCCCGGGCTTGGCGCTGGCCGGCCAGGATCAGGCAGGCCAGGATCAGGAGCCCCACGCAGAGCAGGCTTCGTGCGCGCCATGGATCGAGCCATCCGCCGCGACGGGCAGGTCGCGCGGGCATGGCGTGGCTCTGGCTCATCCCCCGGCTCCTCTCATGATGCTCATGACTGTCTTTTCCATGTCGTCGACCTTGTTGGCGGTTGTTGCCGAACCTGTGTTGGCCATGCCGCCTTGGTCCTTCTGGCTACGCTGCATCGGGGGAATCATGCGACCGCTCGCGAGGCGTGGCGATCGAAGGGTCTCGACCAGGGCAGGAGTCGCGCGCGGAAGACCGCCGGCGTCACCCGCCGGCCGACATTGATCCGATGGAGCTCGAGGCGGCGCGTACCCTCCCCCTGCAGCCGCCCCCAACGGTTGATGCCGCGCCGTGTGGTGAACGCCAGCTCGAAGCCCAGGCGCGACAAGATCTCAAGGGTTGTGACGTCGTAGCCGCCGTCCGGGTACGCGAAGACCGGCGGCACGGCCCCGATCTCGCGCTCGAGGTCCGCCCGCGATCCCATGATCTCACGTTCCGCCTCATCCGAACCGACGCGATGCAGCAGCGGATGCGTCCGCGTATGCGGCGCCAGCGCGACGCCCTCGCGCGCCAGCCGGCGCAACGCGTCCCAGCCCAGCACGGCGGGGCCGCCCGCCGCGTCTCCGGCGGGGGGCTCGGCACATGCCAGACAGGTCGCGTCGACCAACGCCATCGCCTCGCCATGCGGCAGGCGCTTGACCTGCTGGCTCAGCGTGCGATAGGCCCGCGCGCGCTCCCCGGGCGAGTCCAGGGGCAGGCTGCCCACCGCCGTCGCCAGCACCGCCGGCGCCCCGGCCGAATGCAGGCATCGATAGAGCCGATCCCACCAGAACGCCCGCCCGGGCTGATCCGGATATGCCGTCGGCACGAACAGGGTCGCCGGCAGGCCCAGCCGCGCCAGCACCGGCCAGGCATGGGTCGCGAAGTCCACACACGCATCGTCGAAGGTCACCAGCACCGCCCGCGGCGGCAGCGGCGCCCCGCCTCGGCCCGCCTCGATCACCTCGCCCAACGACACCACCCGATACTGCGCGGCGAGCCAGCGCATCTGCGTCTCGAAGGCCTCCGGCGTCGCGCTGATCAAGCTCGGGTTGAGCTCCGGCCGCGCCTCCGGCCGGTCCACCCGATGGTAGGTCAGCACCCGCAAGAGGCCCGGCGCCCGCCCGTCCATCCGCTCGGCCAGCCCCACCGCGCCTTCGAAGGCCGCGCTGCGCGTCACCTTCGCCACAGCATCCTTGATCACGCCGCCCGCTCCTGTCCGCGGGCATCCACCGCCCCCGCCTGCTCGCGCCCACCGCCCGCGCCCCCCGCAAGCTCCGTGACAGACCGCCCCTCGCCCAATCTGTCCCATCCGCTCGATCCGTGTATCCGCTTATCAATCCGTTGTGTGATCACCCCCGCCACATCCCGCGTCACGTCGTCCAGCGGCTGGCTGGCATCCACCACCGCGAACTGCGGCGCCACGCTCCGCAGCGACAGGTACTCCGCCCGGCGCGCCTCGAGCCATTCCAGCGTGCCCTCGCCCTTGCGCGCGAAGAGCACCTCGGCCGGCGCGTCCAGGCAGATCACCAGGTCCGGCCGCGGATAGAAGCGCCGCAGGACGAAGCCGTGCAGCCGCCGCGCCAGCGATCCCCGCGCGTCCCCGGCCACGTCGTGGGCGTAGTAGTCGGCGAAGAAGTGCCGGTCGAAGACCACGATCGTGCCCTGGCGCTGGTACTTCCAGGCCAGGAGCTGGCGATACCATTCCTCGGCCAGCCAGTTGGTGGTGCGCAGGCCGGACTTGAGGCTGGCGGCCGCGCGCTTGGCAAGGCCCTTCGGCCGCGGCTTGGACGCGTTCGAGTGGCTGGTCAGCACCATGTCCGGCCGGCCGCCGCGCGCGCGCTTGACGGCCAGCATCAGGCGCGTGGTCGGCAGCATCACCCGGCTGGCGTCCAGGTTGACCCCCATGTAGATGTACTTCACCGGCAGCGGCAGGAGCGTCGTCTCCAGCCGCCGGGCGATCGTCGTCTTGCCGGCCCCGTCGGGACCGATCAGCGCTACGCTTGCCATGCTTGCCCCAATTCCAAAATGCTCTCGATAGCCTTGTTCACAACAGCTTCATGCCTTCTCAACGTGCTCACCATGCCTGCCGCAGCCCCATCAACGCCTGCCGGGCCCGGCTGACCCGTCCGGCCGGGGCACCGATCGCCCGCGGCCACGCCGGATGCGGCTGCTCCTCCCACACCAGCTCGTCGGCCCGCGCCACCGCGGTGCGCCACAGCGCGAAGTAGCGGTTGCCGCGCAGCCAGGCCAGCGTGCCCGCGTCCGGCGCCGCCTCCAACCCCTCGCCCGCCGCCAGCCGGCCGACCAGGCCGGCGACGTAGCGCGCCCAGGTCGCGACGAAGAGCGACGTCAGCGCGTCCGGCCCGATGCCCGCCCGCTGGGCGTAGTCCCGCACAAAGGGCCGCGCCCAGGCCGCCGGGCCGAAGAAGGCCGCGCGGAAGGCCGCGACCTGCTCGCCGAGCGCCCGCGCGCCGGACCGCGCGAAGGCCACGTAGGTCAACCAGAAGAAGAGATCGGCCGCCGGCAGGCCCTCCGGCTCGGCCAGCTCCCAATCCACCACCCCCAGCCGCCCATCCGCCAGGCGCATCACGTTCGGCGCGCTGAAGTCGCCGTGCTCGAACACCGCCGGCAGCGCCGCCCGGCCCAGCGGCTCGACCAGCGCCAGGCTGCGATCGAGGAGCTGCATCTCGCCGGAGGCCAGCGGCAGCGCCGCGCGCAGCTCGGCCAGCGGCTGCTCGATCCAGCGCAGGGCCGCGCCCTCCCGCGGGACCGCCAGGCTCGCCTCCGCCAGCTCCGCCAGCCAGGCCGTGCCGCGCGCGGCGGCCAGCGCGGGATCGCGCCGGACGGCGGCCCGGTCGTAGGCGCGCCCGACCAGGGCGGTCTCCACCAGGATCGGCCAGCCGTCACAGGCCTCGAAGGCCACGAGGCGCGGGACGCCCGGCCAGCCGCCCGGCCGCAGCGCATGCACCCGGCGCAGGCGATCCGCCTCGCGTTCCAGCGTCGGGCTGGGGCCGTCCAGCCTGGGGACCTTGGCCACCAGCGCCGGCTCGGGCCGGCCCTCGGCCAGCACGAGGAAGACGACGTGGCTGGAGGCGTGGAAGCGCGGCGTCAGCATCACGCCGCCCAGCCGCCCATCCGCCGCGAAACGCCGCAAATCCAGCCGATCCCGGTTGTCTTCAAGAAACCGCAGCACCATGTTCATCCGCCGCCTGCCCTCGGTCGGCGCGCCATCACGCTGAAGCTGGGCGCCACGCGCGGGAGAACCCCCGCCGCCAGCCCGAGCCGCCCCAGCGCCGCCGTCAACCATCCAAGCCTCCCGCCGCCGCTCCCGCGCCCCAACGCCAAGCGCAGGGCCGCCGGTTCGCCGAGCGGGACAATTTGACTACTCGTTTCAAAGTCCGGCCAGTGCCAATACGCCTGAACGTCCTCCCAGCCCTGCCGCTCCAGCGCGCGCACCCAGGCGCGCGGCGCCAGCGGCCGGCGCAAGCCACGTCTCCCGCCGAGGCCGTGGACCTCGATGATCAACCATCCACCAGGCCTCAGGGCTGCCGGGATGACACGCGTTTGCACCGCAGTTGAACGCTCGGCGGAGACCGAGAATCCGTTCGGCGACACACTTAAAACGCAATCGCACGGCTGAAGATGCGGGGGGGTCGAGAATTTAATTGGATTGTGACCGCCGACTTTCCGCGGATTCGGGCCGAGCTCGACCACCTCCGCCCCGGCCGCCTCCAGCCCCGCGCGCAGCGAGGCCGGCACCGTGCCCAGGCAGCCGACGCGCCCGAGCGAGGGGTGCGGCAAGAGGAAGCGCCAGTCGACGCGGCGCACGGCGGCCAGGCGGGTCATGCTTCTTCCCCCGTCACGCGGCCGATCCCATCCGGCGCCAAGGCCGGCCATACCGCGTCGTACAGCGCCGCGATCGGCGCCGGGTAGGGGTGCCACACCGCCAGGGCCGGCCGATGGGTCACCGCCTGCTCGAGCAGCCAGCGGCAGCTCTCTTCCAGCCCGTCGATGCGCGGGTTCGAGCGCTCCGGGAAGGCGAAGCGGTACTTCTGATACGCCTCCGCCAGCGGCGCGAGCTCGTAAAGGAGCGAAAACACCATCCGCCGCGCGATGTCGCGGGGGTCCAGGGTTTCGACGCGGAGCTCCGGATCGGCGTGACTGGCCACGAAGAGCAGCGCGTCCAGCCGGGCGCGCGGCAGGCTGCCTTCCGGCCCGAACAGCGCGGCCGGAGGCACCTGGACGTTGCGCTGGCGGTCGACCAGCGGCAGCGCGCGGCGCGCGGTCCGCCCGATCGCCGTGCGCCCCAGCGCGCCATCCGCCGCCAGGCGCAAGGCGGCGCTCGCGCCGGCGAGCCCGCTCAGCTTCCAGCGGTCGCCGCGCGGCAGGCGCGCGCGGTAGTCGGGCAGGTCGTCCAAATGCCAGTCCCACACCCGGATCGGCTCGGGCACGCCGTACATGCAGCCCGCGGCATCGACGTACACCCACTCGTCCCCGACGTAACGCGCGCCATGCGCGGCGAAGGCCAACAGGAGCTCGGTCTTGCCGCCCTTGGCCCAGCCGGTGGCGAGGAGTCCACAGCCCTCGTGGACGAAGCCGGCGCCGTGCAGCGGCAGGATGCCCTTGCCCAGGAGGGCGAGGTTGAGGATCGCGACCAGGAGCGGGACCGCGGTGAGGCCGCGCTCGCAGACCAGCTCGCAGGGCGCGCCGAGCTGGTCGAAGGGGATCTGCACCCGCACGGTGCTCTTGTGCTTGCCGCGCAGGATCAGGAAGGCGTCGTCGCTCGCCGCCGCGTCGTCCAGGCCGATCAGGCGCACGCGGCCGCGCGTCGCGATCCGGTCGACGAAGCGCAGCACGATGTCGGGCCGGCGATCGAGCGGCGCCGGCGCCTCGATCGGCCCGAGCTGGCGCCGCACCACGGCGACCTCGGCCGGGCTCGCATCGACCAGCCGCACGCTGGCCAGGCCGTGCAGGTCGAAGTCCACCGGCGTGCGCAGGGACGTCGCCGGCCCGCGTGCCGAAGTCACCGGCGCGCGCGACTCAGCCATCGCCGTTGACTCAGCCATCGGCGTGCTCCTTGACCCCGAAGATCCACCGCGCGCCCGGCAGGCGCAACAGCTCGGGGAAGGTCGCCGCGACATCCAGCGCCCGGCCGTTCAGCGCGACCACCGTCAGGGCCACCAGCGCCGCCAGCGCGAAGTCCGCCACCGCCGGCATGCCGGGGACGGCCTGGGCGGCGATCAGGATCGCGGTGCCGGTGGCGATCACGCCGTAGACCCGCAGGTAGTGCCGGTCGAACAGGTTGATGCCGGTGCCCAGCCGCAGCCCGGCTTGCTTGAGCAGGTTGAACACCACCATCGTAATGCACGAGCCGACCGCCGCGCCGAGCGCGCCGTAGCGCGGGATGAGGATCAGGTTGACCGCGACGTTGGCGACCACCGACAGCACGTTGATGATCACGATGAAGCGCAGCTTGCCGAAGACCTTGAGCGTCAGGCCGTTCTGGCCGAGCGCCGCGCTGAAGTAGTAGCCGAAGGAGAGCAGCGCCAGGATGACCGCCGACGAGGCGTAGCGCGCGCCGTAGAGGGCCAGGGTGACCGGCCCGGCCAGGGCGAAGGTCATCGCGAACACCGGGAAGGTCAGCACCGCGGTCCAGGTCGCGTTCTGCCAGTACAGGCGGTTGACGCCCTGGTGGTCGCCGCGCGCGAACATCCGCGCCGCTGCGGGCGTGTACAGCAGCCCGAAGCTGGCCAGCACCAGCAGGTTCAGCTTGGCCGCCGGCTGCACCGCCCGCAGCGCCGCCACCTGGTCCGTGCCCCAGAAATAGCCCAGGAGGAAGGCGTCCAGCCAGTGCGTGACGACGAAGACCAGGTCGCTGGACAGGAGCGGGATCGTGAAGGCGAAGACCTCGCGCCCCGGGAAGACCAGCGCGCGGCGGTCGAAATGCTCGAGCAGCCCCTGGTCGCGCATCAGTTGATAGGCCGCCACCAGGTAGACCAGCACGCCGATGATCCCCGCCACCAGGTAGCCCAGCGCCAGGAAGGTCGCCCCGGCGCCGGTGGCGATCAGGAGCAGGACGACGACGAGCTTGAGCGCCGGCGCGAGCACGTTCTTGCGGAAGAAGATCGCCTTGGGGCTGGCCAACACCGCGAAGATGCCGGTCAAGAGAGTGTCGAAGGCCTGAACCGGCACCATGAAGACCAGGATGCCGAGCAGGAGCAGCGCCTGGGCGTCGTCGATGAAGGCGCCGGCAAGCTGCCGGTCGAAGACCCGGAACACCACCGCCAGGCTGATGCCGAGGCCGAGGACCGTGGTCGTGACCATGATCAGCAGCCCGAAGAAGCGGCCCCAGTCCCGCCGCTCCTGGTACATCGGCGCGAAGCGCGTAACCGAGCGGTCCAAGCCGAAGGTCGCCAGCGACTCGCCGAGATCGACGTAGGACAGGGCGTAGGTGAAGGCACCGTAAGCGCTCTTGGAGAGGTGGCCGACGATCAGGACCTGGATCAGGAAGTTGGCGCCCTTGGACAGGAAGCGGCCGACCAGGAGCAGGCTGGACCCGCGGAGCTGGCGCTTGGATGCCTTATCCCCGGCCGCCGGCCGGGCGACCTCCGCCGCCGGGTCTATCGCCGCGACCTCGGCCGGGTGCGCGAAGGGCTCACCGGGCAGCCCGCCCGGTAGCCCGCTCGGCAAGGTGGTCGTGCTCATCGCCGGATCACCGCCCTCACCGGCCCGCCGGCGCGCCGCTCGGCCGCGCCGGCTCCCAGCGCTCGATGCGATAGCCGCGCGCCAGGTTCCACACCGCGACCAGCGCCGCCAGGTTGACCATGCAGAAGAAGAACGGCACGCACACGAGCTTTAACCGCCCCAGCCGCGTCCCCCCCCGCCCCAGCCACACCAGCAGCCCGCCGCCCAGCGCCAGGCCGTAGAAGCCGACCTGGGCGAGGGTCACGAGCTGGTAGAACCGGCCCTGGGACCACAGGAGCGGGCCGGTCAGCGCCAGGACGGCCAGCGGGAAGACCATCAGGCGCCGCAGGACCTTGTGGCTGAAGAGCTGCACGGCGTAGAAGCCGTGGCGCCGCGGGTCCAAGAGCTCGCGCATCACCCCGACGCCGCGCAGGCCGCGGGTGATGATCCGCACCTTGCGCCCGAACTCGATGCCGCTGGTCGAGGCCACCGGCTCGAAGGCCACCGCGTCCGGCGCGAAGACCAGCCGGTAGCCCTGGGCGATCACCCGCGTCGACACCGCGAAGTCGTCGGTGACGCCGACCGGCACGCCCTGGAACAGCCCGCGGCGGATGGCGTAGATCGCGCCGGTGGCCGAGATCGCGCTGCCGCCCTGGCTCTGCGAGCGCTTCAGCCAGCGGTCGAAGCGCCAGTAGCCGGACTCGCCGGCGGCGGCGCCGGTCGCCTGGCGCGCGTCCTTGTAACGCTGGTTGCCCGCCACGCCGCCGACCTCGGGGTCCGCCAGCGGCCGCACCAGGGCGCGGATCGCGTCCGGCGCGAACATGCTGTTGGCGTCGGAGAAGACCAGGATCTCGCCGCCGGACGCCGCCACCGCCGCTTCGAGCGTCGGCGCCTTGCCCTGGCGCGGCAGGGCCAGCAGCTTGACGCGCGGCCCCTCGTAGCGCCGCACGATCGCGTCCGTCCCGTCCGTCGACCCGTCCGAGGCGATGACGACCTCCAGCCGCTCCGGCGGATAGTCCAGCCCCAGCAGGTTCTCCACCCGCGCCGCGATCCCCGCCGCCTCGTTGTAGGCGGCGATGATCACGCTGACCGGCGGCTCGATGTCCGCCGTGCGGTAAGGCCGCGGCCGAACCAGCCCGCGCAGGGCGACCAGGGCGGGAAAGAGGATGTAGGTGTAGGCGAGCAGGGCCAAGGCGGTCCAGAAAAGCGTCAAAGTTAACATCGTTCAACCAAGCTATGTCTTCGGCACGGGTCCATCACGCCGCCCGCGGCACCGCCGCGGCCTCCCCGGCCTCCGCCGCGCCGGCGGAGCGCCGGAAGATCGCCTGCGCGGAGTGGTCGGCATACAAGACGAGTCGCGGCAGCCACAGGCTACCCTGAATTTCGCGCCGGCGCAGGGCGGATTGCTCGGCCAGCGCCTGGTCCATCAGGAACAAGCCGAAGAACAGGTGCGCGGACGCGGGCGGCAAGTGCATCGCCCGCAGGTAGCGATCGACGTATTCCAGGATCAGCGCGCTGAAGCGGTTCTCGCTGAGAAAGGCCCGCTGGAAGGCCGCCTCGGGCGCCAGGGGCGCGCGCCCGGGGCCGGGATAGGCCTCCGCCAGCCCGACCGGCAGGCGGAAGACATCCTCGAAGGGCGTCATGCTGTAGCTGAACTCGCCCCAGCCGATGACACCCAGGCGGCTGTGGTCGATCAGGATGCTGGCCGGGTCGAAGTTGCCGTGCCGCCCGGTCAGCGGCAAGGGCAGCCCGCGGAAGTCGTCCGCCACCTCGGCCAGCTCCCCCGCCCAGGCGCGCAGCGCGGCGCCGGGCGCCACGCCGAGGTGGCTGAGCAGCGCGAGGCGCTCGATCACCGCCGTGCGGCCCTCGAACAGCAGCGCGCCCGCGGCGGTGGCCTCGTGCATCAGTTGCAGCCATACCTGGGCCCGGAACAGGTCGTACTGCACCTGGTCCAGCCTTGCGCGCGTGCCGCGTCGCAGCAGCAGGTCCAGGCTTGTTCCCACCAGCGCCGTCAGCACCAGCACCAGGGCATCGTCGACGTCGAACAGGCCGACCGGGCGCGGCAAGGTGCCCTGCAGCGCGGGGATCGCCGCCAGCTCGGTCAAGGTGCGGTGCGCGTTTTCCAGGCGGCGCTGGCCGATGGGCCGCTCGGCGACCTGTACCACCAGGTCCGGTTGGCGGGCGCCGGTGCCGAAGAGCAGATAGGTCGTCACCCCGGGCAACCGCGCCCGCCCGCTGAGCTTCATCGCCGCCAGCGGCGGCCGCGGGACGACCCCCGCCTGGCGCAAGGCCTGGCGCCACGGCCCGGCGACCTGGGCTACCAGCTCCAGCATCATGTTCACTCCTCCTTCCCCCATTCCCGGCCCTTAGCCGCCGACCCGGTGCTCGGCGGTGCCCGCCGCCGGTTGCTCGCCGGCCTCCGCGGCCGGCCGCTCGGCGACGACCAGGAAGCGCTCGAAGAGCCAGTCGTGCCGCCCGGTGGTCAGCAGCAGCGCCGCGCCCCGCCGCGCCAGGCCGGACCAGCGCGCGGGCGGCGTCCACAAGTGCTCGACGAAGTGACGCACCGCGCCCGGATGGTCCAGCGGGACCAGGCCCCGGCCGGCGGTGGCATCGAGGTAGATCGCGTAGCGCGCGACGATCGCCAGGCGTCCGGCCTCAAGCCAGCGCACCACCGCCGCCAAGCGAGCTCCGGCCGGCCCGCCCGGCGCCGACCGCGCCCGCCGCCAGGGCGGGCGGGCCGCCACGCCGACCACCACGTGGCCGCCCGGTCGCAGCACCCGATACAGCTCCAGCGGCAGCCGGTCGTCCAGTCGCGGCCCGCAGGCCGGGATCAGCACGTGGTCGACCGCGGCCGGCGCCAGCGCCAGGGGGGCGGCCGTCGGCGGAAGCGTATCGGCCCGCGGCTCCACACCGTAGTGGCCGTTGCTCGCGCCGTTGCCGTCGTGGTGGCCCTTGCCTTGCGCCGGCCCCCCGCCCGCTTCACCGTTCTGGACGCCTTCGGACCAGGCCGTGCCGGGCGGCAGCAGGATGATCGGCACCGCGCCGCGGGCCGTCACCGCTTCCGAGGCGCGCGGCGACTCGCCGAGAATGGCGACGCGCTGGCCCGCAAGCAGCGCGACCGGCTCGACCAGCTCGGCATCCAGCGTCTCTGGGACGTCGTGCATCTTCAACTTTGCCTCTTGTTGCCTCAACCACTTCCACACACCGCGCCCGCCACGCCGGCGGGCGACACCCCCGGTCACCTCCGGGGAGCCGCAATGCAGACCTGGCCTGCCACCGCGGCAACCAGGCTGCTGACCTACAACGTCAAATCATCGGGAAGGACGCTCCATGCGCGCTCTTGGACGGGTCGCTCGGTCGGGAGATCATCGGCCGGTCCACCCGAAGCTCTGGCGGGCGAGCTTCGGGTGGGGTGTCGGGCCGAGTCGCGTAGGCCGGGACCGCGGCGGTCTAGGACGCGCCGCGCCCGGCCAGGATCGCGCCGGCGGTGCGCAGGATGATCGCCAGGTCCAGCCGCAGCGACAGGTGCCGCGCGTAGAACAGATCCAGCCGGCAGCGGTCGTCGAAGTCCAGCTCGGCGCGGCCGGTCACCTGCCACAGCCCGGTCAGGCCCGGCGCGCAAGCCAGGCGCTCCCACTGCCAGGGCGAGTAGGTCTCCGGCGCGAAGGAGGTCGGCCGCGGCCCCACCAGCGTCATGTCGCCGGCCAGGACGTTGAAGATCTGCGGCAGCTCGTCCAGCGAGGTGCGCCGCAGGAAGCGCCCGACGCGCGTCATGCGCGGGTCGTTCGGGATCTTGAAGTCCGGCGGCGTCAGCACGTTGAGGTGCGCGTACTTCGCCTTGAGCTCCTCCGCGTTGGCGACCATCGTCCGCAGCTTGTACATCTTGAAGCGGCGGCCGTAGCGCCCGGTGCGGATCTGGGTGAAGGTCACCCGCCCCGGCGACTCGATCCACACCGCCGCCGCGCAAATCGCGAGCACGATCAGCGTCGGGATCAACAGCACCCCCACGGCGAACAGGTCGACCATCCGCTTGGCGCGCATGTAGCGCTCGCCGCAGACCACGGGCTGGGTGACGAAGGCCTGGGTGTACCAGGGATCGGCGGCGGGATCGGGCGACCACGGGCGCAGGAATGCCGAACGCGGCGCAAAAACCGAATAGTTTGCAAGGTGGCTCTTGATCATCTCAAACCTTCTCAATCGTCAACAGGCGGGCGGGCGGCCCGCATCCCAATGTTCCCGGCCCACTCCCCCGAGGGGCCGGTCGGCCGCGGATACCGGTGGGTTGGGTACCCGCGGGCCAGGAAAACCGAAAACCTAAATCGACGCCTGGTAGTTCTGCAAATCGGTTAAAGGAAGATTTACCAGACCATCACCCTACATTAACGGGATTTGGAGCGCCAGGATACGGGTGGGGGTAAACTTAATAATCTCCCCGTAACTGCTCAGCCGGTCGCCTGCCCTGGGAGCGCCGGCGTCCGGCTGGAGCAGTTACCATCCAGGCGGCGTTCCAACGCCAGGGCAGGGTCTCGGTGTTATGGACGCTGCGGATGCATCATTCGATCCGCGCCGCCGAGCAAGACGGGCGGGGTGGGGCGGATCGGCCTGGCGAATGGAATTCGCTGCTACCATTACGAAGCCCGCCTGCGCGGGCTGGAAGCCGGAATCTC
>CAZCJG010000039.1:0-19534 GCA_964498575.1 uncultured Anaerolineales bacterium | reverse complement strand
CATGGATGCCCTAAAAGTAGGAGGGTATACCACCCTATGGTATCCAATCAATGAGGTTTTTATTTACGATGACGGCATGGCTGAAGGAACGATTCTGGATTTACATTTTCCGATCAACGATCTACGTTCTCAAGTAAGTGCGATAATCGCCGACGAATAGAAAGTGCGCAGCCCAAAATCAGAAGGAGGTCGTAGATCGGCTTTGAGATCTTCAGTGCGCGGCAGATCTTCCTGATCGCCGCTACCGCTCTTCGTAGAGTTGGTATAGCAGCTTGACCTTCGGCGTTCAGCTAGACATGCGCTTCCTCTAAAGCCGCTCTACATACCCCGCAGCCACCTCCTCCGGCGGATTGGTATAGCGCTGGATGTACTTCTGGGAGCCGTGACCGAGGCACCGCTCCAGTTCGTAAGCGTCGGCATTGGTCTCCCGGCCAAGGCAAAGGCAAACGTGTGCCGCAGATCGTGCGGCCTGAGCGGCGATATTTGGCGTAAGGGGTCCGTTATCTCAGCATCGTGAAGCCTGCCAATCTGCGCCAGGACCAGGTTCACCGCCTGTATCCCCAACCGCCCATCGGCCTTCCGTCCTGGCGGCCCCTTAGCTGCCAGGAACAGCGCAACGACATCGCCGCCTGCGTCCAGCCCTCGTTCCTTCGCTAATGCACGCACAAGTCAGGTTGACGGGAATGCTTTTCTGTCGATGCCTGTAGAGATTCCCGACCTAGTTGCTTGGATACGCACTGGGTAATCAGCAAGCGCCGCCCGAGCATCGGCCGACAGAAACACCGTGCGCTGGGTCTTACCCTTCCCGCGGACGCCCGAGATCTGTCCCTTCCGCGCCTGCCGCAACTCTTCGACCGATCGTGACTCGACTTGCGCGAGGTCCAGCCGCACCAACTCCTCCTGTGAGGACCTCGCCGCCTTCGCTTGATGCCCCTACGGCCCCCCCGTCGCCTCCGGCGCCCCCGCCCCGGCGCCACCTTCCGCCTCGGAGCCCGCGCCGGACTTCGCGCCCGCCCCGGAGGTGACGCCGGGCACGAGCGCGCCGCCGGAGGTCGGGGTCGGCCCGGCCAGGTCGGACTGCGGGGAGGCTTCGGCCGTGCCGGCGGTTGGGCTTGCCGCGCCACCTTCAGTTGTCGGAGGCGCGGGCGCGGCGACCGGCGGGGCGCCGTAGCGGGTGACGACGCCCGAGCCGGAGCTGGCGACGTAGATCCGCCCGTCCTTGTCCACCGCCACGCCGATCGGCTCCTTCAGGCCGCGCTCGTCCATCGGCAGGTCCAGCGTGCCGATCGGCTTGCCGTCCGGGGCGTAGACCCATACCCGCGCCGCGGCCGGATCGCTGACGACGACGTTGCCGCCCGGCCCGACGGCGATATAGCCCTTGTAGGGCGCGTCCTGGCTCTCCCAGCCGTCGACCTGCCATTGGCGGATCGGCGCGAAGTTGCGGTCGAAGACCTGCACCCGCAGGTTCCACAGGTCCGCCACGTAGAACTGGCCGGTTTCGGGGTCGAAGGCGATCGAGGTCGGCTCGTTGAACTGGCCGGGCTCGAGGCCGACGCCGCCGTAGGCGCCCAGCGGCTTGCCGGTCGGGTCGAATACCTGTATGCGCTTGTTGCCGGTGTCGGCGACGTAGATGTTGCCCTTGTCGTCCAGCGTCACGTCGCGCGGGCCCCAGAAGGCGCCGAGCTTCTCCATCGGCTTGGAGCTGTCGGGCGTGTCGAAGGTGCCGAACTCGAGCACCTTCTTGCCGTCCTTGTATTTGACCACCTTGTGGTTCCAGGTGTCGGCGATGTAGACCGCGCCGTCCGGGCCGACGGCGATGCCCCAGGCGCTGGGCTGGCTGGTCGCCTGGCCCTTGTCGTCCGTGCTGGTCGCCACCAGGTCGCCCGCTGCGACGGCCGCCTTGGCACTGCCGTCCGGCCCGAACTCGACCACGCGCTGGTTGCCGTGGTCCACCACCCACAGGTTGCCCTGGTCGTCGATCGTGATGCCCTTGGGCTCCTTGAGCGCGATGCCGCTCGGGCCGCGGTCGAAGGTCGCCTCGATCGGCAGGGTGAGCGGCGGCGCCTGCTCGAGCTGGCGCGTGGCGCTGGCTTCGATGTCGGCCGGGCGCGTGGCGGTGTCGGGCCAGACCTGGTCCACCATGTCGCGCCGCACGAAGAGCTTCATGTTGGCGTGGTGGTACCAGTCGTTCATCGGCTTGGGCTTGGGCTCGTCGGCGCGCGGGTCCTCGGTGTACTTGCGGTAGAGCAGGATGTTGAGCCAGTTGCGCCGCAGCTTGGGGTCGGAGATCTGCTCCCACAGCCTGGTCCAGCCGTCGCGGGAGATCGAATAGCCCTTGTAGCCCTCGTTGGGCCACCACATCCGGCCGTACTCGGTGCTGACGAAGTCGTTGCGCAGGTATGGCTCGAACTTGGCGTAGTTGGGCGAGCCGATGAGGATCACGTCCAGGTTCTTGAGATCGGCCGCGCTGGACGGCGATTCGCCCAGGTAGCGCGGGATCTCGGGCCAGTTGTCTTCGCGGAAGTACCAGGTGAAGGGCCAGCTCACCTCGTTGTCGTAGCCGATCTTGAGGTTCTTGGCGCTGCCGAGCTTGTCCTGCATCTGCTTCATCAGCTCGTAGACGTCCTTGTCCTGGGGCGTGCCGTGCGCGTAGACGATGTACTCGGTCGCGTCCTCGGCGTTGACGAAGTTGGCGGTCAGCGCGACGCGCGTGCTCCAGATCAACATCAGCCCGGCCAGGGCCAGGGCCGAGAGCAAGGCCACCTGGCGCCGGCTGACACCGCGTGACACGTAAAACAGCGCCCACAGGAAGACGCCGAGCATGAGCAGCCCCGCCACCGCGCGCGCCAGGTCGCTGGTCTGGCCGGCCTGGATCACCTGCACCAGGGTGAAGCCGGTCAGGGCCAGCGCGAGCATCGCCAGGCCGACGATCTGCCACCAGCGCCCGCGCAGGCCTTGCCAGTCCACCGCGCTGACGATGTCGGCGATGAAGCGGCCGGCGAGGAAGGCCAGCGGAACCACCAGGTGGATGATCAGCCAGGGCATCTTCTCACCCGCCCACGAGAAGACCCAGAACACGCCGGCCGCCCAGCAGGCGACCAGCGGCACGAACAGCGCCGCCGCCGGGCTCGGCTGGTCCAGCGAGTCGGTGTCGTTGCCGCGCGCCACGCGCAGGCCCCAGTTGCGCAGGTAGACCCAGCCGGCGGCGACGGCGAAGAAGAAGGCCAGGAACTCGTACATCGGCGTGAACAGGCCGTAGTAGTACCAGGGCTGGTCGCCGCGCACGACGTCGTGCTGCGCCAGCCAGTAGCGGACCGAGGCCATGAAGCCGCTGCTGCCCGCCATGTAGCTCTGCCGCGCCTCGGGGTCCAGGAAGGTGGTGAACAGCAGGATGTAGATCAACACCGCCAGCGCCAGCCCGGCCACGATCCCGTCGATGCGGGCGCGCGCGATCGCCGCGGCCAGGGCGCGCTCTTCGTAGCGATCGAGCAGCCAGCCCAGGCCGCCGTAGACGAACACCACCCCGCCCGCCGCCAGGACGGCCGCCGCCAGGCGGCAGGCGCTCATGTTGCCGATCATCGGCATCGCCGCATCGGCGCCGCAGCCGCGCGCGGCCAGGAGGCCGCCGAGCACGAGCGCGACGGCGCCGATGCCGGCCAGGATCACGCTGATGTTGCCGACGACCAGGTCCGCCAGCACCAGGCCGCTGGCCGGCTCGTCGTCGTCGGGCGGCGAGCGGAAAGGCGCGAGCAGCGCGGCGGTCAGACCGTAGATCAGGCCGAGCCCGCTGAGCAGGAAGCTGATCTGCACCAGGGACTTGGGGGAGATGAGCTGGCCTTCGGTGTGCTGGGTGAAGTCCGCGATGCTGGTCAAGAGGCCCATGCTGGCCAGGCTGGCGAAGACCAGGAGGCCGAGGCCGACGCTGGCCATCGCGATCGCCATCGCATTGGCCGTGCGCTGCGAAACGCGCTCGACCAGGAGCGCGACCACGATGAACAGCACCAGGAGGAAGCCGGTGATGTAGGCCATCTCGGCCGAGGCGATGCCGCAGGCGCCCGAGATGAAGGCCAGGATGATCCAGCGGTTGGCGCGCGAGTCGACGAAGCGGATGAAGCTGATCGCCATCAGCACGGTGAACAGCTCGACCTGCACGTCGTGGCGGATGTAGCGCGAGTAGTACATCACCACCGGCGAGACCAGCAGGATCACCCCCACCGCCAGCGCGCCGATCGAGCCGAGCCACTTGCGCACCAGCAGCGGGCTGAGCACCAGCACCAGGCCGGTTGTCACCGCGAGCAAGCGCGCGCTGAAGTCGCTCGGCCCGAACAGCCAGTAAAACAGCGCCGTCGCATGATACAGCAGCGGCCCGTGCATCATCGGGTCGTGGATGTAGTCCCAGTTCTGCCCGTTGAGCTGGCTGAAGTAGAGCTTCCAGGCATAGTAGACGTGGAGGCTCTCGTCATGCGACATCGCGCGCTCGCCGAGCTGGTAGAGGCGGGTGATCAGCGTCAGGACGATGATCACCGCCCAGGCGATCCACTCCCAGCTCAAGGCGGGCACGCGCAGCGTGACGCGCTCGCTATCCGACTCGCGTGGCATCGGGCTCTCGGTCATGGCGCTCTCGGTCATGGCTTCCCCTCACTTCGTCTCGACGGCAACTTCACCTGAAATCTCCCTCATGCGACAACAAGCGCCACGCCCGCCGGAAGTGGGCATGGTTCCCCAGCGGTAGACGCCGGCGCGTTACGCGGGCGGCGGGTCGCTCGGCACACCTACGGGCGCTCGTAAATCTTCACCTGGCCGGTCGACGACTGCCACACCGGCGGCCCGAACAGGGTCTCGAAACGCCGGTCGTCGGCCGGCGCCAACCGGTCGTCGGCCGGTGCCAAGTTGAACTTCGCGCGCTCGGCCGTGCCCAGGACGATATAGCGCACGCCGTAGCGGTCCAGCAGGCCCTCGACTTGCGGCTTGTCGGCGCTCTTGTACATCGTCTCGATATCCGCCTTGCGCGGATCGATCTCGTCGCGCACGCCGCGCCACTGGTGCTCGTGGCCTTCCCAGCCCAGCACGGTCGGCCGGCCGGTGGCCATCGACAGCCGCCCGTTGTGCTCGTAGCCGCCGCCATAGGCTTCGAGGATCGTCGTTCCCTGCGGCACGTTGGCCCGGATCCACTCGGCGGCTTCGAGATCCTCGGGATAGGCCGACTTCCACCAGCGCAGGCCGTCCAGCGACAGGCCGCTCTCCGGGCCGCCGTCGTCGCGCACGGTCAGCTTGTTCGTCCGGTCGTAGGTCGCCGCCAGCGGGTAGACCAGGCTGCCCAGGGTGAGGAGCATCACCGGCACGCTCCACACCGCCGCCGCCGGCCGCGGCCAGCGCCGCCAGACCGCGTAGACCGCGTAGCCGCCGCCGACCGCGAGCAGGACCCAGGCCTGATAGTACAGCTTGAAGATCGTGTTCATCCGACTGTTGAAGAGGTCGCGCAGGAACACGAACTCCGTCCCCAGCGGCAACAGCAGGCCGATCGCGACGCAGCCCAGCGCGAAGGTGGCGGCGATGGGCAACCCGGCGGCTGCCCGGCCGGGTAAGCCTGATTCGACGATATCCGTTTCTCCTTCCCCAGCCGTATCGGGGGAGGGGGCAGTCGGTGTCTCCGCCGCGCCCGCCTTTGGCGCGTTGGGGTGACCAGCGAGTGGGGGCCGACTTGCCAGCTCAGCCTCTGCCGCCCCCGCCCACAGCTCGATGCCCGTCACCGCCGCCGCCGCGATGACCAGCGCCAGGACCAGCGCCGTCCACGCTTGCAGGAACAGGCCGCCGATCATCACCGCCAGCGCCAGGCCGACGACGACCAGCGAGGCGGTCGTCGGGCGGCGCAGGCGGCTGGGCAAGGTGGGCAGGTAGACGGCGACCAGCGAGACCACCAGCACGAACAGCAGCCCGAAGTGGACGAACCACTGCGCGAAGCGGGTGCGGGTCTCGACCACCCCGATGCCGGTGACCTGCGAGCTGAGCGCGATGTGGAAGGGCAGGTAGAAGGCGAAGGACAGCAGCGCCAGCCACAGCGTGAAGCGCGCGGTGTCGGCCACCCGCAGCGCGGCCGCGTCGCCGCCCTCGGCGCGCCGCCAGACCGCGGCGCCGACGGCCGCCGCGCCGAGGGCGACCGCCGCGGTCAGGATCAGCCGCGAGGCGAGCGGCTGCGCGTCGGGCGGGATGTCGCGGATCGTGCCGAGCAGGATCGGTCCGAGCCGCCAGGTCAGGCCGGCCACCGCGGCCAGGCCTAGGCCGGCGAGCGCCAGGTCCGGCGGCGTACGGGTGATCGAGATCGACTCCGCCGGTCGCGCCAGCGTCCGCAGCCCGTAGGCGCAGACCAGCACGAAGGCATAGGTCGGCAGGTCCCAGGTGTTGAAAAAGCCCAGCGCGCCGACGACCAGCGGCAGCGCCAGCCAGCGCGGCGACCACAACGGGCGGTCGCCGAAGTGCTCCAGCGCGCCGGCCAACACCGCCAGGGCCAGGCCGAGGACGACCAGCGCGTAGGGCAGGGCGGTGATGTGCGGGTGGACGTCGGACAGCATGAAGCTGAAGAAGGGGAACTCGTGGATGATCTCGCCGCAGTTGTCGTGGATCACCCGCGAGCCGCGCCACCACCAGATGAACCGGGTGGGGACCCACAAGCTGACCGCCGGCTGGTCGGCGGTCGCCGGCGCGACGCCGTAGCCGAAGGCGCCGGCCGCCTCCTCGCCGCAGGCGGCGGCGCTGACGGCCAGGTTCCGGATGTTCAGCCAGTCGTAGAGCCGCGTCGGCCCCCAGCCGCGCAGGTAGCCGAGCTCGAGCAAGCCCTCCAGACTGCCCGCCAGCGCCAGGAGGTAGGCGGTGAAGGCGCCGCCGAAGACGCGCAGGGCGCGCGTGGCGCCGCTGGAGAGCGCGACCAGGTTGTAGCCCAGGCCGAAGGCCGCGCACAGCGTCATCCCCAGCGTCGTCGGCGTCAGCAGGTTGAAGGCGACGAAGCGGTCGATGCCGGTCAGGTGGATCAGGAAGGCGGCGATGATGTAGCCGAAGTAGTAGTAGCTGATCGAATGACCACTTAGCCAGGGGTCCAGCGGCGGGAACTGCGGGCTCTCCAGCACGCCGTTGATGAAGGCCATCTCCATGTACTTCTCGCCGCCGGAGGTCTCGATGTTGGGGTTGTAGGCGCGGTAGAAGGTCCAGAGGATGAAGGCGGCCAGGAACAGCGCCTCGTAGCCCACGACCAGGCGGCGCCGGGTCTTGACGAAGGCGACGATCGCGTCGCGGTCGCCGGAGCGCTGAACGAGCAGGGCGATCAGGAAGACCAGCCCAGCCAGCACGAACCAGGCGCCCAGGCCGGAGCTCGGCACCACGCCGGCCATGCCGCCGATCCAGAAGACGTAGCCGGCAAACAGCAGCCCGAGCGGCCGGATGAAGCCATAGCCGCGGTCCGGCAGGCCGGGGAAGAGCCGCCAGGCGAGGGGCAGCGCCGCCCAGCCGATGACGCTGACGGCCAGCCACCAGACCAGGGCCGGGAGGAGGACGTTCATCGCGGCGCGCTCGCTTCCGCCTGCGGCGGGACCGGCAGCCGGTAGATCTTGACCACCGGCTTGCTTTCCGTCCCCCCGCCGCTGAAGACCAGCTCAGCCTTGCCCGCCTCGACCAGCTTGTCGAACTTGGCGAGGCCCGCGGGGTCGTAGAACACGCGCTCCTCGTCGCCGACGATCACGTACTCCACGTGGTACTCGTCGAAGAGGCCGCGGACCGCCTCGAAGTCCGGGTTGTCGTACATCTCGGCGACGTCGCGCGTGCGGTCGTCGACGATGCCGCCGCCGACGGCGTTGCGCTGCTGCTTTTGGTGCCAGTCCCAGCCGATCACCGCCGGCAGGCCGGTGTAGATGCTGTAGCGCGAGCCCCAGCGGTAGCCGCCGTTGGTGTTGTAGGCTTCCAGGATCACCGGGCTGCCGCGTACGTTCTCCAGCAGCCACAGGAAGGCCTCGCGGTCGTCGCGCATCCGCAGCAGGGTGCGGTTGGCGCCGCCGGGCTGCGACTCGTCGTAGGTCGCGTAGTCCTGATAGTCGATGCCGGACAGGCCCGGCCGGAAGTTGCGCGCCTCGTAGCCCTCGCGCTCGGCCGGCTCGATGCCGGCGGAGGCCGGGAAGCGATCCTGGATCTTGGCCCGCGCCGCGGTGACGGTGTAGACCAGGCCACAGCCGACCAGGGCGGCGAAGGCGATGCGCCAGGCCGGCGCCCAGCCGGTCCACGGCGTGCGCGTTCCCAGCCGCCAGGCCGGCCGCAACCACGCCACGCTGACCGCGGAGAGCACGGCCCACAGCGTCCAGACCTGGATGTAGAACTTGAAGACCGTGTTCATCCGCCCGATGTCGCCGTCCAGCACCACGTATTCGACGAACTGGGTGAGCAGCA
Source organism: uncultured Anaerolineales bacterium (assembly GCA_964498575.1). Lineage (GTDB taxonomy): Bacteria > Chloroflexota > Anaerolineae > Epilineales > Epilineaceae > CAZCJG01. The sequence continues at coordinate 11,107 of CAZCJG010000039.1, read as the reverse complement.
CCCCCAGCACGAACACCCAGGCCGCGAAGCGCTCGGGCGCGCGGGCGCGCGGGCGCAGGAGGACGGGGACGCCCAGGGTGAGCAGGGTCCCGGCGAGCAGCGGCACCCACGGCGAAGGCGCGTCGACCATGACGTTGCCGATCGCCGCGTGCTCGCTGGACGCCGTCCACCACAGGCCGCCCAGGACCAGCGCCGAGAGCAGGCCGGTGATGCCCATGGTCGTCAGCACGAGCCTGCGCTCGTCGCGATGCGCCAGCGCGCCGGTCAGGCGGACGACGATCCAGGTGACCATGGCGAACAGGAAGATGCCGTGGATGAGCAGGAACGGCTCGAGCCCGGTCTTGGCCAGGTCCCACGAGGCGCGGAAGCTGGCATAGGGCGTGACGTAAGCCGCGTGATAGGGCCGGAAGAAGAGCAGGGCCAGCGCCAAGAGCGCCCCGCCGCGCAGGCCGACGTTGACGACCCACCACAGCCAGCGCCGCCCGCCGCCGCTGACGCGCTGCCACTGGCCGGCGGCGAGGGCGCCCGCCGCGACCAGGCCGTAGGTCGGGAAGTCCCAGGTGTTGGCCGGCCACAGCGCGCCGATGGCCAGCGCCCCGAGCAGCAGGCGCCCCAGGCCCCACAGCTCCAGCGGCCAGTTGATGCCCAGCCGCTCCTCCTCGGTCAGGACGGCCCAGGAGAGCGCGACCGTCAGCGCGAGCACGGTGATCGGCAGCGCCATCATGTGGGCGTGCAGGTCGGCGTAGACGAAGGTGAAGAACGGCATCTCGTTGATCGATCCATCCGGGATCGCGCGCGTCGCGTTCCAGTACCAGTGGCCGGTCTGGATGTTCAGCCCCGCCTCGCCGCGCATCACCGCCCACCAGCCCGGCACGGCGCGCACCAGGGTTTGCAGGCCGGGGATGCCGCTCGCGAAGCTGCTGGGCGAGACCTCGGCCAGCTTCTGGGCGATGAAGGGAATCTGGTAGAGGTTGCCGGAGATCACCGCCAGCACCGCGCCCAGCCCGCCGGCCAGCGCGGCGACGCGGGCGCGGCGATGCCCGGCGCGGGTCCAGTTGTAGACCACGCCGAAGACGCCCAGGCCGGTCATCGCCGCGAGCGACGGGATCGCCAGGTTGTAGCCGATCCACGGCACGATGCGCGTCAGCTCGAACAGCGTGCCGATGAAGACGAAGCCGTAGTAGTAGTAGTTGAGCTGGCCGCCGGCGAACCAGGGGTCGAAGGGCGGGAACGACACGCTGCGCAGCACGGCGTTGAGGTAGGCGAAGTCCATCGGCTTCTCGCCACCATAGTAGGGATGCCACAAGTCCGGGTTGCCGATGCGGATCGCCAGGAAGAGCGCGAAGATCGCGGCGAAGACCAGCTCCTCGGTCAGCACCAGCCGCCAGTTGGCGCGCACCCAGGCCGGCAGCGACCAGCGCGCGCCGCTCCGCTCATCCCGCCCGCGCCACAGGACGAGCAGCGACACCAGGGTCATCGCCCCCAGCGCCGCCCAGACCAGCGCCGGCGTGTGGTCCGCCCAGCCCATGCTCGCCACCAGCCAGGCCAGCCAGCTTGTGATCAAGAGCCCGGCGGTGCGCGCCACCGCCCAGCCGCGGTCGGGCAGGTTGCGCAGCACCGAGCTGACGATCGGCAGGGCGGCCAGGCCGACCAGCGCCAGCATCAGGTACCAGACGACCACCGCCAGGGCGGGGTTCTGGTTCAAGAAGCTGGTCGGGTCGAAGATGTAGTTCGCCCGCTCTCGCTCCGCTTCGCGCCGCGCCTCGGGGAGCATCACCGCCGCGACCGGGACGACCTCGGGGATGTCCGGGCCCAGGACCGCGGCCTTGACCCGATCCCACAGCGAGGCATCCGCGGGCAGTTCCCCCGGCGGCGCCTCGGGGACGGCCTGGCCGGCGTCGGCCGGGGCCACGTCCATCCCCAGAAGCTTGCGCAGGCGCACTCCCCAGCTCCGATCGTCGCTCGGCCAGCGGAAGGTGACCAGCTCGGGATCGGTCAGCGGCAGCAGCGCGGCCTCGAGGCCGTCGGCGTCCATCTGGCTCACATCCCAGATGTCCACCCGCGGGTGGTCGTAGACGTGCCAGGCCTCCTCGGCCGGCTGGTCGTTGACCTCCCAGGGGCCGAGGTTGGGGTAGGAATGGATGTCGGCGACGTGGCGGATGCCGAAGTCCTTGCCCGCCAGGCCGGCGGCGATCTTGTCGTACTTGGCGACCAGCGCCTGGCGCTCGGCCTCGGGGGTGTCGCGCGGCAACGAGTCCAGCAGGGCGTCGACCAGCCGGTCGCGCTCGAAGGGCTGGCCGAAGAGCACGTCGAAGAGGCCGATCGTCATCGGGTAGCGCGTCGGCATCTGGGCGACCGAGCCGTAGACGCGGTTGGAGGTCGCCAGCGTGTAGTCGGCTTCCTTCAGGCGCTCGATCGTGGTCTCGACCTTCTCTTGGGTATCCGGGTCGTAGAGCTGGAGCTCGACATAACCGAACATGCCCTCGCCCCAGGTCGTCTCGGCCTGGTCCCAGGCGCCGTAGCCCCACATGCCCATCGGCACGGCGTCGTCCCATGTGGTGTGGTGGGCCAGCCGGGCCGGGCGGCCGCTGACCGGCGCGCCGCCGACGCGGGTCCAGAAATAGTACTCGCCGTCCGGCTGGAGCACGGTGTCGGGGAAGCTGACCGTCACTGCCTGCGGCTTGGTCTTGTCGAGCTTGACGCGCGCGCTGCCCTCGGCGAGGATCTTGCCCGGCCCGCCGGAGGCGTCCAGCGACGAGCCTTCGGCCAGGACGACGCGGAAGCTCTCCTCGCCCGCGTCGCCGGCCGGGTCGGTGACGTAGTTGAGCTGCGCGCCGTCGACCGTCACCGGGTCCTCGCCCGGCACCAGCACCCGGCCCGGGCCGATCCAGCCGTCGGTGCCGACGACGTAGTTGTAGGTGCCGGCCTCGAAGGCGAGCTGGGAGGGATAGCTGACCGGCATGTAGCGGCCGGGGCCGTAGTCGCCGGACTCGGGGTCCTTGACCGTCAGCCCGAAGGCGGTGGGCAGGTTGTGGTAGATCCACTTGGTCGCCGCCACCCGCGAGTGGTCGCGGCTGTAGATGCGCGAGACCATGAAGCCCCACAGGTAGGTGAAGCCGAGGACGAGGACGATCAAGGCGCCCGCGGCTACCGGCAGGGCGCGCGGACCGCCGGCCGCTTCGCGCCGGCGCGCCCGGTCCCACAGGCTGAAGAGCAGATAGGACGCCAGGAGGATCAGCGCCGGGTAGATCGGCAGGAAGTAGCGCATGGTCTTGCCGAACTGGCCGCCGTAGTACAGGAAGACGAAGAGCACCCACAGCCAGGGCAGGAGGTGGACGACGCGCCGCTCCCGGACGATCTCGTAGGCCGCGTAGCCCCAGCCGATCCACCCGGCCAGGCCCAGGGCGATGCCCAGGCCGAAGAGCACCATGTTGCGCCACGGGAAGACATAGTCCATCCGCCCCCACCACTGGTGGTTGGGCGGCCAGTCCATGCCGTAGCCGGTGACCTGCCCGCTGATCTGCGCCATGCTGTTGGCCCAGCGCGGATCGGGCAGGAAGACCGGCTCGAGCGCGTCGGGCATCAAGTCTTGAGCCGTGTGCCACCAGTCCGGGGCGATCCACTGGCCGGCGGTGACCTCTTGCAGGCGGGCGGGGTTCTCGACGACGTTGGGCCAGCCCGGACCGGCGAACATGGTCGGCTCGGTCAGGCGCAGGGTGACGAAGGCGATGACGCCCAGGACGACGATCTCCGCCGCGGCGCGCAGCCACTCCCGCTGGCCGCCGCCGCGCTGCCAGGCCCGCGCGGCCAGGGCGATGACGGCGACGGGCGCCAGCGGCCACATGGCGATCTTGGTCGCCAGCGCCATGCCCATGCCGATGCCGGCGATGAGCGTGTTGAGCCAGCGCAGGCGCTCGCTCTTGACCAGTCCGGCCGCGCCGAAGAAGAAGACCATGACGAAGAAGGTCGCCGGGCCGTCGACCGTCATGAAGTGGGACACTTGGATGAAGAAGGCCGTGGCCGCGCCCAGCGCCGCCGCCAGCAGGCCGACCCGGCGATCGTACAGCCGCGTCCCGGTGGCGAAGAGCAGGATCAGCATCAGCAGGTCCAGCAGCGCGCTGAACTCGCGCCCGACGAGGTAGACCTGGTCGTAGGCGGTCGAGCTGACTTGCCGGGCGATCAGGCTGATCAAGGTCATCGACCAGGTGCCGTAGGCGTAGAAGCCGTGGCCGACGTTGCGCGGGTTGAGCGGCGAGGTGTCGGTGTCCAGGTAGCCCAGGATGCAGCCGTACCAGTCCCGACCCGTCTCGACGCCACCCGGCATCACCGACACCTGGCATGCCGCCGGCAAGCTCATCGCGCCCTGAACCATCGTCAGGAAACGCTCGTCGGGATGCAGGTGCGTGCCCTCGTCCCAGTCCACCCCGAGGAAGCGCAGGTAGGCGGCGAAGGCCAGGATCGCGCCGAGCGCGAGCACGGTCAGCGCCGTGCTGGACAAGCCACGCCGGGCGGGCGGAGCCGGAGCACCGACTTCTTCGTCCGCAGGCGCTGGCTCATCCGCAAGCGCCTGCTCATCCGCCGACGCCTGCTCACCCGAGGGTATTCGCGCGTCCCCGGACGTCTGCTCATTCGCTGGAGCTGGCTCGTCCATCGGTGCCGGATTGTCGGCGGACGTCTGTTCCTCCAAGGTAGACTGCTCGTTTGCGTGAACTTGCTCGTCCATTGGCTGCTCGTCGATGGACGTCTGCTCGTCCATCGAGATTGGCTCGTCCATCGACATCGGCTCGTCTGTGGGCATCGAACCTTCCACAACAGACTGCTCGCCCAGCGATGGTTGCTCGTCTACTGGAGCTTGCTTGTCCATCGGCGTCTGCTCGTCGGTGGGCAGCGGGTCGTCCATCGGCGTCGGGTCGTCGATCATCACGGGGTTTGCTCCGTTGCGGCCGGGGTGAGCGGCGGCGTCATCGTCGATGCGGCGGTCGCGGCGGGGGTCGGCGTCGCGGCGTGCTCGGGCACGTAGACGGTCCAGAACTCCTTGCCCGGCAGGTGCGTGGACGGGTGATGCCGGACGGTGGCGTCGGGGAAGATCGATTTCAGGGTCTCGATATGCCGCGGCGCGAGCTCGCCGCCGACCACGTAGAGCTTGGGCAGGGGATCGTCCACGTGCGCCCGCGCCCCCTCGGCGGCGTCCGAGAGGTCCGGGTTGGAGCCCTGGATGATGTTGCCCCAGTCGGGATCGCCGAGGTTCATCGCGATGGCCCGGTAGTCCATGCCATAGGCGTAGCTGACGTAGTAGGCATGGTCGAGCCGGCCGCCCTGGGTGACGAAAGCGCGGATCTGGTCGGCGGCCTCGGCGGTGGGCAGGGTGCTGTTGTCGTAGCTGGCGCGGTATTCCCCGAAGTAGCGCAGGCTGGTCTCGCGGCCCATCCACAGGAACAGGGCGACCAAGAGCAGGGAGTAAGCGGCGGTGCCCATCGTGCCCCAGGCGGCCCGCCAGCGCGCGGCCAGCACCGGCAGGGGCAGGGCGGCCAGCACGACGACCATCGGCAGGGCGGCCGAGGCGCGCGAGAGCGAGGGGTTCTCGCGCGGGAAGGCCAGCGCCATGATCGACGATAGCAGCATGACCGGGATGATCACCGTCATCGTCCCCAGGCGCCAATCCCGCCGCCATACGCGGTGCAGGACCACCACCAGGCCGAGCACGAAGAGCGCCCCGCCGACGGTCTCCATCGCGGGCCGCGCCGGCGGGCTCTGGAACCAGGCGGTGTCCTCGGTCAGGTTGACCATCAGGAGCGCGTTCTTCACGTTGATGAAGAACTGCAGCACGATCGGGTTCTCGAAAGTCGTCTCCGCCTGGGTCATCCGCGTCAGCGTCCGCTCGGCGATCGCGCCGGGCTGGTCGATGGCATAGCGCAAGAGGGGCACGACGAAGAGGAATGCCATCGCGCCGGCGCCCGCCAGGTGTCCCGCGAGGGGACGCGACAGCAGCGCGGCGGGCTCGCCCGCGCGGCGGCGGTGGAAGGCGTCGTGGACCAGCTTGAGCAGGACGACCAGCGGCATGGCGATGACCATCGGCCGGAAGGCGCTGTAGCCGTACATCCCCAGCCCCAGCGCGGCGCCGGTCAACAGCCAGTCGTTGCGCCGGCCGCTGGCGAGCGCCTTGTAGAGGAAGATCAGCGCGATGGCGACCCACAGCGGCGCGAAGTCGATGCGCAGGGCGATGCGGGTGATCTGGATGTGCCAGGGCGCCATCGCGAAGATCAGGGCGGCCATCAGGCCGATCTCGCGGTCGCCCACCTCGCGGCCGAAGCGGTAGATCACCGGGATGGTCAAGGTGCTGATGATCGACATGCCGATCTTGAGCGTCATGAAGGAGAGCGGCAGTCCCAACGCGACCAGCAGCGCGGTCCAGTAGAACTGCATCGGCTCGCGGCCCGAGTTTGCCGGCATGAACACCGGCCGCAGCCCGGCGACGATCGTCCGGACGTCGACCAGCTTCTCGGTGTGGTCGCTGGTCATCTCGTAGGGCAGGGTGGCCAGGTCGTGGAAGCGGAACCATGCGCCGAGCACCGTGATCGCCAGCACCGCCAGGGCGGTGCGACTGAGCCGGAAGTGCAGCGCGTCGCCGTCCCACATCGCTCGCCAGCGCGAGCGCACGCGGCCCCAATCCGCCAGCGCCCAGGCGACCAGGAGCACGCCGACGAGGTACATGCCCCCGCCGAACAGCGTCAAGGTGCCGGAGTCCGGATGCACCGGCACCCCGATGCCCGGTTCTCCCGGGTGATCGATCGGGTAGTAGAGCAGGCCGAAGACGTCGCCGGCCACCGGCACCTTGGGCGCGACGAAAGCCGTGAAAACCACCAGGAAGAGGCCGAGGATCAAGGCGTTGAGCCGCTGTGTGTCCATGTGCGGGCCCGGCAGCACCGGCGTCGCCCCGTCCGCCACCCGCTCCGGCGCGCGCAGCAGGGCCACCAGCCACAAGCCGCCGGCCACCAGGAACACCAGGCCGATCACCAGCGACCCGGCGTGGGTCGCGTCCAACTGCCCCTGGCCGAAGAGCGCCAGCAACAACCCCGCCGCCATCAATACGCTGGCCAGCACCGCCTCGCGCCTGCCGTACAGCGGCGGCGGAGCGGGCTCGGGCGCCACCCGTGGCAGCTCGGTCTCGCCGGCCGCGGCCGCCGGGATGGCCAGGGACGACGCCGGTGGTGTCGCCTCGGCTCCGGCGGTGTCGCCCGCGGCCGGTAGGACCTCGCCCGCGCCGGCGTCTACGCCCGGCTCCATCACGTCCGCCACGCCGGCTTCCCCGACGACCACCTCCTCGTTCTCGACCGCCGGCGGCTCCGTCCGGAGCGGTACCGCGCCCTCCAACGCCTTCCACTCGATCCAGCGCCGCGCGGCCAGGCCGAGGAAGATCGCGGCCACCACGATGATGATGACGAAGTCCCAGCGGTACTCCGCGACATACTCCCAGCGCCGCTCCGGCTGCGCGTTCAGGCGGTACAGCCCGTACAGCAGGGTGCCGGCACCGAGCAGCCCGTAGATGACCATGAAAACCGCATGGTTCACCCGCAGCGCATACGGATCGTGCGCATGCGCGCTGCGGCGCGAACGACGGTCCGGCCGATCCTCGGCGATGGTTTCAGGGGTGGCTTCCTGGGCTCCCTCGTCGGGTATCTCGATCCCTTCGCCGGGCGCGCTCGGTTCGGGCGCATCGGCCATGCTGCGCGGGTCAACATTGAGCGGCGCGTCCGTCACAGGTGCTTCGGCGGTTTCAGGCACGACTTCGGACGGGCTTCCTGATGGCTCTGTCGGCTCAAGCTCCGGCGCCTCGTCCGGTCGGGGATCGGCCGCCTCATCCAGACGGGTTTCGGGAACCTCGTTCGTCTCGTCCGGCCCCGGCTGCGGCATCTCGTCCGGCCCCGGCTGCGGCATCTCGTCTGGCCCCGGCTGCGGCATCTCGTCCGGGATTGCGTTGGTCTGCTCGTCCATCAGCGGCTCTCCGGTTTGCGGAGCTTCATGGCGATGATCAGGAAGGGGTGGTCGGCCCGGGGCGGATCGAGGTCGTTCAGGCTGTCGACCAGGTTGAACAGGCGCAGGCCGAGGTTGACCGGGTTGAGCACCGAGCCGCGGTTCGGGTCGGCGTCCAGCGCGAAGCGGTCCGCCGCCTCAGCCATCGCGTCGGGCAGGAGGCCGCGCTCGAGCAGCGGCTTGCCGATGCCGTAGACCAGGTTGTGGATGAAGGGGAAGCAGTAGCGCGTGTGGTAGCGCACGTCCTCGATGGCGAAGCCGGCGTCGCTGACCAGCCGCGCCAGCTCCTCCAGCGTGTACAGCCGCACGTGGTTGGCCCAGATGCCGGCCAGCGGCCCGGTTTGGATGTGCGTGTCGAGGGTGGCTTCGAGCAGCTTGTTGATCGGGTCCCAGGCCAGCGGGTAGTCCGCGTTGGGCGTGGTCAGCGCCAGCACCCCGCCGGGCGCAAGGACGCGGTAGAGCTCGCCGAGCGCCGCGGCATCGTCGGGGACGTGCTCGATGACCTCGGAGAAGATGATCTTGTCGAAGCTGGCGTCCGCGAAGGGGAGGTGGTAGAGGTCGGCGTTGGTCAGCCGCGCCGCGGGGACGACGGATCGCGCTACGGGCAGGAGCGGCCGGTCGAGTTCGATGCCGACGACGTCCGCTTCCGGGAAGAGCGCGGAGAGGAAGTTGAGGTAGAAGCCGCGCCCGCAGCCGGCGTCCAGCACGCGGTCGCCCGGCGCGATCGCCAGGAAGTCGAACACCGACTCGGCCCGGCGCTTGAACGACATATCCGCTTCGTTGGCCAGCATCCGCCGCAGCCGGTCGCGGTCGTAGCCCGGCGCGGTTCGTGGTTCATCCGGCATGAATACGCTTTCCCTCCGAGGCCTAAGGTCGCACCGCCGCGGGACTCTGCTCCTCGCGGACCCGCGATCCCCGTGCGTCCCAGGCTCCGCGGCAGTATAACGATTTCCGGCAGTTCAGGCAATGCCGACCCATGGACAGACGGGGCCGCGTTACGCGACCAGATCGGGCTGCACGCGCCGCGGCAGGTGGGCAAGACCACGGCGCTGCTCGCGCTGGCGGCGGAGCTGACCACCGCCGGGCGCTACGTCGCGGTGCTGGTGTCGATGGAGGTCGGGGCGCCGTTCGGGGACGATCCGGGCGTGGCGGAGAACGCCATCCTCTCGTCCTGGCGCAGCGCGGCACTCGCGCAGCTCCCGGACGATCTGCAACCCCCGACATGGCCCCGGGCCGAGGCCGGCCGGCGGATCGGCGGCGCGCTGGACATCGCCAACCCGATCTACCGCGAGGTCATCCCGCGTGTGCTGGCCGGCGGCCTGGTCGCGTCGCTGGGCATGGTCCAGCCGACCTGGCTGCGCGACGACGGCCGGATCGACATCCTGCTCCGCTACGGTCCCGACCGCTTCGCCTTCGAGCTCAAGATCTGGCGCGAGGGGCGGCCCGACTTGCTGGCCGGGGGCCTGGCGCAGCTCGACGCCTACCTATCCCTCCTCGGTCTGGGTACCGGCTGGCTGGTGATCTTCGACCGGCGCGAGCAGCAGCCGCCGCTTGAGGAGCGGACGAGCGGGCGGCGGGTGACGGTCGTCCGGGCGTAGCTCCGCCGGCACGCGGGCCGTTGCATGCACCCGCCGCCGCGGTGGTGGCTTGGACATCAGCGTCCACGTTGCGCGATGTCTTCGCCGGTCTCTGATAAATCGGCATTTGAAACAGCGTGCGCGTGCCCGTATCTTCGACATCCCTCTCGCGTTAATGAGCGTGCATCCCGCCCGCGCGGCTGCCACCGGCAACGCGGGCGCGTTAGGGTGCCGGGCGGACCGCTCCGCCCAAACCGCACGAGCAGACGACCTGCCAGGAGTCCCCGATGCCCCGCTCCGCGTCCTGCCACGCAGCCGCACTGACGATCCTCCGCCGCCGTGCCGCGCACCGCCTGCGCCACGCCGGACCGTCGAGCGTCCGCAGCGTTGAGCTGCCGACCAGAGTTGGTTTGCCGCAGCGGACGCGGCCCGCGCTCCTGGCCACACCGCCCGACGCGCTGGGCTGGGTGCTTCTCGCGCCCGGGGCGGAGGCCGAGGCGGCCGGGCGGCTGGCAGCGACGCTTCATGAGGTTGGGCTGGGCACGCTGCGGCTGCTGGGCGGCGGCCGGGCCGATGCGACGGTGGGCGAGGCGGGCGACGGCGTGCGGGCGGGCTTGGAGCCGAGCTTGGAGGCGGAGGCCGAGCGCCACCTGGCGGCGGTGCGCTGGCTACGGGAGCAACCGGAAGCACGGGGGCGCGCAGGCAAGCCGGTGATCGGCGTGGCCGGGCTGGCGACGGGCGCGGCGGGCGCGCTGGCGGCGGCGGGGCTGGGGGAGGCGGGGATCGCGGCGGTGCTGGGCATCGCGGGACACTACGGGGATCTGGACGCGGGGCGGCTGGCGGGCCTCGGGGCGCCGCTGCGGCTGGTCGCGGCACGGGGCGACACGGCCGGGCTGGTGGAGGCGCGGCGGGTGCTGGCCTGGCTGCCTGGAGGAGCGCGCGCGGATCTGGCGCTGGTAGCCGGTGCGGGCGGCGGGCTGACGGCGGCGGGCTGGCGGGAGGCGCGGTGGCTGGCGGCGGCGTGGCTGGTGGAGCAGGCGCGCCTCGCCAGGGCGCGGGCCGAGGGCGGACAGCGGCCGGCGCGGCTCGCGACCGCGCTGCGCCTGGGCGGGGCGCTCTTGCCGCTGGGAGTACTCTTGCCGCTGGCGCTGTCCACGGCGCCCGAGGGAGGCCGCGTCGGCGCGGCGCCGGCACAGTTGTGGGCGGGGCTGGGCGATGGGGAGGGGGACTGGCTGGGCGGGCGGATGCCGGTGCTGAAGCTGGACGCGCCGCTGCCAGGGACGATCCAACTCTCGGCGCTGAACGGGACTAACGGGTTCCGATCGAACGGCATCTCGACGTACGACCACTCGGGCTTCCGGGTGTCCGGGGCTGGCGACGTGAACATGGACGGCTTCGACGATATCCTGATCGGGGCGTACCGCGCCGCCCCGAACGGGAGCTACTCCGGGCAGAGCTACGTGGTCTACGGCGGCGCCGCGGTGCCGTCGACGGTCGAG
>CAZCJG010000038.1:0-19572 GCA_964498575.1 uncultured Anaerolineales bacterium | reverse complement strand
AGGCTGCCCATGCCTCCCCGGCGCCGAGCGGCTTCCCCCCCATGACCGTCGTGTTCGTGATCAGGCGCAGCAAGCCAAGCATGGTGATACGGCAAAACGCGAGCGTTGGGCTCGACTCGTCGCGCCAATAGCGCTGTGCTCGGGGGTGGTGCGGGTGCTCGCTCGTGCTCAGCGCCAACCACACATTGACATCCGGCAGATCAACTTGTGCGGCCATGCACGGCCACCGCATCCTCGGCGTCGAGGATGGCCTGGATCTCGGCGTGGGTCAACACAGGCATCGTCCGTCCGCGCGGTGGGATGATCTCTGGGACATCACCCCGCCGGGGCGGCGCGGCCGGAGTCTGCTCGCCACCGAGCCGCAGTCCTCGCTCAACGTAGCGCGTGATCAGCTCCTTGAGGCTCAAGCCGGAAAGCGCGGCACGCGCTTTGGCTTGTCGGAACAGCTCATCGGGAAGGTCGATCGTGGTTCTCATAAAGCTATTTTGATGCATTGATGCGTTTCGGTCAAATCTCGATGCATGGCCCTTGACCAAATGGTCGCGGAAACGTGCGCGACGTTGAACCTTCCGCGGGTGCTGCGTTACCATGCCTTCAAGGGCCCAAGATCCTCGACCACGCCGCGCCCTCGCCGCCGGCGCATTGACAGCGCCGCCGGCGCATTGACAGCACGCGCCCCCCGCCGCTATAATCGACCCGTTCGCCGCGCCGCCGACCTCCTGTCCCACGCACCGAGCCGGCGGCCCCGGATGCGCGGCACCTTCGCCCACGACTCGTCTTCTACAGGGAGGAATGCAGATGTCGATCCATCATCGCCTTTTCGCGGCCGGCCTGGCCGTTCTCGTGCTCGCGCTGGCGGCACCGGTCTCCGCCGCGCCGCTCGCCCAGGTGAGCTACACCCTTCAGAGCGGGGACACGTTGAGCGGCATCGGCGCGCGCTGTGGCGTGAACTGGAAGCAGATCGTCTCCGCCAACAACATCGCCAACCCCAACCGCGTGGCGGTGGGCACGGTGCTGAAGATCCCCGGCTCGAAGGGCTGCCAGGCGCGCGCCGCCGCGCCGGCCAAGCCGGCCGCGGCTGCCGCGCCTGCCAATGCCGCGCCGGCCAATCCGGCCCCGGCCGGACCGCCACCGGCCGCCGCCGCGGCGCCCGCACCGGCCGGCTTCGGCTACGGTGTGCAGCTTCACGCGCCGGGTGGGGACCAGCGGGCGATCGACATGACCCGCGGGATGGGCTTCAACTGGATCAAGCAGCAGATCGAGTGGCACCGCTATGAGGGTTCCAAGGGCAGCTTCAGCTTCGGCGATCTCGACAACCTGGTCAACCAGGCCAACGCCGCCGGCGTCAACGTGCTGTTCAGCGTGGTCAAGGCGCCGGACTGGGCACGCTCGCCGCAGAGCGACCGCTCGGTCGCCGGCCCGCCGGCCAACCCGCAGGACATGGCGGACTTCATGGGCGCGATGGCGGCGCACTTCAAGGGCCGGGTCAAGGCCTACGAGGTCTGGAACGAGCAGAACCTGCACTACGAGTGGGGCAACGAGCCGCTCTCGGCCGCGCGCTACGTCCAGCTCCTGTGCGCGGTCTACGGGGCGATCAAGGGCAACGACCCCGGCGCGATCGTGGTCAGCGGCGCGCTGACGCCCACCGGCGTCAACGACTGCTCTCGCGGGATCGACGACGTGACCTACCTCAGCCAGATGTTCGCCAACGGCGCCGGGCGCTGCGCCAACGGCGTCGGCGCGCATCCCTCGGGCTACAACAACCCGGCCACCGTCGGCGCCGGCTGGCAGAACCCGGCCGAGCCGCAGTTCAAGGGCCACCGCTCGTTCTACTTCCGCGGCACGATGGAAGCCTACCGCAACGTGATGAGCCGCGCCGGCCAGGGCGGCAAGAAGATCTGGGTCACCGAGTTCGGCTGGGCAACCGTGGAGAACCTCGGCGCCGGTCCCGCCGGCGGCTACGAGTACGCCGGCCAGAACAGCGAGGGTGAGCAGGCGCAGTACCTGGTCGACGCCTTCAACCTCGCCCGGAGCTGGGGCTGGGTCGGCCCGATGTTCGTCTGGAACCTCAACTTCGCCCCCGTGTCCGGCGCCGGCGACGAGAAAGCCGCCTTCGGCCTGGTCCGCGCCGACTGGTCGCCCCGCCCGGCCTACGAGGCGCTGAAGAACATGGGGAAGTGAGCGCATCCCCACGCCTGATTCTCTGCGCAGCCGGCCTCCTCGCCCTCGGCGGGGCGGCCGGCTGCGCGCCGTTTAGCGCCCCGGCGGAGGACCCGGCGCCGGCCGCCCCGACCCCCGTCCCCGACGACCTCGGCACCGTGATCGCCCCCGCCGAGATGCCGATCTCCGTTCCTGCGCCGATCGTCTCGCCGGAGCCGACCTCCACGATCTCGCTCACCCTGCAAACCGCGGCCTTCGACCCGGCGCTGGACGTCTGGCCGGGTCCCTGGGCGCCGGATGGGTCGGCGCTGGTGGCGTACGTGGTCACCGCCGAGGATGAGGTGGGCATGTCCGGTCCGACCGGGCGGCTCTGGACGGTCGACGCCGGCACGGCCCTGCCCTTGTGGGACAGCGGCGACATCGAGGACGCGTTCATGTGGGGCGGCCTGGCGGAATGGCAGCCGGACGGCACGCTCGTCCTGGCGCGGGCGGACGGCATGAAGGTCCACGCGGACGGCTCGCCCGCCGGCGACGTGGAGGGCATCGACGGTCAGGTCACCCGAGTGGACGTATCGCCCGACGGCCAGACCACCTTCGCCGCCGGGGTGAGCGAGGGATGGCTCGTCGGGGCGGACAACATCGCCCGAAAGGTACAAAACGATGCCGGCGCCAACTTCGCCGATTGGACCTGGCGCGCGGATAGCCAAAGCCTGGCGCTTTCGGAATGCGGCGGCGAGCTGTTCATGCTCGACGTGATCACGGCGACCACCCGCGCCATCGCCGCGGTGCCGAGCGGGGATCACGGCGGCTGCATGGGCGCCCCCCGCTGGTTGGCGCGCAACGCGCTGGTGGCCGGTGAACCGGACACCGTGGTGGATATCGACACGTCGACCACCCGATCGATGGACGAATGGCTCGGCAACGACACCGCCGGCGACGCACCGCTCAGCCGCGTCGCATCGGTGTCGCCAGATGGGCGCTTCGTAGTCGTCGATGCCTATTGGCCGCTCGGCGAAGGCCCGACCCCATCAGGCTACCCGGGCCCGAGTAGCCCTGTCCTGCGGGAGCGGACGCTCCGTGATCTGGTGGCCGGAACCTCGCGGTCGATGGAGACCACCGGCCGCTCGCCGGTCTGGTCGCCGACCAGCGATCGTTTCGCCGTCGCCACGGACGACGGGAGCCTCGTCGTCTACTCGGCCGCCGAGGACGCCCAGCACGTGATCGTCGGGCGGGGATCGGTGGGGGCAGGGAGCTTCGAGTGGTCGCCGGATGGCCGTTGGCTGGTTTTCAACCGCTACGGCACCGAGCTGTGGCTTGCCGCCAGCGATGGCAGCACGGGTCCCGCGTTGGTAACGTACAACGTCGGTTACGGCGCGCCACCCCCTGTGACCTGGGCACTGGACGGCCATCGTTTCGCCGTCGCCCTGCCCGACGCGGAGGCCGCCCGAGTCGCGGAGGAAGCGACAAACACGGCGGCTGGCCCGTCCGCGACCGCGGTCGTCGCGCCGCTCGACGACGTGTCCAAGAATCTCGTCCTGGTGACGATCGGCGGCGCGGGGGAATGACCGGGCGGTCCCGATTCCTATCCCTTTGCGCCATTTCCCTCGCGGTGATCCTCGCCGGCTGCGGCATCCCCTTCCGCAGCCCGACCGCGAGCCCCCCGACCGTGCCCCCCACCGCCGAGAACCTCGGCGCGCTGATCGTCCCGACCGAGACGCCGACCACGAGTTACCCGCCGACCGCCAGGATCGCCACGCCGGCGGCGACCCGCACCGTCTCGATCACCCTGCAACCCGTGGCCTTCGACCCGGCGCTGGATGTTCTACCGGGGGACTGGGCGCCGGACGGGTCGGCGCTGGTGGCGTTTGTGTTGTTCGACATGGTCAATCGCGGCCCGATCGGCCGTCTGTGGACGGTAGATCCAGGTAGCGCCAGCCCGCTCTGGGATAGTGGCGACATGAACGACTTGGTCGGGCAGCCGGTGGCGGAATGGTTGCCCGACAGCACCTTGGTCCTCGCTCGCACGGATGCCATGAGGGTCCAGCCCGACGGCAGCTCGGGGGAAGACGTTGTCGGCATCGAAGGTCAAATTCGCTATGTCGACGTCTCGCCCGATGGACAGACCATTTTTGCGGTGGGGCCGGATGGCGCATGGTTGATCGGGGTGGCGGATGGCCAGGCACGCCGGGTGCAGGCCGATGTTCAGACCTGGGATAGCTTCGGAAGTGGCATTGCGTGGAGCCCGGACAGTCGCTTCGTGGCGGTCAACCACGAAGGCGACTTCATCGTCGATGCCGCCACGGCCATTGCCCGTTCGATCGGCGGGGAGCCAGCCTGTTGTTGGGATCCCGAGCTGCCGATTTGGTTCAGAGATGGCTGGGTCTCGTTTGTAGACATCGATCACATGGTGAACGCCGACACCGATGAGACGCAATCCCGCGATGCCTTCTTTGGCGCAGACGGGCTGTCTGAACGGCGTGTCTCGGTCCACGAACGGGGAGACTATTTTTGGGGTGACATGGACTACCAGGGTGCCGAGATTTCACCCGATCGCCGGTACATCTTCTATCATGAGCTAGGACCACCGGTTCCGAACACGGCATTTCCTGGCGCGGCACCGATTCGACTGGCCCAAGCTTCGTTCCTCCGCGACCTCATCGCCGGTACGACGCGTGCGGTCGAGCTGATCTCGACGAATGCCTACTGGGCCCCCACCAGCGACCGATATGCGGTACTGAGTGAAGCTGGGCTGGCTGTTTTCGCGGCGGACAAAGATGAAAAGATCCAATTGCTCGGCCCTGATCGGGCTGCGCGGCACTTCGAGTGGTCGCCAGATGGGCGTTGGATGACCGTCTACGATCGCGACGGCACCTTGTGGCTGATCGACAGCGACGGCGGCACAGAACCGATCAAGGTCGTCGAGGGACACGCAGGCTCGTGGGATCGGATCACCTGGTCGCCCGACAGCCGCCGCTTCGCCGTGGCGGTTCCCAATCCGGAGGTTCTGGCCGCGACCGCAGAGGCCGCCGCGGCGACCAGTACCCCCGCGCCTGCGGACGCCACCGCCACCGCGCCGTCCCTTGTCTCCAGAAGCGTCCCAACGAACCTGGTGTTGGTGACGATTGAGGAAGGGATGGAGGAGTAGCGCGGCTGCTCTCACTCTCGTTTGCTACACGCCAAGGAGTATGCACGATGCGCCTGATCACTGTCGCCGGCCTGATATGCGGACTGCTTGTCAGCCTGATGTTCGCCTTCCCGAGGGCGGGGAGGACTCAAGGATCCAGCGGGCCCGACCCGGCCGGCATCCGCATCCGCACGGAGCAGGTCGTGCGCGGCCTCGAGTTCCCGGTCGCCGTCACCCACGCCGGCGACGGCTCGGGTCGGTTGTTCGTCATCGAGAAGCGCGGGCGCATTCGGATCATCAAGGGCGGCCAGCTTCTGACCACGCCCTTCCTGGACATCACCGATCGCGTGCGGCCCGGCGGCTCGCAGGACAGCGAGCAGGGCCTGCTCGGCCTGGTCTTCCACCCGCGCTACGAGGAGAACGGCTTCTTTTATGTCGACTACACCACCAACGCGGCCGGGCGGACCGGCGACACGGTGATCGCGCGCTTCCAGGTGACGGCCGACGCGGACTGGGCAAACAGCCAATCCGAGAAACAGATCCTGACCTTCGACCAGCCGCAGGTCAACCACAACGGCGGCCAGGTCGAGTTCGGGCCCGACGGCTTCCTCTACATCGGCAACGGCGACGGCGGCGGGGGCGGCGACCAGCACGGCCCGATCGGCAACGGCCAGAACGGCGGTACGCTCCTCGGCAAGATCCTCCGACTCGACGTCGACGGCGGCGACCCCTACGCCATCCCGCCGACCAACCCCTTCGTCGGCAATCCGGACTTCCTCGACGAGATCTGGGCCTACGGCCTGCGCAACCCCTGGCGCTTCAGCTTCGACAAGGCGACCGGCGACCTCTACATCGGCGATGTCGGCCAGAACCAGTGGGAGGAGATCGACTTCCAACCGGCGACCAGCACCGGCGGCGAAAACTACGGCTGGCGCGTCATGGAAGGCACGCACTGCTTCAACCCCTCGTCGGGCTGCGACCAGAGCGGCAAGGTCCTTCCGATCGCCGAGTATCGCCATGCCAACGGCAATTGCTCGGTCACCGGCGGCTACGTCTACCGCGGCCAGCGCTATCCCGGCTTCGTCGGCGCCTACTTCTACGCGGACTACTGCACCGGGATCACGTGGGCGATGAGCCGCGACGACGCCGGTCGCTGGCGCAACGCCGAGGTCGGCAACGCGGGAATCCAGGTGTCGAGCTTCGGCGAGGGCGAGGACGGCGAGGTCTACCTGGCCGGCGGCAACCAGGTGCTGCGGCTGGCCGACGCGAACGCGCCTTCCGCGACGCCGGGGGGGACGACGGCGACGCCTACAACACCCGCGCCCACGACGCCGGCGCCGTCCGCCACACCCTCGCCGACCCGCACCCGCACGCCGACGCGGTCGGCCACGCCGATCGAGCCGACGCCGACCGGGGTGAGCACGCCGCGCCCGGCCTACCTGCCCTTCTTGGCCCTGCGCGAGACACGATCGATCCTCGCACGCGAGGGCGATGGGGGGTAGGCGGAGGTCTAGGTCTACATCCCCAGCCCCGGCGCCACTTCCAGATCCAACCCATCGCGCCGCCCGCGCGCGAAGGCGAAGCTGCCCGCCGCGGCGATCATCGCCGCGTTGTCGGTGCAGAGCGCCAGCGGCGGGATGAATAGCGGGTAGTCCACCGCCTCCGCGAGGGCATCCCGCAGCGCCGTGTTGGCCGAGACGCCGCCGGCGATCAGGACTGCCTTGGCCGGAACCGTGCTCAGCGCGCGCCGGACCCGGCCGACCAGAGCGCGGACCACCGCCGCTTGAAAGCCAGCCGCGATGTCGGCGACGCGCACCGTGTGCCCGGCCGCCTCGTCCGCCTGCACCTGGCGCAGCACGGCGGTCTTCAGGCCGCTGAAGCTGAAGTCCAGGGGTGAACCGGCGACTTCCGCGACCGGGAAGCGGATCGCGTCAGGATCGCCGCCCGCCGCCGCGCGCTCGATCTCCGGGCCGCCGGGATAGGCCAGGCCGAGCATCCGCGCCGCCTTGTCGAAGGCCTCGCCCGCCGCGTCGTCGCGCGTCGCGCCGAGCAGGGCATAGTCGCCATGGCCGCGTACATGCACCAGCTCGGTGTGGCCGCCGGACACGGTCAGGAGCAGGTGCGGAAAGGGTGGATCGTCGGGCCAGGGAACCCGTGGATCGGTGAGGAGATCGTGGCCACCGAGGGTTGCAACATCATCGGCACCGAGCGTATAAACAGCCCCGGGCGCGGAGACATCCCCCGCCACCCGCATCCGCCCCCCGACATGCAGCCAGTTGGAGTACAGGTGCCCTTCCATGTGGTTCACCCCCACCAGCGGCAGCCCGCGCGCCATCGCCAGGCCCTTGGCGACGTTCAGGCCGACCAGCAGCGAGCCGGCGAGTCCGGGACCGTAGGTCACCGCGATCGCGTCCAGGTCGTCCCAGCCCGCCCGCGCGACGGCCATCGCCTGCTCGATCACCGGCGTGATGTCGCGGATGTGCTGGCGTGAGGCCATCTCCGGGAAGACGCCGCCGTAGCGCGCGTGCAGCTCGACCTGGCTGGCGACGACGTTCGAGCAGACAATCCGGCCGTCGTCGACCACCGCCGCGGCGGTCTCGTCGCACGAGGTCTCGATGCCGAGGACGAGCATGTCGCTATGCCTCTTCAGGAATCGGCCGGTCGGCGGAGTCCGGCTGACCGACGGATGGTGGATCGACGGAAGGCTGATCGACGGACATAGTCGGGCTCGGGAACTTATCGAGCGTAAGCTGCAAGGGGCCGACAGGATGTTGGCTGGCGTCGAGCAACCGCCCGGCGGTGTCCGGCGGCACGTCCACCCCGCCGGGCAGCGGTCCATCACGCCACGGCCCGTGGTAGTCCGTGCCGCCCGTCGGCACCAGCTTGAAGTGCCAGGCCAGCGCGCCAAGCCAGCGGTTAACCCGCCCGATGTAGCGCGGGTAGTAGCACTCCAGGCCGCCGAGGCCGGCCTCGACCAGCGCGGGCAGGAAGGTGCGCAGGCGCTTGGGGTCGCTGAAGGGATTGTCCGGCGGCACGGGGTGGGCGACCACGGGTACGCCGCCGGCGGCGCGGATCAGGCGGCAGGCGTCGGTCGGGCTCAGCTTGAAGCGATGGGCGTAGGCGGGGCCGCCGCGCCCGATGTAGCGGCGGAAGGCTTCGCCGACATCCTGGACGAAGCCCGCCGCGACCAG
The DNA here is from genome assembly GCA_964498575.1 of uncultured Anaerolineales bacterium. Taxonomy (GTDB): domain Bacteria; phylum Chloroflexota; class Anaerolineae; order Epilineales; family Epilineaceae; genus CAZCJG01. The sequence continues at coordinate 11,097 of CAZCJG010000038.1, read as the reverse complement.
GACCCGCGCGACGTGCGGCCGGGCGATCACGCCGCCTTCGCCGGCCAGCGCCTGGACATCCGCCAGGGTGATCGGCGCGCCCAGGGCTTGCAGCTTCTCGACCATTGCCGCCGCCCGCGTCGCCCGCGCTTCCTGGATGCGGCGCAAGGTCGTTTGGAGATCGGTCGAGTCCGGATCGAAGTGGTAGCCCAGGATGTCGGTCTGGCCGTCACCGTGCTCGGTCGAGAGCTCGATGCCGGGGATCAGCGTCAGGCCATGCACCAGCGCCGCGTCCATCGCCTCGGCCAGGCCCGCCGTGGTGTCGTGGTCGGTGATCGCCAGGTGCGTCACCCCTTGTGCGGCGGCCAGCGCGACCAGGTCCGCGGGCGCGAGCGCGCCGTCCGAAGCCGTGGTATGGGTGTGGAGGTCGATGCGGGGGGGCATACGCGGGCGCTGCGCTCGCTCGCGTCAGGCCTGCGCACCGTGCGGGCTGCGCGCGCTCAGCCGGGCGACCTGCTGCTCGGCGTGGTAGGAGCTGCGGACCAGGGGGCCGGCTTCGACCCAGCGCAGACCGAGATCGAGGCCGCGCTCGCGGATGCGGTCGAACTCCTCGGGCGCGTAGTAGCGGATGATCGGCAGGTGCGCCTCGGTCGGGCGGAGGTACTGGCCGACGGTGAGGATGTCCACCCCGATCTCCACGACGTCCCGCAACAAGGCCTCGATCTCCTCCCAGGTCTCGCCCAGGCCGACCATGATGCCGGACTTGGTCAGCACGCTCGGGTCGAGCTCCTTGGCCCAGCGCAGCACGTCCAGCGAGCGCGGGTAGATCGCCTGCGGGCGGACGGTGCGGTAGAGGCGCGGGACGGTCTCCATGTTGTGGTTGAGGATCTCCGGCCGCGCCGCCATCACGGCCTCCAGGGCACTGCGGACGCCGCGGAAGTCCGGGATCAGCACCTCGATCGAGCAGCCCGGTGAGAGCGCCCGGGTGCGCAGGATGGTGCGGGCGAAGATCGCCGCGCCGCCGTCGGGCAGCTCGTCGCGGTTGACCGAGGTGATCACGGCGTGGGTCAGGTCCATGCGCTGGATCGTCCGCGCGACGCGCTCGGGCTCCATCAGGTCCAGCACCCCCGGCCGGCCGGTCTTGATCGCGCAGAAGCCGCAGCTCCGGGTGCAGGTGTCGCCCAGGATCAGGAAGGTCGCCGTGCCCGCCCCCCAGCACTCGCCGATGTTCGGGCAGCGCGCCTCCTCGCACACCGTGTGCAGCTTCTCGGCGCGGACCAGGCCGTAGACCTCCTGGAAGGTCTCGCCCCAGGGCGCGCGCACCTTCAGCCAGGGCGGGCGGCGATGGCGGAAGGGCAGCGGCCGGCCGGTTTCGATCTGGTCGGGGGTGACGAGGGTCATGGGCTTACCGGCATCCCGTCTGGACTTTCTTCGTCCGGTTCCTCTACGGTAGGCTCGAACCGGACTCGGCTGTAGAGATCGGCCAGCACAATCGTGCAGTCGATAGAGGCGAGGTGGACCCTTGCATCCAGACCGGCGAAGTCGGTATAGGTCCACATGTCGCCCTCGCGGGTGAAGACCTCGACATAGGGTGCGTCCTGGCTGACCAAGACATACTGCTTCAGCGAGGACATCAGGCGATACCGGCGGAACTTCGTGCGCCGATCGAGCTTCTCCGTCGAGGGCGAAAGAACCTCGACGATCACGATCGGGTTCTGGAAATTATCTCCCACGTCCGAATCGAACTCAAGCTCTGGACAGCCGACGCTCAAGTCTGGGTAGGTGTACATCCGGGCGTCGACATAGACGCGCAAGTCGCTGTCGAAGGTCATGCAGGGTTTACCCAAAAGCTGGGTATCGACAATGCGCGTCAGCGCGACCTTGAGGAGCGAGTGTCTCGAGCTCCCCCCGCTCATCGCGATGATTTCGCCGTCGATGTACTCGCTTTTGAACTCGGCCTCGCGCTCAAGGGCGAGGTACTCCTCGGGCGTGTAGTCGACCCTGACATCCGCCGGAATGGCCATCGGTTGCTCCTTTCGCCGGCAATTCTATCACGCCGGATCGCCTCAGCCTAGCCGGCGCCGACGAATGGCGCGCTCCACCTGACGCCGGACATTGCGCCGCGCCGGGCGGTCGGCTAGAATCGACACCGGATGCCAGCCAGCTTGAGAACCGCTTGAAAGGGGATTGCACACCATGTTCAACCTGGGCAAGAAGACCGCCGCTACGACCGAGACCGTGACCGAGGAGCAGGTGATCCGCGCGCTCTCGACGGTCAACGACCCCGAGATCCACCGCGACCTGGTCAGCCTGGGGATGATCCGCGACATCGCCATCGACGGCGGCCGTGTGGGCTTCACCGTGGTCCTGACCACGCCGGCCTGCCCGCTGAAGAGCCAGATCGAGGCGGATTGCCGGGCCGCGGTCGGGCGGATCCCCGGCGTCGAGGTGATCGAGCTGGCCTGGGACGCCCAGGTGCCGCGCGACAACCGGCTGACCAGCCGGGTGGACGTGGGGGTGCGCAACGCGATCGCCGTCGGCAGCGGCAAGGGCGGTGTGGGCAAGAGCACGATGGCGGTCAACCTGGCGGTCGCCCTCGCCCGGCAAGGGGCGAGTGTCGGCCTGCTGGACGCCGACGTCTACGGCCCCAACATCCCCTTGATGATGGGCGCCACCGGCGCGCGGCCGATGTCGCGCGACGGCAAGCGGATCGCGCCGATCGAGCGGCACGGGGTGAAGATGATGTCGATCGGCTTCCTGGTCGACGCGCGCCAGCCGCTGGTCTGGCGCGGGCCGATGCTGCACGGGGCGATTCGCCAGCTCCTCGGCGACGTCGATTGGGGCGATTCGGATTACCTGATCATCGACCTGCCGCCGGGCACCGGCGACGTCCAGCTCTCGCTGGCGCAGGCGATCCCGCTGACCGGCGCCCTGGTCGTCACCACGCCCCAGGCGGTCAGCATGGCCGACGTGGTCAAGAGCATCGCGATGTTCCAGCTCGAACAGATCGACGTGCCGGTGCTGGGCGTGGTCGAGAACATGAGCGGCTTCGTCGCGCCGGACACCGGCAAGGTCTACGACATCTTCGGCCGCGGCGGCGGCCAGCTCGTCGCCGAGCAGATGGGCGTGCCCTACCTCGGCGCGGTGCCGATCGATCCGGACGTCCGCATCGCCGGTGACACCGGCGTGCCGATCGTCGCCTCGCATCCCGAGTCGGCCGCGGCGATGGCGCTGACCGACGTCGCCCAGAAGCTGGCCGCGGCGATCAGCGTGCAGAACGTCAACCGGCCGAAGGAGCGGGTGTTCCAGTCGGACCCGGATCTGGCCCTGATGAGCTAGGATTCCGCCCGATCGGCGCGGCGGCGCCGCCCCATCGATGCGGCGGCACCGCCGGGGTCCGCCGCTTGCATCAAGGAGCACGCCATGACCACTTCCATCGACCCCGCGCTCTTCCGCGACGCCGTCCTCGGCCTCCTGGACGAGGCCTTCGACAACGTGCACGGCGCCTTCCTGGACCGCGGCACCTCGCTGTTCGAGACGCTGGCGACGATCTCGTCCGACGAGGCCTCGCGGCCGATCTCGCCGCGCTGCGCCACTATCGCCGCGCAGGTCAAGCACGTCGCTTTCTACCTGGACGTGGTCGAGCAGTATGCGCGCGGCACGCTCGCCGGACCGGCAGACTGGGACGAGATCTGGCGCACGACCAGCGCCGTCACGGCCGACGAGTGGGCGGCGATCCAGGCCGAGCTCCGCGCCGGCTATCAGCGCATCCAGGCGCTGGTGAGCGAGGAGACGAGCTGGGACACCGACCGCAAGATCGGCGGGGCGATCGCCGTGGTCGCCCACACCGCCTACCACCTGGGCGAGATCCGCCACGCGCTCTGCGTCATCCAGCCATGACGCTTGCTTGGACCTTGCCGTGATATCATCTAGGGCGCCATGGGACCCTCTTCGACCGCCGGCGCCCCGCCCCGACGCGCGCGTGCCCGGCGCTGGCTCGGCGCGCCCGAGCATGCGGGGCCGCTGCTCGGCCTGCTGCTCGTCGGCGGCCTGACCGCCTGCCTCAGCGTGCCGCTGACCGCCGGCGCCGCGGCGCTGGCGCCCGGCCAGCCCAGCCCGCGGGACTTCGAGGCGCCGCGGCCGCTGGACTACGAGAGCAAAGTGCGCACCGACGAGGCGCGCGAGGCGAACGCCGCGCGGGTCCCACCGGTGTATACGATCGACCAGGCCGCGGTCGAGGCCCAGCTCGATCGGGTGCGCGACGTGATGCAGCACGTCAGCCTGCTGCGCCAGCAGCCGGATTCGGCCGAAACCGCGGATGGCAAGCGCGCGTGGCTGGCCGACATCCCCGAGCTCGCCGGGCTCCAGTCAACCCAGATCGACCAGATGCTCGGGCTCGGTCCCGACGGCGCGTTGGACGCCGAAGCCTGGCTGCAGGTGCAGAGCGAGGTCGGCTTGGTGGTCGCCCAGGCGATGCGCCAGCAGGTGCGCGAGGACAACCGCGCGACGGTGATCGAGGGGCTGATCGAGAAAGTCGACCCGCGCATCGTTACCACCGAGGCCCAGCTTATCGCGGACATCGCCGCCCGCTTCGTCGCCCCCAACGCGGTGATGGACGCCCAGCGCACCGCCGACCGCCGCGAGGCCGCGCGCGCGGCGACCGCCGTCACGCGCGTCGCCTACGCTCGCGGCGAGACGATCGTGCGGCAGGGCGAGCGCCTGACCGCTGCGCACATCGAGGCGATCGAGCAGGCTGGCCTCAGCCCCGGCGGCTTCAGTTGGCGCAGCGCCCTGGCGATGGCCCTCCTGTCGCTGACCCTGGTCGCCGTGCTGGCGGCGATCCTGGCGCGTTTCCATCCCCGTTTCTGGCACCGCACCCGGCCGCTGGCGCTGGTCGTGATCTTGATCCTTGCCTTCACCTTCGGCGCGCGCTTCGTCGTCGCGGCCCAGGAGCCGCTCCTGGTCTTCGCCTATCCCGCCGCGGCCGCCGGCATGGCGATCGCGGTGCTGCTGGGCATCGAGACCGGCATCTTGGCGTCCATCCTGCTCGCCGTCGCCATCGGGCTGATCGGCGGGCCGCACCTGGATACGGCCTGCTTCGTCCTCCTGGGCAGCCTGGCCGGCGCGGTGGCGCTGGGGCGGGTGGAGCGGCTCAAGGCCTTCCTGGCGGCGGCGCTGGTGGTCGCCGTGGTCGACCTGGCCATGATCGTCGGCTTCGAGCTGATCGGCCCGACGCTGGACATCGGCCGGCTGCCCGCGCTGGCCGGCGTGGCGCTGGTCAACGCGGCGCTCGCGGCCGGCCTGACCTGGCTGGGGATCGTCGCCGCCGGCGCGCTGTTTGGCATGACCACGTCGATCCAGCTCCTCGAGCTGATGCGGCCCGACCACCCGCTGCTGCACGAGCTGCAGCTCAAGGCGCCGGGCACCTACCAGCACTCGATCGTGCTCTCCAACCTGGCCGAGGCCGCCGCCACCGCCATCGGCGCCGACGCGCTCCTGACGCGGGTCGGCGCCTACTACCACGATATCGGCAAGCTGTTGCGGCCCTACTTCTTCGTCGAGAACCAGCTCGCCGGCATCAACCCGCACGAAGGGCTGGACCCGGCGACCAGCGCGCGGATCATCATCGGCCACGTGCCGGAAGGCGCCGAGCTGGCGCGCAAGCATGGCCTGCCGGAGGCGGTGATCGACTTCATCTGGCAGCATCAGGGCACGCTGCGGTCGGAGTACTTCTACCGGACCGCCGTGCGGCAGGCCGGGGTGGAGGCGGTCGACGAGGCTACCTTCCGCTACCCCGGCCCGCGCCCCCAGTCGCGCGAGACCGCGCTTCTCATGCTCGCCGACGCCACCGAGGCGACCGTGCGCGCCGAAAGCCCGCACTCGGTCGACGAAATCGACGCGATCGTCGAGGAGATCATCAACGCGCGCTTGGAGGCCGGCCAGCTCGACGACAGCGACCTAACGCTCGGCGACCTGCAGCGCATCCGCCGCGCCTTCGTCCAGACCCTGCGCAGCATGTACCACCCGCGCGTCCAATACCCTGCCGGCGTCGAGCCGGTCCGCCGCCCCAAGCCGATCAAGCTCGCGGGCTAGCGTGCGGGAGGGTCGGCGGCTCGCCGGCACCGTGCGAGCCGGCGAGTCGCCGGCGCTCCCAGGCACAACCCTGCTCAACACGATCCACCCCATGTCACGACGCGCCCCGGATCCTACTCGATCACCCAATATAGGCGACGACTTGCGCTCGGCCCGCCCCATCGTCATGCACCACAAGCCAGGTTGCGGCACCGCGGGCGAGGCGGCAGCGGCCAGCACCGCCCTGGCGTCCGCCATGGACGCGCTGGCGGTGCCGACCGAGGCCGAGATCGCGCTGGTCCTCACCGATGACGCCGAGCTCCACGCGCTCAACCGGGCCTACCGCGGCCAGGACAAGCCGACCGACGTGCTGTCCTTCCCCGCCGATCCCGCCGACCTGCCGCCCGGCGAGCCGCCCTACCTCGGCGACATCGTGATCTCGGTGGCGCAGGCGCGGGCCGGCGCGGCACGTGCCGGTCATGCGCTCGCGGACGAGCTCAAGCTGCTCGCGGTCCACGGACTGCTGCACCTCCTCGGGCACGAGGACGAGACCGATGAAGGCGCGGAGGCGATGACGCGGCTGGAGATCGCCCTCGGGGTGCGGGAGGCGGACGAGGAATCGCGGGTAGAGGGCTGATCGGCGCGGGGCGGAGGTTCGCCCCGGCAACAAGGCGGTTTGACACCTCGCCTTCTGATGGCTATACTGTGGCCCATTCAAGTGGCCACATGGCCGGGACAGCGATCAGGAGGTCGACATGTCAACCGAGATCGGCGTGCGCGAGCTCAAGAACAACGCGACACGCATCGTGAAGGCCGTGCGCGAGGAGCACGCGGAGTATATCGTCACCGTGCGCGGCAAACCTGCGGCAGTGCTCCGGCCGTTCACGCCGGAAGACGAGGCGCGGGAGCGCCAGGCGCGGGCGGAGGCCTTCATTGCCGGCTTGGACGAGCTCTCGAAGGAGGTCGGCAAATTCACCCGCTCGAAGACGCTTCTGGAACAGCTCCTGGATGATCGGAGTGAAGAGTGATGGCTGTCCTGGACACCAGCGTCTATGTCGCCTCGATCGATCCGAATTCACCAGATTTCACGGCAGCTCGATCCTGGCTTCTATCAACGCTTGGCCGCGGAGAACGCATTTCGTCGCCGTGGATTCTGGCGGCGGAGCTGGGTGCTGCTTTCGGGCGCGCAAAGGGCAATCCCGTCCTGGCGATGCATGCCGTGCAAGCGCTGACAAGTGCCGGGCTGATCGAGCTTGTGCCCATCGGTCCGTCGCTTGCCCAGCAGGCAGCGATCATCGCCGCCCAGCAGCGCATCAAGGGCTGCGATTCCGTCTTCGTCGCTCTAGCCGCGGCCCTGGGCGAGACGCTGGTGACCTTCGACAAGGAGCAAGCCGCCCGCGCTGCCGCGGTCGTGGCGGTGCTTCAGCCGACTTGAGGCACAGCGTGATCCCGTGCGTCTGAGCCGGTGCCAGTGGTCGCCGCTCCCAGCGCGTCGATCGCCGGGGCGAGCACCCGCGCCGGGGGCAGCCAGGCCAGGCAGTCACGCGTAGGGCAGCCCTGCGGTGCGCCGAGGCGGTGGCCGACGTAGAAGCAGGGCCGGCACGGCAGGTCCAACGCCACCACGCGGTGCGGCGAGGGCGACGGGCGCCCGGCCACGTCGACGCCGGGCCACCAGGGTCCCCAGGCGACCGGGTTGGACGGGCCGAAGACCGCGACCACCGGCGTGCTCATCGCCGTCGCCAGGTGCATCACCCCGCTGTCGTTGCCGACGAGCAGGTCCATCCGCCCCAGCACGGCCGCCAAGGTGGGCAGGTCGGTCTGGCCGGTCAGGTCCCGCAGCGGCGCCCGGCAGCGCGCGATCATCTCGCTCGTACCATCCGCCGCGGTCCCGACCACGACTACGCTCGCCCCGCGCGCGGCCAGACCCTCGGCGACCTCGGCGAAGCCCGCGGGCGACCAGCGCCGGGCCGGGCTGTAGGCGCCGGTGCCGGGATGCATGGCGACCAGCGGCCCGCGGCCGCCTCCACCGGGCGACGCCGGGGCGGCCCGATCCCAGGGCCCCGAAGCCGACAGCAGTCGTTCCGCCGCCGCCTCGGCCGCGGGTCCCGGCACGAAAGTCAGCCGGCGCTCGGCCTGCGGATCGGCCGCGGCGATGGCCTCCGGCGCCATGCCCAGCGCCGCGAGCAGCGCCCCCGCGACCGCCAGGCCGGACTCGACCACATGCGCCCGGTCGTAGCCGAGGTCGACCGCCGCGTGGCTGAGGAACCAGGCCCGGCGCGCTCCCGGCCAGGCGAGTCCAGCCCGGATCGGCGCGCCGGTCGACAGCACGAGCGAGGCGTGCTTGACCGCGCCGTAGCGCGTGGTCAGGTGGTGGAAGAGCGCGACGGCGTCGTAGCGGCGCGCGCGGAGCACCCGCCCGAGCCCGAGCGGCGCCAGGGGGCGGCGCAGGCCGGCGGCGGGGCGATCGTAGGCGGACTTCTCGAAGGTCAGGATCTCGTCGACCAGGCCGACATGACGGTAGGCGATGGCACCGATCGGGGTCGTCAGGACGTCGATGCGGGCGGCCGGCAGCGCCCGGCGGATCACCCCGAGGGCGGGCGTGGTCAGGAGCGCGTCGCCGAAGTCGGCCAGCTTGACCGCGAGGAGGCGGGGCGCGGCGGGCGCGGGCGGCGCGATCACGGGTGGAGACATGTCCCCTGCTCCAAGGCGCCCCGTTCTAGCGCCGCTCGCTCCAGCACCGCCCGCGTCTCGCGCGCGCAGCGGTCCCAGGTGAACGTCGCCGCGCGCGCCGGACCGGCCTTGGCCAGGCTGGAACGCAGCTCGGCGTCCTCGATCAAGCGACGCAGCGCGCGGGCGATCGCCGCCGTGTCGAGCGGATCGAAGAGCAACGCGGCGCCGCCCGCGATCTCGGGCAGGCTGGACGAGTCGCTACACGCCACCGCGGTGCCGCAGGCCATCGCCTCGATCACCGGCAGGCCGAAGCCCTCGTACGAGCTGGGCATGACCAGGGCCTGCGCGCCGCTGTACAGGGCCGGCAGCTCCGAGCGCGGCAGGTAGCCCGGCAGGATCACGCGCTCGGCGATCCCCAGGCGCCGCGCCCGGGCCGGCAAATCCGCCTTCCCCCAGCCCGCGGCACCGGCCAGGATCAAGCACAGCTCAGGCAACCCCGCCGCGACGACCGCGAAGGCTTCGAGCAAGCGCGGGAGGTTCTTGCGGGGTTGGAGCGTGCCGACATGCAGGACGTAGGGCTGGTCCGGCGCGAGCCCGAGCTTGGCGCGGACCGCGGCGATGGCCTCGGGCGGCGCGGGCCGCAGCTCGGGCTCGACCGCCAAGTGCACCACCGTGATCCGCGCCGGGTCGGCCGCGTAGTGCCGCACCAGGTCGTCGCGGGTGGCGGCGGAGTCGGCGATCAGGTGCGCGGCGCGGCGGGCATGGCGGCGCGTGGTCCAGTCCAGGTAAGCGCGCCGGGACCAGGGGTGAGCCGCGGGGAACATCCGGTAGCCCAGGTCGTGCACCGTCACCACCGCGCGCGGCCGGCAGATCAGCGGCAGCACGTGCGCCGGCACGAAGAGCAGGTCGGGCGGATGCCGCCACAGCTCGGCCGCCAGGCGCGTGTGCGTCCACAAACGGGGCGCGGGCAGCACGCGGATGTCCGCGCCTTCGGGAGGTGATGCCAGCGGCGCGTCTCGGAAGTACAGGCGATAGTCGTGGCCGCCGGCGGCGACCAGCCGCTCGATCAGCGCGGTCGCGTAGCGCTCGGTGCCGGTCTGGCGCGGCCCGAAGGCGCGGCTGGCGTCGATGCCGATGGTGAGGCGCGGCGGGGGAGATCCCTCGATGCCGGTCATCCGCCCGCGCCTAGGTCTGCACCGTGACGATCCGGTCGAGCCCCGCCAGGTCCCGCAGCAAGACGACGCCCGCCACCGGGAAGGCGGCTTGCGCCAGCGCCACGACCGCCGGTCCCTGGCGCCAGCCGATCTCGACACCGGCCGCGCCGCCTGGATGCAGCCTTCCCGGCAAGGTCGACAGCAGTCGGCGGATCTCCGCCAGGCCATCCGCTCCGGCGAACAGTGCCCCATACGGCTCCCACTGGTAGACATCCGGCGCGACGTCGCCCAGCTCGTCCAGCCCGACGTAGGGCAGGTTGGCCACGATCAGGTTAAACGCGGGCGGTCCGGGCGGCGCGGGTGGCAGGAGGTCCGCACAATGAAACGTGACCTGCTCGGCCAGTCCGAGCCGCGCCGCGTTATACCGGGCCACCTCCAGCGCCGCGGGCGAGATCTCGGTCGCGTGGATCTCGGCCACATCGACAGGGATGTTTGCGGCGAGTGCCAGAGCGACGGCACCGGAGCCGGTGCCGATGTCGACGAGCGTGAGAGGACTGTCCCCCGCCACCGACCTGCGCCGCTTGACCCACGCCAGCGCCCACTCCACCAGGCCCTCCGTCTCCGGTCGTGGGATCAGCACCGCCGGCGTGACGCGCAGGTTCAGGCTGTAGAACCAGGACTGGCCGGTGACGTAAGCCACGGGCTCGCCAGCGGCGCGGCGCGCGACCAGGGTGTCGAAGGCGGATCGGGCGGGCTCGGGCAGGGGATCGCGCCCGCAGGCGAGGAGGGCGGCGCGGGAGAGGCCAAGGGCATGGGCGAGCAGGAGCTCGGCGTCCAGCTCGGGCGTCGCGGAGCCGGCGAGCGCGGCCGCCGCCGAGCGCAGGGCGATGGCGACGGTGGGGTCCGTGCTCAAGCCTGCCCGTTGCGCGATGCCTCGAGGCGGGCGGCTCGGTCCGCGGCGGCCAGGGCGTCGATGAAGGCACCCAAGTCGCCGGCCAGCACGCCGTCGAGGTTGTGGCTGGTCAGCCCGATGCGGTGGTCGGTGACGCGGCTTTGGGGGAAGTTGTAGGTGCGGATCTTCTCCGAGCGCTCACCGCTGCCGACCTGGCTGCGCCGCTCGGCGCCGAGCTCGGCCTGGCGCTTCTGCTCCTCGATCTCGAATAGCCGCGCGCGCAGGACTTGCAGTGCCTTCTTGCGGTTCTGGAGCTGGGACTTCTCGTCC